>JBATPX010000244.1:0-2040 GCA_049291695.1 Defluviicoccus sp.
TCGCGGTGGCTAAAAAGACGCTCGTCTGCGCCTCGATGAAGGCTGCGAGCTCGGGGGTGATCCTGGTCTCCCAGGAGCCTCGTTCCTCCACTCGCGCATAGCCTTGGCGGGAACCCTTGCGGGCCTGCACCGCCTTTACGGACGGCGTGAAGGCGACGTCGCTGGGGTATGCTTTGGCGGTGGCCATGATTGCGCTCCTCAGAGGCCGAGATCGCTCAAGGAAGGATGATCGTCAGGGCGGCGACCGAGCAGCCAGTGGTACTTTCGATCACTCTCCGTCATCGGAGCATCGTTGATGCTGGCGATGCGCAGCCGCATCAGACCATGCTCGTCGGCGTTTGCGGCGCCGAGATCGCCGGCGACGCGACGTGCGCCGCCGGCCGGAGTGCGTTCCCCGAGTGGACGTCATGCGGCCTTGCGGGCGGTCATGACGGGGAAGTCGATGTCGGTCTTGGCGACTTCGTTGATGTAGTTGGTCCAGGTGTTCAGAGCGACGTGCAGCACCATCTCGATGACCTGCGCATCGTCGTAGCCGGCGAGCTTGACCGCACGCACGTCATCTTCACCCACATGCCCACGCTCGCGCGCCACCTTGGCGGCGAAGCGGACGGCGGCGTCGGCCTTCGGATCGTTGGAGGCGCCGCTGCGGTTGGCGGTGATCTCGGCATCGTCGAGCTTGGCGACGTTCTTACCGAGATAAGTGTGGGGCGACAGGCAATAGCTGCAGCCGTTGATCTCGGCGACGGCGAGCGCGATGCGCTCGCGCGTCGGCGACGGCAGGCTTCCCTTGTTCAGGGCGCCGGAAAGGTCGAGATAGCCTTCGAGGGCGGCGGGGCTGTTGGCGATGAGGCGGAACATGTTCGGCACCACGCCGAGTTGCTTCTTGACGGCTTCAAGCAGCGGTTGGGACGCGGCGGGAGCGGCGTCGATCGTCGCAGGGGTTGGGATACGGGACATGGTCTTTTCCTATTGAAGCTTGGCCGGAGTGGCCTCGTACTGAGAAACGTAGGTCCTTCCATATCGAAGAAACAGACGGCATATTCGGGAGGCATCCTCTCGAAAAGTGGAGGGACGTTTGGACCGTCTGCACTCGATGTCAATTCTGCTGGAGGCTGTCGAAGCCGGCAGTCTTTCGGCCGCAGGTCGCCGCCTCGGCATGCCGCTGGCAACAGTCAGCCGAAAGATTTCGGAGCTTGAGACGCATCTCGGAACCCGACTTTTTCACCGGTCACGCCGGCGACTCATGCTGACCGATGCGGGCCGGTCCTATATCGTTTCCTGCAAGTGCATTCTTGAGGACGTCGAAGAAGCCGAGCGCGCTGCATCGGGCGAATACCGGGCGCCAAAGGGCGACCTGACCATCACCACGCCGATCGTCTTCGGCCGCCTGCACGTCCTGCCGGTCGTGATGAACTTCCTCAAGGCCTATCCGGATATCGACATCCGGATCGTGCAGGCCGACAGGGTGGTAGACCTTCTGGAGGAGCATATCGATCTCGCAGTCCGGATCGGCGAGTTGCCTGACAGCAGCCTTGTCGCGATCAGGGTCGGTTCGATCCGACGTGTGTTGTGCGGTAGCCCCGCCTATTTTGCCGAGCGAGGCACGCCGAAAAGCCCCGGTGAACTCGGCGCACATGACTGCGTCACGTTCGAAGGGCTGACGTCTCCGGATGCCTGGAGCTTTGCGATCGGAGGGTTCGACGCGTCTGTCGCGATCCACTCGCGCCTGATCGTCAATACCGCCGAGGCAGCCATCGACGCGGCCACGGCGGGACTGGGAATCACGCGCGTGCTCTCGTACCAGATCGCGGATACGGTGCGGGCCGGAACGCTTGCGGTCGCGCTCGAAGAGTTCGAGCCGCCCCCTTCGCCAGTCAATCTCGTCTATGCCGGCCAGCGGCTCTTGCCGCTCAAGCTGCGCGCCTTCCTCGATTTTGCGGCGCCGCGGTTGAAATCGGGGCTGTTGCAGGGCGCAATGTGGGAACCCGGTCGTCCGGCTCAGCGGTGAAGTCGGCCCTTGGCTCTTCGCGCTCTTTGTGG
>JBATPX010000245.1:0-35192 GCA_049291695.1 Defluviicoccus sp.
AGCTCGGCGCGCCCGGGGTTGCCGACCAGCCGCTCGAGGCGCGGCGGCAGCAAACGGAGGAGGCGATTGCGGGGGCACTCACGCCGGAGCAGCGGCAGTCGCTGGAGGGAGTTGCGGCGGCGCTCACGCGCCGGCTGCAGGCCGCGCCCGACGATGTCCAAGGCTGGCGCCTGCTCGCCCGCGCGCAATGGACCCTGGGCAAGCTGCCCGACGCGCTCGCGGCATTGCGGCGGGCGCACGGCTTGAGCGGCAACGACCCCGAAACGGCGGCCGATCTGGCCGAGGCGCTGGTGGCGGCAAACGAGGGCCGTGTCAGCGACGAGGCAGCACAGCTGTTTGTGTCCATCCCGGCGGACGCGGCGGCAGCACCGCTCGCGCGTTACTACCTCGGGCTGCGCATGGCCCAGGAAGGGGACTTCGCCGGCGCCGCCGCGACTTGGGGCCGGCTGATCGCTGAAGCCCCGGCGGACGCGCCCTGGCTGCCGCAGGTGCGGGCCCAGCTCGCGCAAGTCGAGGCTGCGCTCGCCCGCGGCAAAGGCTCGCCGCCTAGGGATTAGCGCTGAGCGCCCGCGCGCCGTAAGCTGCCCGTGAGCCGATCAGCCTGCCGTTCCCGGCTCCTGCCAGAGGCGCACCTGGTTGCGGCCCGCCCGCTTGGCCTCGTACATCGCGTGATCGGCGTGCTCGATGCTGGCGTGGACCGGCTCCGCCGGCGTTAACGGGGCAATCCCGAACGAGCCGGTGATGGTGAGCCGCGTGCCGTCGTCAAGGATGACCGGCAGCCGGGCGAGGCCCGCCCGCAAGCGTTCGATGATCGGCACCGCCGCCTCCAGGTCGGTGTCCGGCAGCATGATCACGAACTCCTCGCCGCCGTAGCGGCAGACCTGATCGTAGCGCCTGAGCCGGCTGGCGAAATACCGCGAGACCGCCTCCAGCACCTTGTTCCCGACCGCGTGGCCGTAGCGGTCGTTGACCTCCTTGAAATGATCGAGATCGATCATGCACACGGAGCAGAAATTATGCGTGCGCTGCAGGCGATCGCGCTCCTGTTGCAGCCGCGGCATCAGTGCCGGCAGGGTGGCGATGCCGGTCAGGGGATCGGTCTCCCTCAACAGCATCCACAGGCCGCTGATGAGGGCCTCCATGTTCTCCTCGAAGCGGGCGACGGCGCCGGCAAATGCCCCGTAATCGGCGGACGCAATGCGGTCGTCGCCGGCGATGGCGCGCAGCAGGTCGGCCGCAAGGACGCGCACCTGCCGGTAGCTCTCGGCGGCTTCCGCATAGTGCGGATGCCGGCGGATATACTCGGTCTCCTCCTCACGGAACCAGCGGGCCAGTTCCGTTGCCCGCAGGCCTTCGGGGGCAAGATCTTCGGCCGCCGGCCGCGTCCGGCAGATCAGCATCGTGTGCACGCGGCGGACCCAGGCGCCGTGTTCCTGCAGGGCCGGCGCCAGTCTGCGCACGATCCGCTCAGCGTCGCGAAGGGTGAACGGCGGCGCCGGTGGCTCGTCATCGCTCTTAATGCGCGGCTCGTCGGGGCTCATGGCGGCCCTCTTTTCGCAAGCGCTGCTCGCTGGACACTCGAACAGAATAGTCCTTTCTGCGCGCAAAGAGAATACCGTGCTCGCAACCTGCGGGCTCCGGTTGACCGGCTTGCTGATCGCGTTCGCGGCCCTCTTGGGAGCGGGGGACTCTCAGCGCGGGCCCAGTTGCTGCCGCAAGAGTTCGTTGACGGCCTTTGGGTTGGCCTTGCCCTGAGTCGCCTTCATCACCTGGCCAACCAGCCAGACCAGCACCTTGTCGTTGCCGGCGCGGAACTGCTCGACCTGGGCTGGATTGGCGGCGATCACCTTGGCAACTGCGGCCTCGATCGCGCCTTCATCCGTGATCTGCTTGAGACCGCGCTCGGCAACGATGGCACGCGGATCGCCGCCGGTTTCGGCCATGATCTCGAACACATCCTTGGCGATGCGGCCGGAGATGGTGCCGTCTGCGATGAGATCGAGCAGGCTGCCGAGCGCGTCGGGGCCGATCGGCGACTGCGTGATCGTGCGGCCCTGCTTGTTGAGGACGGCGAACAGGTTGGTGATCACCCAGTTAGCCGCTGTCTTGCCATCGCGGCCCTTCGCGACCTTCTCGAAGTATTCGGACGCCTCTTTCTCGGCGACGAGCACGCTTGCGTCGTACGCATTGAGGCCATAGGCGGCGATGAAACGCGCCTTGCGCTGGTCGGGCAGTTCGGGCAGCGTCGCCCGGATTTGCGCCACGAACTCCGGCGTGAGTTTGAGCGGCAACAGGTCGGGGTCGGGGAAGTAGCGGTAATCGTGCGCGTATTCCTTGGCTCGCATCGAGCGCGTTTCGCCGCGGGCGGAGTCGTAGAGCCGCGTCTCCTGCACCACCGTGCCGCCCGTTTCGTAGACGCCCACCTGGCGCTCGGCCTCGCGTTCGATCGCCTGCATGACGAAGCGGACCGAGTTGACGTTCTTTACTTCCGCCCGGGTCCGCAGCGCGTTTTCGCCGACCGGCCGGACGGAGACGTTGATGTCGCAGCGCATCGAACCCTGCTCCATGTTGCCGTCGCAGGTGCCGAGGTAGCGCATGATCGCGCGCAGCTTGCGCAGGTACGCGCCGGCCTCCTCGGGGCTGCGGATGTCGGGCCTGGAGACGATCTCCATCAGCGCCACCCCGGACCGGTTGAGATCGATGAGCGTATAGCGCGGGTGCTGATCGTGCAGCGACTTGCCGGCATCCTGCTCGACGTGCAGGCGCTCGATGCCGATCCCCTTGGTCGAGCCGTCGGCGAGATCGATCGTCACCCGGCCCTCGCCGACCAGCGGTCGCTGGTACTGGGAAATCTGGTAGCCCTGCGGCAGGTCGGGGTAGAAGTAGTTTTTGCGCTCGAAGACGCTCGTCAGGTTGATCTCGGCGTCGAGGCCCAAGCCGGTTCGCACCGCCTGTTCGATGCACAGGCCGTTCAGGACCGGCAGCATGCCGGGGAAGCCGGCATCGACGTAGGAGACTTGGGCGTTCGGCTCGGCGCCAAAATCGGTGGCCGCGCCGGAGAAAAGCTTCGCCTTCGAGATCACCTGCGCGTGCACTTCAAGGCCGACCACGACCTCCCAGTCGCCCGTCTCGCCGCGCACCACATAGGCCATGCTCGCAACCCTCGGTCAGCCAATCCCGGCTGCATGGCATACCGGCCGCGACGGCCGCGGGCAAGCGCCTTGGCTGCCGGTATCGTAAGCGCGGAACGGCTCAGGCCGGCAGGTTTGCGTTGGCGGGGAAGGCAAGACGGCGTGTGGCGAGAAAGTTGAACGCCATCGCTACGATTGAGCCGCAGGCCAGCGCCAGCAGCGGGAACGCCTGCATGGCCGGGCTGAGCGCAAGGCCGAGCGCATAAACGGCACCGTTGATGCAGGCGCCAACGACCTGGACGAGAAAATAGACCGAGTACTCGCGCCTTTTGTTGCCGCCGCCTCGCTTGGCAAAGGTCCATGTGCGGTTGAGGTACCAGGTCACCGTAACGGCGACGAGGAACGACGCGCCGCGCGACGCATAATGCCCCCAGTCCAGCGCGTGAAACAGCAGCACGAGACCGCCCGCATCGACGCCAAAGCCGATGCTGCCGACAACGGCAAAGGCGAGCGCCTCACGCGATGCCGGCCGCCGGTCAAGCAAACGCGCGAGCATGCCGGAAAGCGGTCGCTGCCAGGGTTGTCCGCGCGCCCGTTCAGGCGACCGCGCGGACCGGCTCCGAATTGAGACCACTCTTCCGCTCCCCTTTTTGGGCCGGACCAGCGGGCGGAGCCATGACATAGTGAAGCCGCTTGAGCTCCTGGCGACCAACGGTCACAGTATCGAGGATGAGGCCGCAGGCCAGCAGAATAAACGCCAGCAACATCATACCGGTTGCGAGAACTGCTGTCGGCAGCCGGGGCACGAGACCCGTTTGCAGATATTCGCTGACGACACTCGAACCCAGAACCAGAGACAGTACGGCAGTGATCGAGAAAAGCGCGAAGAAGAACTCGAGCGGTCGCTCTTCCTTGATCATCCGGATGATGGTGCGCATGATCCGCATGCCATCGCGCACCGTGCGCAGTTTGCTGGCCGAGCCCTCTGGCCGCTCGCGGTATTCAGTGTCGACTTCGGCAATCGGCATGCGCAACTCCAAGGCATGCACCACCAGCTCGGTCTCGATCTCGAAGCCGGAGGCCAGCGCTGGAAACGACTTGACGAACCGGCGCGAAAACACCTTGTAGCCGGACAGCATGTCGGCCAGCCGGCTGCCGAAGATCTTCGAGACCATCGAGGTCAGGAACCAGTTGCCGAAGCGGTGCCCCGGCCGGTAGGCGGCGGCCACGCCGGTCACCCGCCGGCCGTTGATCATGTCGAGGTTCTGCCGCTGCAGCCGTTCTATCAGCATGGGCGCGTCGGTGGCCTCGTAGGTATCGTCGCCGTCGACGAGCACATAGATATCGGCCTCGACGTCGGCGAACATGCGGCGGACGACGTTGCCCTTGCCCTGCAGCGTCTCCGACCGCACCACTGCCCCCGCGGCGCAGGCGCGATCGGCGGTGCCGTCGGTCGAGTTGTTGTCGTAGACGAGGATCGTTGCCGACGGAAGCGCGGCGCGAAAATCGGCCACCACCTTGGCGATCGTTAGCGCCTCGTTGTAACAGGGGATGAGGACGGCGACTTCCGTCATATCAGTTTTCATCGGTGCGCAGCTTCAAAGAGGGGTGGGAGGGTGCATAGATGGAATCCGGCTTGGGGAACATCACCGGACCTGTTTGCTGGCGCTCGGGATCAAATTCGTAAAGGACGACACTCCAACTCCGTTTCAAGTCACCCATGACTTGCTTTTGCGTACCGTACGCCTTCAGGACTAACTCAAGCGACTGAAAGTGTATTCTATTGATGTCTCGCTTGATATGCGCGCAGTACAGCAACCAGATGTGGCGGTACTGGCGCATCCGTTCGACATCGTGAAAGAAGTACGCGAGAGCGTCCGGCGCGTGGTGGCCGGCCAGCACCTTGGCATCGGCAAGGCCGTAGCGCTGTCGTTGCAGGCGGAAATCGGCCAAGCATTCGCTGTAAACGTAGATCGCGTCGCCGGGACGGTAGTTTGCGCCGAGCGTCTGCATCGCGGCCTGACTATCGGCGGCCTCGAACGGCTTGCCGTCGGCGCGCGCGTATTCGAAGGCGGTGACGGCAAGCGGCAGCGCCAGCAAGAGGACCGGCACGGCGGCTGCGACGGGCCGTGGGAGACCCGGCGTTGTGCACAGCCTGCCGACGCCGACTGCGATGCAAACCAGGATCTGTGGCGCTGCGAACAGGAGGAACCGGCTGCCGAACGGATAGGCTTGCAGCGCCGAGGCACCGAAAGCGAGGACGAGCGGCAGCAGCAGCACGATCGCCTGGAACGGTTGTCTGCGGGCGATCTCGCAGGCCCCCCAGATGAACACGAGGCTTGCGAGCGCCACGCCTGCGACCTGGCCCGGCTCGTAAATGCGGCCGTAGTAGAGCGCGCTCTCGGCGGGTGCCAGGAGCGCCTTGTAGTACCAAAAGATGTCCTTGACGCTGGTGGGCGGTACCGGAGCGAACAGCCGCTGCCAATAACCGCGCATCACTGTCACTGCTTCCGGGTGCTGCCCGTACATGAACAGGGTGAGGGCGGCGAACACGGCCAGCCAGAGCAGCGATATTCCGGCAATTGCGATCGCTTCGCGGCTGCGCCGCTCGCTCCAGCTGTGCAGGAAGAGGGCGGTGCCGACGCCGCCGAGGACAAACGCCGCCGGGTTCGAGAACAAGATCGCGATCACACCGGTAAGCGCCAGCGCGATGGTGTTGTGCCACCTCCCCTGTCTCGCTTCGAGCGCCCGGAAGGCGAGCAGCAACAGGATCGCCGAGAACAGGAGGTCGGTCATGTACTGCTTCACCTCGCCCGCGTAGAGGAGGTAGGTCGGCATCAGCGCGAGCGCGATGACCGCAAAAGCGGCGTCGGCCCGGCGCAGGTAGCGCACGCAGAACCAGGCGAACACGATCAGCGCCACGACGCCGGACGCGAGCGGCAACAGCCTTAAGGCAAGCTCGAAATCGGGCATCAGGCCGGCGAGGACCTTCTGCGCCCACAGCCAGGCGAGCGGTGCAGATTGATCGTCTTCCAACGGCAGCATGAGGCCAGCGAACGAGCGCGTGACGATGTTGCGGATCAGCGCGCTCTCATCACCCCAGAAGCTGCGATCGGCAAGGACGCCCCAGATGCGCAACCCGATGCCGAGCGAGACGACGCAAGTGATTGCAGCCACATACAGGTGCTTGAGGGCGAACAGGCCGCCGCTTTGAGGCGGTGGCGCGAGATCCTCGCGTGTGCAGGCGTCAACAGGGCGCAACGAGCCGGCGAAAATCACGCTCATTGCTTTTTTCCCCGCCCGTAACGACGAGACAGAACGAGGCTTGATATGGTTTTGCTGAGCGAAGCGCGCTGACGCAATCTTATCGCCACTCGTCATTTCGATGCTGGCACTCAAGATCGGCCATGCGGTCGGCCAGTATCGGCACCAGTTCAGCGAACAGCCAGATCGACACGATCGCCAGATTGATCATCGCTAGCATCGGTTCCCTCCTGCTCCGGCGCGCGGGCGACGGTGCGGATTGCGGCGGCCCCTTGGTTCGCGGTTGGCTGCGTTCACCAGGATGACCGGCAGTATGCGCGCCAAGGCGTTAGCATTTCGTTGACGGCTGTCCGTGCGCTTGCGCCCCACTCGGGGCCAGGCAGCCGAGGGGGACGATGGCCCACGGTCGGTCTCGGTTGTCGATTCCCGATTAGGTCATGCACGCGGCATCAATTTTCGTTAATCTGTCATGGGTTCTTCTGGGAGGTTCGGGACCAAGGCGCGACCATGGAAAGTTCAACAGAAAATCATATCCGGGAGCTCGCCCGTCCATTGTGGGAGTCCGCCATCCAACCCTATGGCATGGCAGTGGATTTCTGGCTGATGGCGGAGCAGATGGTACGCGAGATGACGGAGGCGACGGCGCGGCTGACGACCGCGGTCCGCGATCTGCCGCCGGCGTTCGCCCCCCGCTGGCTGCCGGAAGCCGTGCCGGTGGCGCGGATCCAGGAGCTGGCGGAGTGCATGTGGGATGCGGCCGGCCGCCAGTTCGGCTTGGCGCAGGACTATTGGCTGGCGGCGGAACGGCACGTTCTGTCGCAGCTGCGGGTGATCGCGGCGCTCGACGCCGTGCCCGATGCGCCGGCGTGGGTGCAGGAACTCGCAGGCCTGCCGCCGCATGCCTACCTCGATCGCATCCGGGTGATGGCGTTCGAAAGCTGGCAGGGCAGCGGCAACGCCTTCGGCAACGCGCTCGACCATTGGCTTGAGGCCGAACAGACGGTGCTGGGCGCGATGGCGGCACTCGCCCGCGGCTTCGAGGCCGGTCAGGCCGAAGCTCGCGCGGCGACGATGAAGGCGCGGACCTCGGTCTTGAGCTGAGGAGACGAAACCGAGACGCGAGCGGAGCCGGCTCTCATCCCGCGCGTATGAGTAGGCGTGGTCTTGTCCGAAAAAAGTGCGGGCCGTCAGGCGGCTAGAGGCTTCTGCTCCGTCCGGCCGCACGGAGCCACACTTGAGCCCGGCATTCCAAGCCAGCGGCTAAGCCGGCCGAGCACGCGCCAACGCGCCACGCGTGCGGCCTTGCGATAGTGCCGCGCCTCTTCCTTTCGACCCAGCGCGGCTAGAATGCTCGCCATCTGACGCAGATGCTTGGCGGAGCGCGGCATCCGGCTCAAGGCCTCGCGACAGATAAGTTCGGCCCCCTTCGCATCGTTCGCCGCAAGTAACCGCCGTGCCTGTTCGTAGCGTGTGAGACGTTCAAGGCTGGTTTTGGGCTGATCAGCCCGCCGCGCCTTCGCGACGCGCTTATCGGCAGAGGCAGGTCCCACAGTCACCGTGTCCGCATTGCTGGTTGGCGTCTTGCCGGGTCTGGCAACGACCTTCGTCAGCTGCGGCAAATCCTTCAGGCGATAGCGATTGAGGGGGGTGAACCGGCTCGCCATGAATTGTCCGCAACCGTCGAGATAGAAAGAATACGGAAACGGCAGGCTGTCGCGGCTGGCCGCTTGCTGCGTTATCATCTGTTCGACGGTGGCGAGGCTTTCGACAAAGCTCGGCGCATTCATCTGCTCCCGAAGCCAAGCGGGTTCGGCAGCCGGAAGGCGATCCTCAATAATATCATCGAAATTCGCGAGAATATTGGAGCCAAGGAAGTACGAGTTGCCGATATTCTCCTTGACGCCGAAGTCAGTAATGGCGACAGCACGACGGCCCCGAACAAGGGCTTCGAGGGCTGCGGTGGAGCTGATCGTGACCAAGAGGTCGGCCTCGTCAAGCAGCACGTCCATATCCTGATAGGTGAACAGCAGGTTGTCCGGCGAGCCGTACAGGGCGGCTTCCTTGGAAAATATCTCCTCATACGGGTACTTCTGCGGATGTCCGCTTTTCTCGCCGATCCTGTGCTTCGGCTTGATCAGGACAGTGCGTCGCGGGTGCCTCTGGGCATATTCGCACAGCCGGCGCGCCACGTAAGCACGCTCCTCTTTCGACTTGGGGATGTCCGTCTGTACGGCAAACAGCACGGTCGCGATCCGTCCCTGGTTTCCCGGTTTCGCCGGCAGCGGCCCGTGCATCAGGATCGGATTCTGACAGGCGAGGATGCGCGTTGTGCCGCCTCCGACCGATCGGAAAGCCGCCTCGACCAAGTGGCGCTCGCGCATGGTGTTCACATAAACGATATCAGCGCCATGGCGATAAAGGTACGTGCCGATGCGAACGTGGTCGAGAACAATCCCGGCCGGTATGGTGGCTAGAAGGGGACGCCGGCTGGCAACACGCCGGATACAAAATTCTCGAAACAACCCGATAAACTCGATTGCCTGCGGACCGCCAATGGTCAGGAAAATTGCCGAACAGTCGAGTAAGCCAGGCGTCTTGAAGAAACCATTCATATTCTCACTTGTATCAATATGCCTGAGTATTGGTTCCCACTTACGCTTGACCAGCTCCGCGGCAAGCGATTTCGCCAGTTTCTCCTGCGAACCGTATTCGTAAACGATGCAAGCCGTGTTGCTCATCCTCATCGCCTCGTCAATGCTGATGCTGACCATCGTGCGCGCGCCGCCTGCCCGGCCGGTCGCATGCGGCCATGCGGTTCCGATTCTATGACTGCGCCGACAGCAGCCTCAGGCGCGGCTCTGCCGACCCGCCGGACGGCCATGCCGGATCGCTGCGGCCGGCCGACACCTTTGCCGGCGCGCCGGGCCGGTCTTCCATCACGTCGACTTCGTAGCCGCTGTCGCCGACGGTGCGGATGCACAAGTGCCGCGTGCAGCGGCGCTCTGCCTTGCCGACCGCGATACGTCGTTCGAGTTCATCAAGCGCGCCCGCGACGTTGGTGACGTCGATCCCGTCGAGCGATCGTAAGCTGTAATCCCACCACTTCAGCCGCAGGAGCCGTTCGACGGTAGGTTCGTCGAAACGCTTCTTGATCACGCGCGCAGGAACGCCGGCTGCGATCGCGTATGGGGGGATATCGCGTGTGACGACAGAGCCGGCGCCGATGATCGCACCGTCACCGATGGTGACACCGCGGCGGATAACCACGCGAGCCCCGATCCATACATCGTTGCCGATTACAACCGTCTCATCTGTCCGGCTCGCGGCACGGTGTTTCGCCTTTGCATTCATCACGAGGCGCTTGTTGCGCTCGAAATACTCCCTGCGCTCGCTTGAAAACGAAGTCGTGCCGCCGACGGTGTAGAAGGCATTGTGGACGCTAAGAAAGTTGGTCGGATGCTCAGCCTTGCCAACGATGATATGGCCGGCAATAGCGCAGTACATGCCGATTGAGTGAACATTCTCGAAATCAGGGCTCTCACCGATAAAGGTGTGTGCGCCGATCGCACAAACTTTTCCTGGCCATGAGTGCAGTCTAATGGGCGGATAGACCATAATTTTACTATCGATATTGGGAAAATACGCCCGTCTTAGCGACATTTGATCTTTAACAATCACTTCGTTCTGGGCGAGTATTTCCTGCAGATCGCCGCGTGTCGCAGCCAAAATTGTTTTCATAGCGCGAACCACCTGTCCGGTCTTGCAAGACTCTCCGAGTCTAGGGGCGCAGGAGGAAACAAACTCTTAACAAGATGCTGCCGCTTTCGGTGCGATTTGCCGCGAGTTTGTACCGATCCGGCGCGGGAGAGCCCGCATACCCGCCGTGCAGCCCAAACACACGCTCCGGCTGCAATGCGCTCGCGAGTAATCCTTCCTTAAGCACGAACACATAAAAACTTACGCGATTTTCGGTTGTGTTGCGAACGACCCCCCCAATCCGTATTTATGGAGTTGCGACATGAATGCTCCGCTTGTGGTCGCTGAGATCGGCTGCAATCACAGGGGCGATATGGCGATCGCGAAGGAATTGATCGCCGTCGCCGCCACCTTCTGCAAGGCCGATGCCGTCAAGTTCCAGAAGCGCTGCCCGCGCGAGCTGCTGACGCCCGAACAATACAACGCACCCCACCCTAATCCCGCCAACAGCTACGGCCGCACGTACGGCGAGCATCGGGAGTTTCTCGAGTTTGACGTCAACCAGCACCGCCAGCTGCAGGCGTGGTGCCTGGAGTTCGGCATCACCTATTCGACGTCGGTCTGGGACTTGACTTCGGCGCGCGAGATCACCGCGCTCAGCCCCGACTTCATCAAGATCCCGTCGGCCTCTAACCTGAACTTCCCGATGCTGGGTTATCTCTGCGACAACTTTGCCGGCGAGATCCACTTCTCCGTCGGCATGACGACCCAAGACGAGGAGGAGCAGATCGTCCGCTTCCTCGAAGCTCGCGGCCGCGCCAAGGATGCGGTCTTGTATTCGTGCACGTCCGGCTATCCGGTCGCCTTCAAGGATGTCTGCTTAGGCGAGATCCTGCGTTTGAAGGAGACCTTCGGCGATCGGGTCAAGGACGTCGGCTTCTCCGGCCATCACCTCGGCATCGCCGTCGACGTTGCCGCCGCCACGTTGGGCGCGCGTTGGATCGAACGCCACTTCACCCTCGATCGGACCTGGAAGGGCACCGATCACGCCGCATCGCTCGAGCCGGACGGGCTGCGCCGCCTGACCCGCGATCTGAGCAACGTCTGGCAGAGCCTCGACTACAAGATGACCGACGTTCTTGACGTGGAGAAGGTTCAGCGTGCGAAGCTGAAGTGGATCGACCCTGCGGCTGCCGCCAGGGCCGCCTGAGCCATGCGCTCGGATCCAAGAACCACCACGCGGCCGGGATGCATCGCCATCATCCCGGCCCGCGGCGGCTCCAAGGGCGTGCCGCGCAAGAATGTCCGCCCACTGGCCGGCAAACCCTTGATCGCCCACACCATCGCGGCAGCGTTGGCGGCTGTCCGCGTCGATCGCGTCATCGTCTCGACCGATGATGACGAGATCGCAGCGGTCGCGGTCGCAGCCGGTGCGGACGTCGTCCGCCGGCCGGCCGGCATCAGCGGCGATACTGCGTCTTCCGAGGCGGCGCTAATCCACGCCCTCGACACGCTCGCAGGGACGGAAGCGCAACTGCCGGCTACCGTCGTTTTCCTGCAGTGCACGTCACCCCTGACCACGGCGGCCGATATCGACGGCACGATCGACGCACTCGACGCCAATCAGGCCGACTGCGCCCTTGCCGTCGCCCCGTTCTATCACTTCCTCTGGCGCACTGAGGCGAACGGCGCCGCCTCCGGCATCAACCACGCCATCCAAAACCGCCCGCGCCGGCAGGACATGGAGCCGCAGTATCTGGAGACCGGCGCCGTCTATGCCATGCGGACCGAGGGCTTCCGGGCGGCACGGCACCGCTTCTTCGGCCGCGTCGCCCTGTTCGTCCAGGCGGCGGAGCGGTGCCTGGAGATCGACGAGCCGCTCGACTTCGTGAAGGCGGAGGTGATGGTCCGTGCGCTGGTCCCGCCTCCGCTCGAGGTGCACGAACCGCGGGCGGCGTAGCAACCGGCACCCGCGGGGGTCCGCCCCTGGGGTCCTGGCCGGAGAAGGAGCATAACGATGGAGGCAGCGCTGCCAGCGGCCTCAGGACCGATGCCGGTTCCGAGCAAGGCGGCACCGGCGCGGGCACTCGTGCTCGCCAGCTTCGACTCCTTCCTGAAAGCGGCCAAGCCGATCGGCGACGCGCTTGCCGCTGCCGGCTGGCAGGTGGACACCCGCCTGGTGCGGGTCCGCGCGGGGCAGGTGTCAAGGCGCCAACTGTCGGCACTGGGCTACGCCGCGCCGCTGCCGGCGGCAACCCTCGCCGAGACGATCGCTCAGGCGGGTCTCATCGATTACGATGCGATCGTCCTCGGCCTCGACGGCCGGCGCACGCGGGCCGTTCTCGCCGGCCTCCGGCGGTTGTCCCTCGGCGGCCGAAAGACGCGGCCCTTGACCATCGCGCTCTACCCCGGCATCGTCTTTCGCCATCAGATGCACGGCCTTGCCAACCGCTTTGGCGCCGATCTGATCCTGTTCAACTCGCCTGCCGACCACGCCCATTACGAAGCAACCTGCGCGGCACTGGGCGTGGCGGCCGATCGCGGCCTTTGCTTCGGCGCGACCGTCATCTGCGCCAGCGAAACGCCCCGCGCGGCACCGGTCTGGCCGCCGCGAACGATCCTCTACGCCGAACAGCCGGACGTGCCGGCATCGCGGATCGAGCGCCTCTACCTCGTCGACCGCCTGATCGCCTATGCGCGCGCGCATCCGGAGCGTAACCTCGTCATCAAGCCGCGCCATGCCCCGGGCGAGACGACGCTCAGGCCGACGATCCACCATTTGGCCGGCATCGTGCGGTTGGCCGAACGCCGCGGGCTGCTGCCGGCCAACCTGCGTCTCGTTTATGAGCCGGTCGAACGCCTGCTCGATGCGGCTGATCTGTGCCTGACCGTGAGCTCGACAGTGGCCCTGCAGGCCGCGGCGCGCGGCATCCCGTTTGCGATCCTGGGTGACTTTGGTGTCTGTGAGGACTACGGGACGCATTTCTTTGTCGACAGCGGCTGCCTCACCACGTTTGATGCGCTGGAAGCCGACGAGCAGCCCGCCCTGCGTCCGCACTGGTTCAAGCGGCACGTGCTGGCGGCGGACGCCAACAGTGCGGCGCTGGTCGAAACGATCGCCCAATGGCGCGCGACCCAGCGCCAGGCGGGCCGCGCGTGCGCATGGCCGCACGACCCGTTCGTGGCGCTGGGGGAGAGCTTCAGCCGCTACCAGGCCGCCGACGGCGCGCAGATCACCGGGCTGCCTTTGCGCGCCACCTGCCGCGTTTCCCCGCTGTGGGCGCGCAAGCTCAGGAAACTCATGCGCGAGCCCAGGCGCTTCTTCGCCGACATGGCGATGAACTGGCACGCACGCCTCACCAACACTTGCAGGCGGGCGGGGGATCGTCCGCGCGCGCTCATCCAGCCTCACTTTCCCTCGATGCTCAACCAAACCGCCAAAACGGGTTTCTTGCGACTCACTTCATTCCCACTCGATCGTGCCGGGGGGCTTTGAGGTCAGGTCGTAGACCACACGGTTGACGCCCTTCACTTCGTTGACAATCCGGTTCGCCACCCGGGCCAGAAACGTGTGGTCGAAGGCGAAGGTCTCGGCCGTCATGCCGTCGGTCGAGGTCACCGCCCTGAGCGCCACCACCGCGTCGTAGGTCCTGGCATCGCCCATCACGCCCACTGTGCGCACCGGCAATAGCACGGCGAACGCCTGCCAGATCGCGTCATAAAGGCCGTTCAAGCGGATCTCCTCGATGAAGATTGCATCCGCGCGGCGAAGAAGCGCGCAGCGCTCGGCTGTCACCTCGCCCAGGATGCGCACCGCCAGGCCGGGGCCAGGGAACGGGTGCCGGCCGACGAGGTGCTCCGGAAGCCCAAGCGTGCGGCCGAGCGCGCGCACCTCGTCCTTGAACAGTGCCCGCAACGGCTCGACCAGCTTCAAGCGCATCCGCTCCGGCAGGCCGCCGACATTGTGGTGCGATTTGATCGTCACGCTGGGGCCGCCGTGAAACGACACGCTCTCGATGACATCCGGATAGAGCGTCCCTTGTGCGAGAAAGTCGGCGCCGCCCAGCGCCTTTGCCTCTTCCTCGAAGACGTCGATGAAGGTGGCGCCGATGGTCTTGCGTTTCGCCTCCGGATCGGTGACGCCTTCGAGCTTGGCAAGGAACGCCGCCGACGCATCCCGGTGCACGAGCGGGATGTTGTAGTGGCCGCGGAACAGGCTCACCACCTCGTCCGCCTCGCCGTCGCGCAACAGGCCGGTATCGACGAGGATGCAGGTGAGCTGGTCACCGATGGCTTCGTGCAGAAGCACGGCCGTAACGGAGGAATCGACGCCGCCGGAAAGCCCGCAGATGACCCGCGCCGGGCCGACCTGTTCGCGCACCGCAGCGATCGCCTGGTCCCTGAACGCGCTCATCGTCCACGCGCCGGAGCAGCCGGCGACGCGATGGGTGAAGTTGCTCAAGAGCGCTGCGCCGTGCGGCGTGTGGGTGACTTCCGGATGGAACTGGACGCCGTAGAACCTTCGCGCGTCGTCGGCGATCACCGCGTATGGTGCGCCTTCCGAAATGCCGACGGCGCGAAAGCCGGGTGGCAGGGCGGTCACCCGGTCGCCGTGGCTCATCCACACCGGCTCGCGGTCGCCCACCCGCCATACACCGTCGAAGAGGCCACAGGCGTCGCTCACCTCGACGTAGGCGCGGCCGAATTCGCGGGCAAGGCCGGCTTCGACGGTGCCGCCCAGCTGGGCGACCATCGTCTGCTGGCCATAGCAGATGCCCAGCACCGGCACGCCGGCCGCGAAGACGAACGGATCTGCCCGCGGCGCGTCAGCCTCCGTCACCGAGGCTGGCCCGCCGGAGAGGATCATGGCCGTAGGCGCCAGGCGCGCGATCAGGGCCCGATCGGCGCGGTGAAACGGCACGATCTCGCAATAGACGCCGGTCTCGCGTACCCGGCGCGCGATCAGCTGCGTCACTTGCGAGCCGAAATCGATGATGAGAATGCGTTCGCTCAGGCCTCGGCCCTCCCGCTCAATCCCGCGCCGCCAAGGCCGCGCTGGGCCGCACACGAACCTTGCGCGATTGGGCCACAAATGCAAGCGCCCGACCGGCGGCGAGCCGGCGTTGACGGCATCAAGCCATCAAAGAGCCGCGCCGCCAGACACCGCGGACGACCGGCATGTGCCGGTAGGCCTTGACCCAGACGAGATCGGCGCGCCTGCCCGGTTCGATCACGCCGCGATCGCTCAGCCCCACCATCGCCGCCGGATGGGCGCTCGCCACCGCGACCGCGTCCGGCAGCGCGAACCCGAGCAGTTCGTGAAAGAGAAAGCAGGCGTGGATCAGGCTAACCGGCACGTAGTCGGATGCGAGGCTGTCGACGAGGCCGTCCGCCGCCAGCGCGCGTGCCGAGACGTTGCCGGAGTGTGAGCCGCCGAGGACGACGTTGGGCGCGCCCATCACGATCCACAGCCCGCACGCGCGCGCCTGCGCTGCCGCCTCGCGCGTGGTCGGGAACTCGGCAATGGTAATCCCCTGGTCGACCGCATCCTGGACATGGGCGACGGTCGCATCGTCGTGGCTCGCGAGCGTGAGCCGGCGCTCCCGGCTGGCGCGCACGATCTGGAGGCGGTTGGCGGCCGCGTAGCGTGCCTGCGTCTCGCGCGCGGCGGCCAGAATCCGCTCCAGCTCCGCTTCGCCCGGCTGATGGCCGGTGAACTTCAGCCAGGTGTCGACGTTTTGCCACTGGCGCTGGCCGAGCGTGTGGTCCATGACTGAAACCAGCCGCACCAGCGGGTCGTCGACGAGCGCCGCGAAGCTGCTCACCACCGTGGGCGACGTGACCTCGCAGCGCAGGTGCAGAAAATGCTCGGCCTTCAACAGCCCGTCCGTTTGCGCCTGTTCCATCGCCAAGAGCGACTGCATCAGCGCCTTCGACCGGCCGTTGCCAGTGTCGTCGCCGATGCCGACGCAGAGCGAGTCGAACACCGTCGTTACGCCCGCGGTTGCCATCTGCCGGTCGTGGGTCACCAGAGCGGCGATGTTCGGCCACTCGACGCCGGGCCGGGGCTGCAGGTGCCGCTCCAGGTTATCGGTGTGGATGTCGATAAGGCCGGGGATCAGGAAATCGCCTTCGAGATCGACCGCCGCCGGCAGCTGACTCATGTCGGGATCAACGCTCTTGATCACACCGTCGCGCACGTGCACCGTGCCACGGCAGACGCTGTCGCCGAGCACGACCTGTGCGTTGGTGAGAATGAGTTCACCCCCCATAAGCGATCCTGGCTCCGGAATTCCGCGTCGGTCCTGGTCGGCGCGGAATACGGGCGCTACCATCGGCCCGACCGGGATCCCGGCGGAGGCGACGGCAGGGCGCCTCGGCGCTTCCCGCATGCGGTTTCGTTTGGTGGACAAGTGAATAGCCAGGAATGCAAGACTTGGAAAGCCCTTCGTGCCCGATTAGGCACGTCCCGTATTAAGATAACATGAAATCGCGATCGGATCGGGCGACAGCGGCTCTCCAGTCGCTCCCGTTTGCTTAGATCACGCTCCGGACCGGTCGCGCAGCATCGGTTGAGAGATCCTGTGCAGCCATTAAGCCCCGCGCCCCGTTACGCGATCTACTACGCGCCGCCGGTCGAAGGCGCCCTGTGGCGCCTGGCGTCGCGCTGGCTCGGCCGCGATGCGGCAACGGGGCAGCGGCTGGAGCAGCCGCGGATCGCCGGCTTCTCGCCCGCCCGCCTTGCCGAAATCACGGCGGATGCCGCCCGCTACGGCTTTCATGCCACGCTGAAGGCGCCGTTTGCGCTGGCGCCTGGACGCAGTCCGCACGACCTTGCCGCGCGCGCCGCCTCGTTCGCTTGTGGGCGGGCCGCATTCCGCGCCCCGCGTCTTGTCGTCGGTGCGCTCGGCGGTTTCATCGCCCTTGTGCCGGATCAGCCGTCCGCCGGGATGCGAGCGCTCGCCGATGCCGCCGTCGTGCACTTTGACGAGTTTCGCCACCCGCCGCGTGCCGGCGAGCTTGAACAGCGGCGCGCCGCCGGGCTGACCCCGCGCCAGGATCAGCTGCTCGCGCGCTGGGGCTATCCGTACGTGTTCGAGGCGTGGCAATTCCACATGACGCTGACCACCCGGCTCGAAGCCTTCGAGTTCGACCGGCTCAAGCCGGAGCTGGTGGATTACTTCGGCCCGGGCCTTGCCGATCACGATGGCGCGATCGACGCGATCTGCCTGTTCGCGCAACCGAACCGGAGGGCGCCGTTCCGGCTCAGTGCCCGCTTTCCGTTCGCGCGGTGACTGTGCAGCGGGCGCCCCGGCCGGCCGATGCGATTGCAGGCCGGGGCAGGCCGCCGCGCATGCGGGCGCGGCGATCAGCTCTCGCGGATGCTGTGCTCGACCACCTGCAGGAACGGCTTCAGGACATACTGCAGAAGCGTGCGTTCGGTGGTCGTGATGTAGACCTCGGCCGGCATGCCGGCGATGAGTTCGACCTCCGGATCGATCCGCGCGAGCTCGTCGCGATCGATGGAGACCTTGACCTTGTAGAAACGCTCGCCGCTGCGCTGATCGGTCATGACGTCAGCCGACACCGTCTCGACGACCGCCGGCACGCGCGTGATTGTCCGCTGCGAATACGCCGGGAAGACGACGTAGCCCGGCATCTTCGGGTGCACCTCATCGATGTCTTGCGGCTTCAACATGGCATCAACGATCAGTTTGTCCTTTGTCGGAACGATGTCGAGAACCGGCTCGCCCGCACGAATGACGCCGCCCGGCGTCTTGAAGCGGATGTCCAGCACCGTGCCGGCGACGGGGGCGACGATCTGGGTCCGCGCCAACCGGTCCAGGCTTTGCTGGATCTGTTGTTCAATCTCGTTACGCTTGGCGAGGACTTCGGTCAGCTCCTTGTCGACATCCTCCATCCGCGTAACCCTGATGTTGTTGATTTCCAGCTTGGTCTCGCCGATTGACTCCAGCGACCGCGCGATGCGGGACTGCATCTCGCCTTCGCTGCCGAGCAAACCCGCTTCCGTCCGCTGCAGTTCGAGCATACGCGGCTTGCGCTCGTAGCCCTTCTCGAACAACTCCTTGACGCCGCGCAACTCCTCGCGGATCAGGTCCTTCTGCCGGCGCACCCCGATCAGTTGATGTTCAGCGCCGTCGATTTGCTTCTGTAGTTGGGCAATGCGCTGGGTCAGAATGGACGCGCGCGATTGATCGTTGGCGCGGCGGGTCTTGAACTGATGGATCTGCTGCTCGATCGCGGCGCGGACTTCCGGCTCTTTGCGGTCGGCGAGCGAGGGGTGGTCGAAGTTGATGGTATCACCGTCGAGACGCTCCGCCCGCAACCGCGCCTCGGTCGCCGCCAGCGCGCGCAGACGCGTCGTCAGCGTGCCGACATCCGACTTCGCGCTGACGTCCTGCAGGGTCACCAGCGCCTGCCCCGCCTCAACATGATCGCCCTCGCGCACTCGGATTTCGCGGATGATACCGCCTTCGAGATGCTGCACCGTCTGCCGGCTGCTCTCCGGGCTGACGAGACCACCGGCAATGACAGCACCCGACAGCGGTGCGGTCGCCGCCCAGCCGCCGCCGATGACGAAAAACACGACGACCGTGGCAATGCCGAGCCACGCCGAGGGACGCAGGTCGTGGCGCAACGGCGGCACCGGCTCAAGCCTGAAGCCGTCCCGTTGGCTGCGGACGACATCGGGCAGCTTGTTGCTGCCGGCGACTTGCAGTTCTCCAGCCATGCTTGTCTTCCTCCAGCCGCTAGCCTGCCGAGCCGCCGCGACCCATCGAGGGTGCCGATGCCGGCTGGTCGGTAATCCGGGGTCTGCTATCCGCCGTCGGTCCGACCCGCGTCGGCCGCAGCTTCGCAAAGATCTCGTCGCGCGGGCCGAACATTTCGACGCGGCCGTTGCGCAGGAGCAGGATCTTGTCGACAGGGCCGAGGATCCGCGGCTGGTGCGCAACCAGAATGACCGTAGCGCCCCACCCCTTGGCGGCACGAATAGCGCCGATGAGAGATTCCTCGCCCTCGCTGTCCAGGCTGGCGTTCGGCTCATCCAGGACGATCAGGCGCGGCTTGCCGTAGAGCGCCCGCGCGAGGCCGACCCTCTGGCGCTGACCGCCGGACAGATAAGACCCGCCCTCGCCGATCTCGGTTTCGTAGCCGGCGGGAAAGCGCAGGATCATCTCGTGCACGCCCGCCGTCATCGCCGCTTCCACGACCAGCTGCGGATCGCCATCGGGCGCCAGCCGCGCGATGTTGTCCTTCACCGTGCCGCCGAACAGCTCGACGTCCTGCGGCAGATAACCGACGTGGGGCCCGAGCTCCTCGGCCCGCCACATGAACAGATCGGCGCCGTCGAGCCGCGCATGGCCGCGCGTGGGCGCCCAGGAGCCGACCATGATCTTGCACAGGCTTGATTTGCCAGCCGCCGACGGGCCGACGATGCCGACCGCTTCCCCTGCCTCGATGACGAAACTGACGCCGTTCAGCACGGCGACGTCGCGCCCGCGCGGGACGTAAAACACGTTCTCCAGCGCCAGCCGGCCCTTCGGCGCCGGCAGCGGCATCGACTCAGGCGGGGCCGGCAGCCGCTCGAGCAGGTTCTTCAGGCGCTGATAAGAGTCGCGCGCGCCGACGAGGCTTCGCCAGGCGCCGATTGCCTGCTCGACCGGCGCCAGCGCCCGGCCCAACAGGATCGAAGCCGCGATCATGCCGCCTGCCGTCAGCTCCATCTTCAGGACCAGGTAAGCGCCGACGCCGAGCATGAGCGTCTGCACGAACATACGCATGAACTTGGAGAAGCCGATCAACGCGGCCGAGCGATCGGTTGCCTTCAGCTGCAGCTCCAGCGCGGTATCGTTCTGCCGGTGCCAGCCGGTAAGGAATCCGGGCAGCATGCCCATCGCCTGGAACACGTCCGCATTGCGGATGGCGAGGTCGGCCTGCTGGTGGCTGAGGATCGACAGCTTGGCCGCGTCCCGCAGCGGCTCGCGGCAGGCGTATTCGTTGGCGATCGCGATCAGGAACAAGACGATCGCCGATCCGAGCGCGAGCATGCCGAGGAGCGGATGCATCACCCAGATGACGGCGACGAAGATCGGCACCCACGGCGAGTCGAAAACGGCATTCACCCCCGGGCCGGCGAGGAAGCCGCGGATCTGGCCCAAGTCGCGCAACGACTGCGCGCCTACCGGCAGCCCGAACAACGAACCGCGCAGGCTGGCCCCGATCAGCTCCGGCGACAGCTTGCGCTCGAACCAGCGGCCGATGCGGCCGACCAGGCGGCCGCGGATGGCATCGAGCAAGCCCATGATGAAGAGCGCGACCGTCGCCAGCACTGTCAAGAAAACCAGCGTTTCGACCCGGCCGCTGCCCAGCACGCGATCGTAAATCTGCAGCATGTAGAGGGGCGAGGTCAGGACAAGGATGTTGATGAAGAAGCTGAACGCCGCAACCATCGGCAGATGGTTTCGGCATTCCTTCAGCGCCGCCTGCAGCGGATTCATGTGGAGTTGAGCCATCTACTGCTTTCTATAGCAAGATTGAGACAAAATAAAGACGCTGTCTTCGAGGGTATAAAAGACGCTGTCTTCCAAGGTGCGTTTCGAAGCGGGGCTTGGTTGCCCCGTCCGGGCGCGGCACATCCCAACATCCGCGCGTAGCACGTCCGGCTGGTCAGTCAATGGCAGCATCTCATGCAACGACGCCCCCCTCCCCACCGCCCGGCGTGCAGCGGAGCAGTGTCGATCCTGCGGCCAGCATAAACCAGTTGGCGGCTGCGAACAATCCGCTCACGCTTTCCATCGGCGCTACCGTTCCTTGCCCAGAGACGCCGAAACCGGCAATGGAGGAAACCCCCAACCTGGGCAGTAGCGCCGTCAAGGTGCCTTCCGTTCCTCACACCGGCGGACGATCGGCGCCGGTCTCGCCCAGCACGGCGATCAGGCCGTTCAGCGCCGGGATCTCGGCGGCGGTCCCGGTCCACGTTCCATCCAACCCCGGCACGGGCAGAACGCCGAGCGGACCCGTCATCGACAGCGGCACCGTCGAAGGCGCACGTGCGAAGTTGAACACCAGCAGCAGGCGCTGATCGGCCGTGGCGCGCTCGAAGGCAAGGACCATTTCGGGCGCATCGACAAACCGGATGGCGCCCGTCAGCAGCGCCGGCTGCTGTTTCCGCCAGGCGAGGAAGCGGCGGGTGAAGTTCAGCACCGAGCCGGCGTCCGCGTGCTGCCGATCGACGGCGAGCGGCAGATGGGCGCGATCGACCGGCAGCCACGGCTCGGCCGTCGAGAAGCCAGCCTGCACCGCGTCGGCGCGCCAGGGGAGCGGCGTGCGCGCCCCATCGCGGCCCTTGTGCCGTGGCCAGAACGCCTTGCCTTCCGGATCCTGCAAGCGTTCGTAGGGCACGTGCGCCTGCGGCAGGCCCAACTCCTCCCCCTGATAGAGAAACGCCGTGCCGCGCAGCGTGCTCAAGACCGCGATCAGCAGTCGGGCGCGGGCAGCGCGATCGGCGTCGTCGGCATAGCGGGAGACAACCCGCACCACATCATGGTTGCTGAACGACCAGGACGGCCACGCACTCCCGGACGCCGCCAGCATCCGCTCGACGCCGGCGCGGATGGCGCGCGGGTTCGGTGCATCGTGCAAGAAGGCGAAGCTGTAGGCGGTGTGGTAGCGATCGGGGCCGTCGGTGTAGGCGACCATGGTGCCGATCTGGTCCTCGGCGGCAATTTCCGCCACCGCCATCCGCTCCGCATAGCGGTCGATGAGCGCGCGGAAGCGGGCGACGAAAGCCAGCGTCTCCGGCCGGTTGCGGGTGTAGAGCGGCCGCTGCAGCCAGTAGGGCTTGTCCGGCGCCGGATGGAAGGAGGGCGGGTTGTCGCGCAGCAAGGGATCGTGGGCAAAGAAGTTGGCGACATCGATGCGAAAGCCGTCGATGCCGCGATCGAGCCAGAATTGCGCCGCGGCGAGGACGGCGTCTTGCACCGCTTGCGTGTGGAAGTTGAGATCCGGCTGCTCCTTCAAGAAATTGTGGAAGTAATACTGCCGCCGGCGCGGTTCCCAGTCCCACGCCGGCCCGCCGAAAACGGCCAGCCAGTTGTTGGGCGGTGTGCCGTCGGGCTTGGGATCGGCCCAGACGTACCAGTCCGCTTTCGCGTTGTCGCGGCACTGCCGGCTCTCCTGGAACCAGGGATGCTGGTCCGATGAATGCGAGTACACCTGATCGAGGATCACCTTGAGCCCCAGCGCGTGCGCACGCGCGACCAGGCGGTCGAGGTCGTCGAGCGAGCCGAAAACGGGATCGACAGCGCAATAATCGGCGACGTCGTAGCCGAAGTCCTTCATCGGCGAGAGGTAGATCGGCGATAGCCAGATGCCGTCGACACCGAGGCCGGCGATATAGTCGAGTCCCTCGACAATGCCGGCAAGGTCGCCGATCCCATCGCCGTTGGTGTCGCGGAAACTGCGCGGATAGATCTGGTAGATGACGGCGCCGCGCCACCACTCGCTCATCGGAAGCCTCGCGTTTCGTGCACATCCGTTTGGGCGGCCTCGCCCGCGCCGGCGCAATTATAGTCGGGTGCGCGCGCGCCGCCCACCCCCTGCGGTCCCGGCGCTCCGGACTATCTGCTCGCAGGTGTCGTTTTGCGAGAGGCTCGATCGGCCGCTGGGCGGTGCCACCACCAGGCCGTTTCGCTTAAGGAGAAGACGGGCTGGTAGTGGTGCACGACGTCGGTCTCGACGACCTCATCGGTCACGTTGTCGAGCACCCACGCCTTGCCCTGATACGACGCGATCAGCACGGCGTGTCCGACAGCGCGGCGTTCATCGATGACGACCACGACACGCAGGTCCTCGGCCGCCCAGCCGGCCTCGCGCAGCGCCAGGTACTTCGCAATCGCAAAGTCCTCGCAGTCGCCGCCGCGGGCCAGGAACTCCCTCGGCGTCTGCCAGTAATCGCTCATGCCCCAGTTGGCGTGGTCGGTGACGTACGCCTCGGCATTCAACGCCGCCGTCACCCGCACCACCTGCACTGCCGGTGCAAGCGGTCTGAGCGTGGCCACCAGCGTCGACCACTCCCCACCCAGGCATGTCGCGCCGACGGAGCAAGCGCTCGCGCGATCGCCGGCATGCCGGTCGAGGGCCGCCCGCCACTTGGCAACCGGCGTCAAGTCGGCGGAGCGGGTCGCGATGCTCCCGAAAAAGCTCGGACCGGCTCCCTTCGCCTGTTCGCTGCCGCGGCCGGCGCCCTCGTCAAAGGCCGCGACGGGCTGCGGCAACGCGCTTGCCAGCGCGACGGCGAACGTCGCCGCGGCGGCGCTTCGGAGCAAGCCTTGGGCGACGTGCATGCGTCTGCTGCCTCCCGTGCAGAAAACACGTTTCTGGAGGCATCAAGCTTGCTCTATTCCTCTTAATGTTGTTTTACGCCGCGCCCGCTTGGCTCGAGTTGAGAGCGGTTTGCAACACGTCGGCGAAGGGGTACATTCTCCGATGGATTGAACGTCGCGGCACGCGGCGCCTGCTTCCCCGCCCTCCTCGCGCAAAGGAAACCGCCGATGCCAAACGCCGTCTACAGCAAGATCGAGATCGTCGGCACGTCCCCTACGAGCATATCGGACGCCATCACCAACGCGATCACGGCGGCGGCCGCTGGCACTCCCAGTCTCGGCTGGTTCGAGGTGCAGGAAATCCGCGGCAACATCCAAGATGGTAAGGTCAGCCAGTACCAGGTCGTCATCAAGGTCGGCTCGCGGATGGGATAGCGCCGGCGGATGGGATAGCGCGGGCGGCCGGGACCCGCGCCTAGCCCTCGCTCGCGGTCCGCTGCGGCCAGTGCGGCAGCGCGGCGGGCAACTTCGGCAGCCACGCGGCGAGTGCGGCCGCATCGACCGGGCGGCTGAAAAGAAAGCCTTGCGCCTCCTCGCAGCCGCGGGACAACAGGAAAGCAAGCTGGGCCATAGTCTCGACGCCTTCCGCAACAACCCGTAAGCGGAGATTGTGGGCAAGCGCGATCACCGCCTTGACGATCGCCGCATCGTCGGCGTCATCGCAAATGTCGCTGACAAACGAACGATCGATCTTGAGCGCACTCAAGGGAAACCGGCGCAGGTAGTTGAGCGACGAATAGCCGGTGCCGAAGTCGTCGATGGCGATCATGATCCCGAGTTCGGCGAGTTCGTTGAGCGTCGCAGCGCACGCACTCGTGTTGTCGATCAAGACGCTCTCGGTCAGCTCTAACTCGATCTGGCGTTTGTCGACGCCTGCACGATCGAGAATAGCGGCAATGTGGGCAGCGAAGCCGCGCTGGCGGAACTGAGCCGGAGAGACGTTGATCGCCATGCGCAGTTTCGGCAGGCCGGCGGCATGCCACGCCATCGCTTGGCGTGCCGCCTCGGAAAGCACCCAGTCGCCGATCGGCAGGATCAAGCCGGTCTCCTCGGCGACGGGAATGAAGTCTGCCGGCGAGACGAAGCCGAGTTCCGCCGTCTGCAGGCGCAATAACGCTTCGACGCCGGTCACCCGCCGCGTTGCCAGATCGATCTGCGGCTGAAACGCGAGCGTGAACTCGTCGCGCTCGATGGCCCGGCGCAGCGCGGTTTCGAGGGTGAAGCGCTTGCGGGCACGGTCGTTGAGGGTGGTGGTGAAAAACTTGTAGCCGTTGCGGCCCTGCTCCTTGGCGTCGTACATCGCCGCTTCGGCACTGCGCAAAAGGTGATCGGGCGTCTTGCCGTCCACGGGATAGACGCTGATGCCGATGCTGGCGGTGATACTGACCTCGTGACCGTCGATACCGAACACCGCATTCAGGGCCGAAGCGGCCCGCTGCGCCGCCTTGGCGGCATCCTCCGGGCGGCGGATGTCGTTAAGCAGGATGACGAACTCGTCGCCACCCGGCCGCGACAAGGACGGACTGACGAGCTCGGTCAGGCTGCAGCCGGAGAGATCCACATCATCGCGGCAGACGAGATCACCGGCGCGCAGGCTTGTCGCCAGCCTTTCCGCGATCTCGCGCAGCATGCGGTCGCCGCCCTCGTATCCGAGGGTGTCGTTGATCCGCTTGAAATGATCGATGTCGAGCAGCAGCAGTGCCGCCAGCCGGCCATGCCGGCCCGCCTCGGCCAGCGTGCGTTCGAGCAGGTCCTTGAACAGGGCGCGGTTCGGCAATCCGGTCAGCACGTCGAAGTAGGCGAGATGCTGAATGCGGCTCTCGGCGTCGCGGCGCTCGGTCACGTCCTGGCAGATGCCGATCAGGCGGAACTCGCCGCGCTCGTCAGCGGCGATCTCGTTGTCCTGAAAGATGACACGCTCAGATCCGTCGGGGCAGACCATGCGGTATTCGAGGCTGACCGGCCGTCCCGCTTCGATCCCGCACTTGATGGTGTTCTTGACCGCGAGGCGATCGGCCGGATGCACCAGCCGGAGAAAGGCGGCAAAGCTCAATCCGTCGCACGTGTCGGCAAGGCCGAACACCTCGCGCATGCCGGTCGATAGCGTCGCCAGCTTGGTGGTCGCGTCCCACGTCCAGTAGCCGAGTCGGGCGATCCGCTGCGCGCGGGCGAGTTGCGATTCCCGCTCGCGCAAGGTGTCGCCCAGCTGCTTGGAGCGGACGATGTAGCGCAGCCGATGGGTCAGGTTGAGCGTGTCGATCGGCTTGGTGACGAAGGTGGTCGCGCCGGCCTCGAAGGCGCGGCTGATCGAGTGCGGGTCCTCGAGGCCGGTGAACATGACGACCGGAATGTGGTCACCGCGCGGCAGACGCCGCACTGCCGCGCACATCTCGAACCCGTCCATGCGCGGCATGCAGATGTCGAGCAGCACGATGTCCGGCTGGAAGCTCTGCACGAGATCGAGGCCGGCGACCCCGTCGGCCGCTTCCGCGACCAGATAGCCGGCGTACTGCAGCGCCCGGCGGACAACGCGGCGGGTGACGCTGTCGTCTTCGACGATCAGGATGCGCGCCGGTTTCTCGTCCGGCTCGCAGATGATTACGGCTTGGTTCGCTCGCATTCGACCCTGAGCGCCTGACAAACGAGGGGATAAATGCGCTCCAGCTGTGCCAGCAGCGCGCCGACATCGTCCATGCCGTTGCCGGCGGCTGCGCATTCCAGCGCCCGGCAGACGGCGGACAGCCCGGCTGCGCCGACATTGCCGCTGGACGACCGCAGGCTGTGCGCGGCCGGCATGAGCGTTCGCGCGTCGCGGCTATGAGCGGCTTGGCGGATGGCGTCGACCAGCACCGCGGAGTCTTTAAGGTACAGATCGATCACCTCGACGAAAAAGGTCTCGTCGCCGGGGCCCGAAAGATCGCGCAAAGTCTGCAGCGCTCCTGCCTCAAGCAGCGGCAGAGCGTCGCTGATCGGGGCAGCGTCCGTGCTGATGGCGCCGACGATGGGCGGCCGGCAGCCGCGGCCTGCCTCGTCCCGACTTTCCGTTTGGCGCGGCGCATGGTCTGATTTCGGCATGAGGATGCACTGTGCCCCGTCGTTGACATCGCGTGCCTGCGTCCGGTCATCCGTTCGCAGCGCCAGTCCCGGTCCGCTCGGAAACCGATCGGCGTCGTCGCGCGGCTCGTTCCACAGCTCCTGCAGACCGATGAAAACGCCCATTCCCTGAACACCGTGGCGGAGGAAGCTTGGCGCGGAGAGTGCACTTGTGCGGCTTAAGGGGGGGTTAACGGCTCACGCCGGTTATCGCCCCTGCGGTGTCCGGCGACGGGGGGTCATGACGGCCGATCACGGCGGCGGACGATGCGGCCGGATGATGAGTCGGATGATGCGGCCGGATGATGCAGGCGGCGAGGGGAGGCCTCAGGCGGTGGCCGCTGCGCTCGAAACGCCCGCGATCTGCAACAGGGCCGTCAACTGAGCGCGGATTTCGGTCGCAACGGTGCGGTCAAGCCGGCGCAGCCAATCGGCCGGCAAGGCCGCAGCTCCCCAGGTTGCGCCCGCCAGCATGCCAGCCAGCGCCCCCGAGGTGTCGGCGTCGTCGCCCTGGTTGACGGTCGCAATCAGGCACGCCCGGAGATCGTTCGCCGCGAAATACTGGTGCAGGACCGTGCGCACGGTATCGACGATATCAGCCGAGCATGGGCCGCGATAGTTCTTGAACATGAACTCCGGGTGTTCGCGAACCAGCGCGTTGGCCTCCGCGCGGGCCGCCGCTATGCCGTGGCCAAGGATCAGCGCGTGCGTCATGCGGGCCAATGTCAAGGCTGCCGCGTCGGCGAGCGGATGATGATGCGAGATGTGGCACTGATCGAGCGTGCAGCGCTCGAGCCTGTCGGGACCACCGAGGCAGGCGAGCACGACCGGCAGATTGCGGGCGCAGGCGCCGTTGGTGGCGTGGCCCTCGGTTGCAACCGCGTGCACCGTCCCTTCGACGATGAAGCGGCGGAAGCCGCGCCGGCAGGCGGGGCCGACGTCGATGGGAGCTGACCGCAGCCAGGCGGCAAGCTCGTCGCACACAGCGCGCAGGTTCCAGCCGCCGGTTCTCGTCAGTGCGCGGCCGACACAGAGCGCCATTTCGGTGTCGTCGGTGACGTGTCCCGGCTTCAAGCCCAGCCAGCCGCCGCCGATCAGCCGGCTGTGGACGCCGAATTCAAGCGCGATCTCGCGCGCCGACAGGTGCGCCACCGTGGCACCCAGGGCATCGCCGATCGCGAGCCCCAGATAGGCGCCAAGGGCGCGATCGGCGATCGCCGTTGCTTCGTCGTGTTCGGCCATCACGTTTGCCCGCTGCCGACGGCTCACCCTTTAAGGCGATGGGGCGGGCCGGAACGCCGGCAGGCAAGCAAGACCCGTGCCAATTTGCGCAGCCGGCACGGCACGGGCCTTGACGCCGTCTATTCGCTCGCGGCTTTGGCCTCCCCGTCTCGCTGCGGTGATGCGGCGGGCGCGGCCGGTTGCGATGCGGGCTGCGCGCCGTGCCGCCACAGCGTGTCGGCACGCTCCAGCCGGGCCTGCATCTGAGCCCAGGCGCGCGCGATTTCTGCCTCGGTCAAGCCGCCCGTCTTCATCTCGGTGACGGCCTCAAGGGCGAGCCGCCCGATGACGGAGATGGCATTGAGCAGGGCCGCGATTTCAACGGGCGTCATCGGCGATCTCCACCTGGGCCTCGATCAGGAGCAGCTGCCGGACACCTTCCTTCACCTGCGGCAGAACGGAAGTGACGGAGTCGTCGAGGACAGGCGGCGACTCGCAGATCGGGTTGAGGCCGAGGCGAACGGTGTCGACCGCTTCGATCTGATGCGCGCTGAGACGCCCGTGCGCCTTGGCGGCGGCGAGCGACGTCAGCGTCGACGCATACGTGTCGCACGTCTGCAGGAGCGCAATGCGCGGGCTGACAGTCGTGCAGCCGGCCGCCGCGGCGACCGCCAGACCGACGGCGATGAGCGAGGGGGCGAGCTTCGCCATCACATCAGCCTCAGCGGCTGGCGGGCCGCGGCGCGGCCGTAAGCCCCGACAAGAACGCCCGCCAATTCAAGCACCTGATAGACGGCGGCGGGAACCGACTGCGGCTCCAGCTCGATGACACCGAAGCCGCTCAGCGCCATCAGCACCGCGGTCACGACGGGGCCAAGAAACCCCTTCGACAGGTACCAGGGCTTCGCTTCTTCCTCTTGCATAAAGTCCTCCTTAGCAGATAAATACCCGCCTACAGCCGCACAAAGTCGGATTATGGTCTGCTAAAGTGGATAACATTCCTACCACGCCCCGTCAAGAGCGGCGTCGCGGGTCGTCCGAACATCATGTCACAGGGGCCGCCTGAGGAGCTTTATCGAGTGGTGCAAGAGCGCGAACGACTGAGCGCTGCGCCGCTGAAGCAGGGGATCTCTCTTATCGATCTACGAACGGCGCGCCGCTCAAAACGCGAGCTGCAGCTGCACGCCCATGAGGTCGATGTGGCTGTCGTAATCGCCGGAGAGGTTGCCGCGGGTCCCGTTGCCGGGGTCGTTCGCCGACAGCTTGATTGAGCTGTCCATCACAAAGATGTGCGTGTAGCCAAGCGTGACGGCGACGTTCGCCGTCGGCTGATAGGTGCCGCCGACCGACAGCCAGACGCGGTCGTTGTCGGGGATGCGCGGCGTTCGCTTCGAATTCGGTATCGGGCTTTGATCGTACGCGGTCCCCAAGCGGATCGCCCAGGCCTTGCTCGGCCGATAGGTCGCGCCGGCGGCAAAGAACCAGGTGTCGTGCCACTCCTCGTCGGTCACGCTGTCGGGCTGCGCCGGGTTGCCGAAGCGGATGCGCAACTCGTCAAAGCGGCTCCAGCGCGTCCAGGCTGCCTCCCCCATCACCGACCATTGATCGTCGATGTCGTGGTGGGCGCCGAACGAGACCATTTCCGGCAGGTTGAGTTTGGCCTGCGTGCCGGTTGGGGTGAAGGCACCGCTCCCGGCTGAGATCGCCGGCCCCACCGTCGGATCGAGACGAAAGCGGGCGTCACCCTTCAGATCGTGCTTCAACGCTGAACGGTAGCCGACGCCAAACCGAGTCCCCTGCCACGGTTCATAGAGAAGGCCGGCGGTAAAGCCGAAGGCCCAGTCGTCGCCCTCGACACGGCCGCGACCATCCTGCTGCGTTGGCTGGGCGATCGGCTGCAGCGCCGGGATGCCGGCGGCGATGCTGCCGAAATCGATCGCATTGCTGAGCTCGGCGGTGGCGTACTGCGCCTGCAAACCCATCCCGACCGACAGCCGTTCCAGCACCTTGAACGCGACGGCCGGATTGACGTTGACGGTCTTGAGCTTGGATTGCAGCGCATGATAGCGGCCGATCCAGCCGCTCTTGTAATCGGTTTCCAGCCCGAACGGCGCATTGATGCCAAGCCCGATCCGAAGCCCGTCGACGAACGTCACCCGCTCGCTCAGATCCATGACCGCATAAAGCGCGGGCACGACCGCGCTCTCGGCGCCGTTCCCGCCGCCGTTGCCGCCTTGGATCGGGGTGCCTGCGGCTGTGTTCGCGTCCTTGGCATCGAATCGGGCCACAGGCCGGATGGCGGTGGCGACCGTGGCCGTTTGGTTCCCCTCAACCCGTGTCATCGCCGCCGGATTGAAGAACAGATAGCTCGCATCCTCGGCGCCGGCGGTCGCACCGGCAAACGCATTGCCCTGCGCCGTCACGCTCTGTTCCTTGAGCGCGAAGCCGCTGGCCCACGCGTTGCCCGCGGCAGCAACGATGGCAAGGAGTAAACCTCTGCCTCCGACGGTGCACCGGACGGGCCGCGCCCGTGCCCGCGCTGGCGTGCCGCCTGCCTTCATGTCCCCTTCCCCTCGGCGTACGAGACGCTTTCCCTGCTCGGTCTGGGATGGGTGCCCGGCTACTGCGAGTATCCGGCCGGCGGCTGCGCGTTATTGTTCGAAACCGACGCCCAATTCAACCCAGGTTCCAACTGTTTGCCGGCGCACGCTCCCTTTTGGGGTAGAGTACAACCCGCATACGGCTTGAACAACTAGATTCATGCAACGGGAACCGCGCGCCGCGGCCGTCGTGCGAGCGTGATGTTAAGGAAGCAAGCGCCGATCAGGAGCCGCGGGCGGGCTTCGCTCGCGCTGGCGCTGCCTGCAGGCGCTCGGCGATATCGCGGCTCAAGAGTGCCAGTGCCTTGCTCATCGCCGCCACGATGGTGTCATAGCTGCGGTCGGCTGCGGCTTCGGTGATCGTTACCTTGCGCGAAGAGACAACCTCGTCGTGGCTGCGCTCGACCAGGTCCCAGCGAGCCGCGAGCACAACCCGATCCTGATCGTCAAGGTCGAAGCGATCAATGGCGATATCAACCTGATGGGTAAGTCCCGGCAGGTTCCGGCGCGGCGAGAGGTAAACCTGGTCGCTGCCGAGCAGGATGGACAGGTTTTCCGCAATCACACGTGGCACCATGTCCTGCAGCGGCTCCGACCAGCGGTCGAACTCGGCCATATCGACGGCATAGACACCGGACCGGGTGACCACCTGCGGCCGGTCGAGGTACGCCGGCAGCGTGACCGAGCCGACAGCCACCGACTGGTTCTGTCCCGCCGGCCGCGGGCTCTCGGATGCAGGCGGTGCGACGCTGGCAAGCGAATAGAAGCGCGGTGTAGGCGTGGCCGAGCATCCGGCGAGGGTGAGACTGGCGAGGATCAGCGAGGTAAAGCGCAGACGGGTCACCGGCGCGTGTCTCCTGATTTGCCGCGGATCAGCGCGTCCGGATGGCGTTCGAGATAGTCGGCGAGGGCCCGCAGGCTCCGTGCCGCATCCTTGAGCTCTCGCAAGAGGTCGGTCATGTCGCGCCTCAGCTGGGAATTGGCCCCTATCATATCGCTGGTCGACTGCAGCGTTGCCGCCGCAGCATCGGCGGTCTTGCGGGCGCCTTCAATCAGCGGAGCCACACCGTCGAGGGAGGTGACGGCACGCGTGACGGCTGGCGAGTTGATCAGCATGTTGACCGTATGCACGGTCTCTTTCATCTCGGCCGTGATCGTATCCAGCGGCAGGGCGGCAATCTTGCTGATGACGCCCTCGACGGAGCGGGTGATCTTCTCCAGATCCGAAGGGATGGTCGGGATCTCCGGATAGGGGCCAGCGATCTTCAATTGCTGCGCCGGTGCCTCCGGATGGAAATCGAGTGCCACGAGGAGTTGGCCGGTCACCAGGCTGCCGGATAGCAGTTGCGCCCTCAAGCCGTTTGCGACCATCGCCTCCATCCGGGCGTAGGCGGCGCGGCGATCCCCGAGATCACCCCCCGTCACGACCGGCCGCTCAGCGCCGTCAACGATGTCGATCCGCTGCGGCTCGATCTCGATCGTCACCGGGATGCGGACAGCGCGACTGGTGACGTCATACTCAAGCCGTACGTCTGTCACGCTGCCGATCTTGATGCCGCGGAACTCGACCGGCGCACCCGTGGATAGGCCGCGCACCGAGCCGTCGAAATAGAGCCGATAGGGAATCTTGACCGTGTACTGCGCTTCCGAGATGCTCGCGTGAGAAGAGTATAGAGAGAATACCGTACCCGCCGGACTCGGCTCTGTACCGGGCGCGACCACAGGCGAGTCGAAGGCGATGCCGCCGGTCAGGATCGCCTGCACCGACTCCGTCGTCACGTTGACGCCATCGGCGCTGACGGTAACGTCGATCCCGCTCGCGTTCCAGAACCGGCTGCCGGCATGCACCAGCTGGTCGAACGGCGTGCGGATGAAGATCGGGACAATGATCTCCTCCCAATCGTCCGCGAACTTGTAGCCCATGACCTCGCCGGCCTGAACGCCGCGGTAGAATATCGGCACACCGACGCCGAGCGAGCCGAGCTCGGAGGTCTTCAGCACATACTCCTTGCCCGGCACGTTGGCCGCCACCACCGGCGGCACCTCGAGGCCCGTGAATTCGCGCGTCGGCGCCCCCTCGCCGAGATCGAAGGCGATGTAGGCGCCCGAGACGAGGGTGCTGAGCCCGGAAACGCCGCTGGCACTCAAGCGCGGCCGCACCACCCAGAAGCGCGCGCCTTCGGTCAGGTGCCGTTCCATCTCCTTCACCATCTTCGCGGTGACGATGACGTGCTTGAGATCGTCCGAAAACCTGACCGTCTCGACGATGCCGATCTCGACATCCTTGTGGCGGATTTTGGTCTTGCCCGCTTCCAGGCCTTCTGCCGTCTCGAAGGCGATGCGGATCGTCGGGCCGGCCTCGGTGATCGTCTTGTAGGCGAGCCAGCCACCGATCAAGACGGCCACCAGCGGCACCAGCCACACCAGCGAGATGCGCCGGCGCCGGTCGACCAGCACCGGCTGCGGTTCGTGGGCCAAGGTCTGGTCGGGGGTCATGTCGTTGTGCGTTCCTGTGCAGCCGCATCCCAGATCAGGCGCGGATCGAAGGCCATGGACGCGAGCATAGTCGTCACCACCACGGCGGCAAAGGATGTTGCACCGACGCCAGGCTCAATGGTGGCAATCGCGCCCAGCTTTACCAGTGCCACCAGGATCGAGATCATGAAGATATCGATCATCGACCAGCGGCCGACCCCTTCGATGATGCGGTAAAGGCGCGTCCGATCCCGCCGGCGCCAGGACGAGCGGCGTTGGACGGAGATCAACAGGAACGACAGACCAGCCAGCTTGAGCATCGGGACGGTAATGCTGGCCATAAAGACCAGCAATGCCAGCGGCCACATGCCGGATTCGATCAGCACCTCAACGCCGCTCAAGATCGTATCCGGCTCGCCGCTGCCGAACGAAATCACCGTCATCACGGGGAAGAGGTTGGCTGGCACGTAGAGAATCAAGGCGGTCAAAACGAGCGCCCAGGTGCGGCCGATGCTGTCCACCTTGCGCGCGTGCAGGGCTGAGCCGCAGCGCGGGCAGCGCGCGTGGTCATCCCCGGCGACGGGAACCACGAGATCGCAGGCGTGGCAGCCGATCAGCCGTTGCCCCGGAGCGGGTTGCGGCGGCGCCGGAACCGGTGCCGAAGGCTTCAGCCGGTCCCACACCTCGGCCGGCTCCAGCGCCGAATCGGCCCAGCTCATGACGAAGATGAGGATGCCGAACGCGAACAGGCCGGTGCCCAGTTCGAGCGTCGCCATGTCGATGAGTTTAACGTAGGCGACGAAGACGCCCAGCAGGTACACCTCCATCATTGCCCACGGGCGCAGCGTTTGCGCAAGGCGGAAGACTTGGCCGCCATGCCGTGGCTGGCGACCGTGATGGAGCGGTACCAGCACCCACAGCAGGGCCCCCATCTTCAAGAGCGGTGCCGCGGTCGTCGCAAAAAAGACGAGTACCGCGAGCGGCCACAGGCCCTGACGATAGAACTCAAGGGACCCCTGCAGGAGAACCGTCAGCTGCTCGCGGCCTTCCATCTTAAGTGTCATGAAGGGGAACGTCTGCGCGATCACGAACAGGATCAGCGCCGCCACCAGGAGGCTGAGGCTGCGCTCGATGCTGTTGGTGCGATGGCGGAACAGAAACGCGCCGCAGCGCGGGCACTTGGCGGTCGCGCCTTCAGGCAGCGGTGCCGCGCGCAGGTGCAGGCCGCACTCGTGGCAAAAGATCGGACGCTCGGTGCCGTGCCCGCGACTGTCCATCGGATCCTTATCGTCCGCTCCCTTCATCGGTCGAAGGATTTATACTGGCAACCGCCCCGAAGCGAAAGATACAGCTCGGCAGGGTCGGGGGAGGGGCGGCTGCAAGCTCCGCGAACGGCGCCCCTTGCCGCGCGCATGGATGGCGGCTAGACGAGACGCGAGCGTTCACAGAACGGCAGAGCGTTTCACGCCGTGAAGTTCATCCACGCAGCCGACATCCACCTGGACAGCCCGTTCGCGGGTCTGGCCGATCGCGCCGGCGCCGCGGCCGAACGGCTGAGACACAGCACACGCCAGGCGCTCACCAACCTCGTCGACTATGCGCTTGAAAACGCGATCGATTTCGTTGTCATCGCGGGCGATCTCTACGACGGCGACTGGCCCCACTTCGCCACCGGGCTGTTCTTCGTTCAGGAGATGGCACGCCTCGGTCGCGCCGGCATCCCCGTTTACGTTCTGCACGGCAACCACGACGCCGCAAGCCAGATCACCAGGCGGCTCGTGCTGCCGGAGAACGTCTCCGTGTTCCCGGCGAAGGCGCCGCACACCCACCTAATCCGCGCCCACCACGTCGCCCTGCATGGCCAGAGCTTCGCGACGGCGGCCGTCACCAACAATCTCGCCCGCGGCTATCCGGAAGCGCGGCCGGGATGCTTCAACATCGGCGTGCTGCACACGGCCGCCAGCGGTCGCGACGGTCACGCCGCTTACGCGCCGTGCCAGCCGGCGGATCTGCTGGCGAAGGGCTACGACTACTGGGCGCTCGGCCACGTGCACGCGCGTGAAGTCTTGCACGAATTCCCGCATATCATCTTCGCCGGCAACCTGCAGGGGCGCAGCATCCGCGAGACCGGGGCGAAGGGTTTCACTGTTGTCACCGTCGAGGCGCAGAAGGTGGTCGCGGTCGAGGCTGTCGAGGCCGATGTCGTCCGCTGGGCGCGCATCGCCCTTGGCGCCGACGGCTGCGCCGACCTGGACGCCGTGCTCGCAAACGCCCGCCGCGGCCTTGCCGATGCGCTTGCGGCCGCC
>JBATPX010000246.1:0-13506 GCA_049291695.1 Defluviicoccus sp.
CTACCGACGCTTCGCCGCCGCCCTCACGGACGACAGCGCACGGCTCGGGGCCGATGTGGATCGCTACTCCTTCATCGCAGCGGACTTGCACCGCCTACTCCTTGCCGGTCTCCCGGCGCACAGTCATTGACAATACAGGGTGATAAGGTTCGATCCCGGTTCCTTTCGCTTAGCCAGCCGCACCAACGCGGAAGCTCTCTCCGCCCACCCCGCCGCCGGAAAAACGCGTTATTTCAAAGGGCGTTAGCGACAGCCCCGAGGACCGCGACGCGCCGCTGAGGCCTCTCAGCGTTCTCTCTATGGCCCGTTTCTCTGAGAGCTGAGGACCACGTGTTTTTAGTCCCAGGATTGGGTTTCATTTAATTCCAATACGTTGAAGCCTGGCCGCCGGTCCCTGAGTTCGAAACTGCGACTGGGGCGGCGGAACAAACCGGGTTCGAGAACTTCTAGTCCTTTTCGAAGCCTGAACCGGGGCTGAACTTCAGCGTGCGGCTGTTCTCGGTGACGGTTCGCACGACGTTGTCGGGCGCGCCGGCAGGAATTTCGGCTTCGATCTCAAGGGCAACCGTCACCGTCGAGTTCATCAGGCCGACGAGATGCGAAATGACTTCATCGGCGATGCGGCTGGCATCACGACCGACGCGAGCCGCATCAAGTGTGACGCTGCCGTGGAAGCGGCTCAGCTTCGCTGGCACCGCCGTCACCGTCGCTGCGCCACCAGCCGTTCCGGCATCCGTCGTTGTCCCTGCCTCACCACCACCGATCATCACCGAGCCTGCTGCGCCATCGGCAGCGGCCGCCTTCTCGGCCTCATGCTGTTTCAGCGCCGGCTCCGGCTTTACCAACAGGCCGCTTACGTCATCGGGCGAGACGTTGACCATCTGGCCGCAGTGCAATCCGCGATACCGGCCAGCCGCTTCATCAAAGCTCTCGGCATAGGCGAACGAATCCTGTCGCCACGTCAGCAGCTGCAGGCCGCCGCGGATCGCCTCCGTGAGCACGGAGGGGGCCCGTAGCCGCGGCAGATAGCTGTAGCGCGCGAAATCCTCGATCAGTTGCTTGATAGCGACGTGATCGCCGCGCCAGAGCGGAACCCGCTCCAACTCATGGCGCAGCCGGCTCGCCGCCAGTCCGGTTACCAGCAGTTCGTCATTGCGCAGCTTTTTGGCGGCACGCACCGCCAAGGGTTCCTGGCCCGAGAGGCGGTAGCTCTGCCACGCGACGGGATCTTGCGGCTTTTCCTGGGTCGGCACGATCAGCCACTGGTAGGCCTCCGGGATGCGGGCGGTCACGGCGCTGTCGGCGCTCGCCTTCTGGGTCTTCGCCTGCTTGACCTGATGCGGATCGAGATTGAGGGTCTCCTCCTCTTCGACGATCGACTCCCAGGCGAGGTAACGCCGCAGCGCCTCGTCGAGATCCTGCAAACGCGTCTTGTCGACGGCGAGAAACGCCAGCGTGTTGCGATAGAGGCGCGGCGCGCTGCCTCGCGATTCCAGGATGGTCTTGGCGGCCATGATCGCCGAGCTGTCGTTGCCCTTGGTGTGCGGATACTCGATGCGAAGCACCACCAGACGCGCATCGAGATCATCGGGGACGTCCTGTCCCGTCATCGGCAGGGCGTGGACTCGGGAGAAGTCGCCCGGCTTGGCGAGGTCCCGGCGCAGGCGCTTGTCCAACTCCTGCACCACCGCGTCGGGATCGGCCTTCAGCTGCTCGGCGCGATCCTCGGCCAGCTTGGTGACGGTGGGTTGGGTCGAATACCAGTAGCGCGAGCCGTCCTGATAGAGGAAGGTCGCGGCACCGCTCAGCCTTCTCAGCGCGTCGCCGAAGATCGCCGAGGTTTCCCCGGGCATGACGCAGCCGAGCTTGACCTGCCGGTCCTCCAACCCGCGGTTGGCGGCGCGCGCGGTGGGCGCCGAGCCGAGGTAGATCGTCCGCGCCACCCGCCGGCAGGCCGAGAATTTGCCGAGGTTGGGCACCTCGCCGTCGATGCGCAGTGGCAGCGCGTTCGGCCCGTCGACGTCCTTTTCGATGACCGGCACCCAGTTGTCGGAGAGATAGCGCGTCAGCTCGAACTGCACGCGCGGATCATCAATCGGGATGCTGCACGGCAGGATCAGCGGGTTGCGGTCGCCCTTCTCCCACAGCGAGTGGATGACCGCCGCCATCAGCCGCAAGACGCCGCGGGTGCGCTGGAACTTCACCAGCGTCGACCAGTCGGTGTAGAGCCGGTCGAACACCTCCGGATGGATCGGATAGGCCGCCCTCAAGCGCTTCTCGTAGTCGGAATCCCGGCACTCCGGCGGGAATTCCTGATGCTGGGTGCGGTAGAGATCGTAGAACGCGTTGGCCACCGTATCGCGGCCGACGAACTGCGCCTGATCGACCAGCGGCTCGAACAGCCGGCGGCGGACAATCTCGAAGCCTTCCTCGGCGCTCGCCGGCCGCCACGACGCCTCGACCCGGCCGACGGCGTTACGCAGCCGATCCAGCGCCGCGCGCCCGCGTTCGCCACCGACCTCGACATCGTTGGCCTGGGCGTGCGGCGAGCCGGCGGTGTCGGACGACGGCAGGCTGATCACCAGCATGCAGTGCGAGGCCGCCTTCGCCGCCTCGGTCAGCGTCTGGGCGAAGGTGAAATGGGTCTCGAAGCTGCCGGCCGGCAGATCGCTCTGATCGTGCAGCTGCCGGGCGTAGGCAACCCATTCGTCGATCAGGATCAGGCACGGACCGAACTCGTTGAACAGCGTGCGCAGCGCGTCGCCGGGGCTGGTCGCCTGTTCGTCATCGGCGAGCACGCGCTCGAATGCTGTCCTGCCGCCGAGCTGCCACGCGAGCTCGCCCCACAGCGTGCGCACCACGGTGCCGTCCGGCTTGGTCACAGGATTGCCGGGGGAGATCTTGTTGCCGACCAGCACCACGCGCCGCACCGGTTTGAGCTGGCTGACACCCGCTTCCTTCATCACCGCGTCGATGCCGAGCAGCTCGCCGGGAGCGGTGCCGGAAAACAGGTGATAGAGCGCCAGCATCGAGTGCGTCTTGCCGCCGCCGAAGTTGGTCTGCAGCTGCACCACCGGATCGCCGCCGCCGTTTGCCAGCCGCAGCACGGCACCGACCAAGAGGCGCTTCAGGCTTTCGGTGAGAAACGTGCGGCGGAAGAATTCAGGCGGCTTGCGGTATTCGTCGGAGCCCTCGCCGATGTGCACCTGCCACAGATCGGCGGCGAACTCGGCCTGCTGGTAGCGGCCGCTGGCCACATCCCGGTGCGGGTTCACCACCTCCCGCCAGGGCTTCAGCGCCGTACTCGCGGCACTCTCGATCGCCGTGCCGGCCGCCTTGCGCTTCTCCCAGCGCACCTGCTCGTCGAAGCGGAGCCGTAGCAGCTCCGTCTTCATCCTCTCGATCTCGTTCGCCTCCGGCGCCGAGACGGCGGTCAGGAGGCGCGCGGCGCTGTCCAGCGCGCGGTAGGTGTCGTCGGTGGAAAACGGCTCCTGGTGCGCCCAGCGACGGCGCACCTCCATCAGTTCGTTGACGAGCGAGCGCTCGGCCTTGCCGAGGGTGCGGCGGAACACGTCGCCCCAAGTCCTGTCCATCACCACCAGCAGCACGGCGACGTCGTTGGTCTGCTCGCTCTTGCCCTTGCCGAGGCGGGAGTCGGTCAGGATGTCGGCCACCGTCTGCGGCCAGTTGTCGCCGATCGAAGCCTTCAGCTCACGCTCGACGAAGGGACGCAATCCATCGCGCACCTGTTCCAGCGCCTTGCCGACCCGCTCGTGATTGGTGATCGCCATCGTCGCCCCCAGACGTCAGGCCGCCGGATGGATCAGAGCCAGCGGCTCGCGGCCATGCTTGCGGTAGATCGTGAAGTCCGCATCGAGCGTGAACACCACGTGCCGCTCGTTCAGCTCGGCCATACGCACGACGCAGGCATCGGCCAGCGACATCGGCCGGTCGCGATACTTACCGTGCAGGGCGCGCAGCTCGCTGACATGTTCGGCAACCGAGAAGCCGATCCGCAGCGCGCCGTTCTCCAGCAGGCTGAACACCGCATCCTGTGCCTTCGGCAGACGCCCGAGCAGAAACATCGCTTCCGCCAGCACCGGCTCGCAGACCAGCAGCGGTGCCTCGATCTCGCCGATGCGCTCCGTCACCCAGGCGTGGTGGCGTTCGGCCCGGTCGAGGAAGGCGACCAGCGGGCCGGTGTCAACGATCGCGGCCAGCGGCACGGCCAAAGCCCGCCAGATGCTCAGGGTTGGAGGCAAGATCCGGGATACCGGAGTCAACCACGCCGCAAGCGTCCTGCATCAGCTCGGTGAGTCGCGGCCGGGTTCGCTCGCCCTCCGGCGCTTCCAGTACCCGGCGCAGCCCCTCCTCGACCAGCTCCCTGAATTTCTGGCCGCGAAGCGCCGCAGTCGCCTTGGCGCGGCGATACAGGTCATCGGACAACTCGACGGTGGTCTTCACGGTTTCCACCCCAGAAACAGTAAACCATAAAACCCTTTTTATTGTTTGCCGCTCCCCGGTCAAGTCACAAGGCTCAATCGTCCAGCGGGACCGCCCTCAGGCGCTCCAACAACGGCGGAATCTCCTCCGTGGCGGCCTTCCACACGACATCAGGGCTGATGTCGAAGTAGGCGTGGATCAGGCGGTTCCGCATCGCCACGATCTGCCGCCACGGCACGTCGGAGAGCTCCGATCGCGCGTCCTCCGACAATCGTGACGCGGCTTCGCCGACGATCTCGACGGCGCGCACCAGGGCGAACAGCAGCATCCTGTCGGTATCGAGATCGGATCGCCCGCGGCCGGCCGTGAAGCTGATCGCGGTTTCGGCCGCTTCGATCATATGCCGGATGCGGATCCGGTCATCCGACTGCATATTGCTCCTCCGCGGTGCGCACAACCTCATCGCGGAAGTACCGGCTCAGGTCCTCAGCCGTGCGAAGGTCGACCTTGCGGCCGACAAGGTCCGAAAGCTCGATCTCGATCCCGGCAAGCGCGATCAGGCCGGGCACGTGGCCGGGTTCGAACTCGACCAGCAGGTCGATGTCGCTGTCGGGCCGCGCCGTGCCCTTCAGCCGCGAGCCGAACAGCGACAGCTTGCGGATGTGATGCCGCCGGCAAATCTCGGCGAGAACATCGGGATCGAGCGGCAGGCGGTAGGCCATCGCCTATGCCCCCTCGAACAGTTCGGATTGTGCGGGCGCGGCAGGCGGGCCGCTTTCGCGCGCGAGGCGCGTGATCTCGGGCCAGCTTTGGACGAGGCCGTTATACGACAGCGCCTCGGCCGCCCGCTTCTTGCGCTCGCAAAGGGTGTACAGGCGGTAGGCCAGCTCGCGGGCTACCTCGGCCTTGCCGCCGAGCTTCGCCACTAGTTCCGCGGCGGCAGCCTCACCGCCGGCTTCGAGGGTGCGGATCAGGTGGTGGACCATCTCCCACACGGTCAGGCGCGAGTCAGTCGTCGGGTCCCAGCCTGCGGGCAGGTCGGCCGGCCGGAGCAGGCGCACCTTGCCGGCCTTCGAGACGAGGAAGCCCGCGCTGACCAAGCCGCCGACACTGGTGTTCTTGGCCTTCGAAAGGGTCTCGGCGACGCCATACTCGCCGTCGTTGAAGCCGTATTGCTCGAACCAGGCCAGCGCCCAGCGGCTGTCGCCGTCGAAATCCCCCTCCTGCTCGGCCAGCGCCTCGTCGAGGGTCTGGTTGATCAGCGCCAGCGCGTCGCGCACCGAGACCGGCTTGCCTTCGGCGTCCATGACCTTGGCGTAGCGGGTATAGACCGCCATACCGGGGCCGATGGCGGCCTGTGCGAGGTCCACCGGCGCGATGTTCCCCCGTTGCAGATGAGCAAGGGCGGCGGGAAGCTCCGCCTTCAGCGCGTTCAGAAACTCGCGGCGCGTCGCGGTCGGCGCGTTGGCATCCCGCGGGCGGCAGACGAGGATGATCGAGGACGCAAGTGCGTTGGTGCCCATCGCTATCATTCGTCCGGAGCCTTCAGTTCGCATAGGCCACGTGCCCGTTAGTGCGAAGCCAGCACGGATCACCGCGTCGAGAAATGTCTCCCACCCTGTGCTTGACGTCCCCTCATTGCCTTCCGTTTCGGCCTGCTTGAAGGCGTAGTAGATCGTCACCGGAAAGGCCGGATGCGCCTGCTCGGCAAGCCGGTGCATGGCGGCGGTCATGCCGTCGAGAAAAAAGGCTTCGGCCTTGTCCTTGCTGCCGTGGCGATATGGGGTCGCCACCAGTTCCTCGGCCTTCGGCACGGCGAGCGTGGCGAACAGGCCCGGAAAAGCTTCTTTCAGAGACCGCCGCAGCCAGACATAGAAGAAATCAGACAGGTCAGCATAGCCGATATTGTCATAGTAAGGTGGGTCGGTGGAGACCACTTTCCTAAGGCTGACGGTCTGCGATGCAGCGTCCACCTGCGATGCAGCTGCAATCGCATTAGAAGGGAAGGCATCAATTGCCATCGCTCCCTTGTCGATGGCGATAGCGAAACTGCCACCAGTGTCGGCAAATGTATTAGCCTCTGCGAAATCCCAAGTCATTGGGATGGCTTGCCTAGCAAAGGTTTCTCGAAAAGCACCGCGGTCACTCATCCACGAAGCTATCGACGAACCGATATTCGTCATCTTGGACAGCGCAAACGCCAAATACACCGCCACCGTATCGGCGTAGGCCTGGGCGCCGGTGCCGCCGTCGGCGAGGGGAACGTCGTCCTGGGAGCGCGGGCGTCCCGCCCGCCCTTCGTCGTCTTCGCCGCCGCGAGCCGCGCTGCTCGCCGACCACGCACCCGGGCTGTCGCACAGCCCCGCCTTGACCGGGTTGTTCTCGATGTAGGCGACGGTGGCGGCGAAGTGCTCAGCGTTGCGAATGGAGCGATCGAAATACTCCTCCTGCCAGAACGTCCCCTCGCGCCCGAGCCTGCGGTTGGCCTCCTTCGCCGTGAACGATTTCCACGAATGGACGATCGCCGACAAACTCTCGCCGTCCCGCGGCGTCGCCAACACGTGGACGTGGTTCGGCATCACGCACCACGCATGCAAGCGGTAACGCTCGCCATCGAAGTGCAGCAGCGCGGCCTCGATGAGGGCGGCGATCTCGGGCTGGCGGTGCCAGCAGTCGCCTTGGCCGGCATCAAGCGCCGCCTCGATGCGCTTGCGCCGTTCGAGGCGCTGCGCGTCCGGCGGAAGGTGCGCCAGTTCGCGCCGCCACCGCTCGAGGAGCGCTGCGGGCAGACTGTCGGCGAGGCGGAAGACGATGTGTTGCGGGGTTTCGTCGGCTTCCCAATGGGGCAGGTAGCCGCGGGAATGCCAGGCGGTGGGCGGGCGGGACGCCCGCGCTCCCAGGTAGTCGCGCTTGACCCGCTCGCGCGCCTCGCCCACCAGATCGGAAAACGTCGTCAGCGCCACCAACTGCCGCGGGGTGAACAGGTCGCCGTAGGTCTTCAACCCGTAGAGTGGCGGCGAAAACCAGCGCGGATTCTCCGGCATCGCGACTTCCGGTTTCCATGTTGGCTGCGCCGTCAATGCGATCGCTTCCATCTCGGCTGTCGGCGCAAGATAGACGCGCCCGCGTTCGCCTTCGGCGACGATCGCCATCAGTCGCGCGCCCATGCGCCCAGCGTTCGCCTCACCGTAGATGTGCTCCGAAGCGATCGGCGCTCCCGACATCAGGCAGCGAAAGTTCGCCCCGCGCGATAGCTTGGTAGCGTTCTTCGCCGCCTCGGGCTCCTTCGGCTTGCCGACCTTGACGCTGAAGCGATAGCCGCCGTTCTCTATTACCGGCTCGACATAGGCTTCCTTGCCGGGCTTGGTGGAGAGCATGAAGGTGGAGGCGAGCGGCACGTCCACATGCCGATAAGCCGGGTTGGGGCTTTTCACCGTCCGCGCCCACAGCCAGGCGATGACGGTGAGCTTGCGCCCCACCAGCGGCTTCAGGTCCGGCCGCTCGGCAGCCATCTCCGGCGTGATCTCGATTTTGGGATACAGGTGCCCGATGCGCTTTTCCGCCTCGTCACGCATCCATTTCCCGTAATAGCGCACGTCTTCGGCGAGGCCCTGCGCGCCCTTCCAGCCCCGCACCTCGCCATGCTTGGCTTCTTCGCGCGCCTGCGGGTTCACCGGCGGTTTGCCCGCGAACTTCGGCGGGATCTCGATCATCGCCTTGCAGATCAGCACCGCCACCGGGTTGAGGTCCGACGCGTATGCCTCCAACCCCAGCCGCTGCGCCTCCAGCGGCCGCGCGCCGCCGCCGGCGAACGGATCATGAAAGGCCGGCAGCTTGTAGCGATCGAAAAGTTCCTTGGCGCGCGGGTGATCGGCATTCTCGGCGCACGCGCGGCGCCAGCTCTGCCAGATCTCGGCGCGAGCCTTCTCCAGCACCTCTTCGTTCGTCGTGTTCTCCCACTTGACCAGGTCTTCAATGATCCGGAACAGCCGCTGCCGCTCCGCACCTTGCGCCTTCGCCGTCGGGAACAGGTCCGGGTGCGCCGACGGGTCGTCCACCATCTGCGCAAAGATCACCGCGCGCGCCGCCGCCAACGGCCGCCAAGCCCACCACAGATGCAGCGTCGAGGGATGCCCGTGCCGGATCGACTTCTCCCGCGCACTCGCCTTGTTGATCGCGTCGAGCGGCAGCGCGACCTCGATCAGTTTTTTCGAGGCTACGGTCATCCGCTCGCCCGACTATCCGGCGAGCGGCAGCGACTGCTCCCGCCCACTCGGATCAACGACGACGAGTCGCCCATCGTCGGCGGCCTTGAGCTGCGCGTTGGCGTTCAGGAGTTCGATTCCGTACACGGTGCCGTCGGGGGCGATATCGACGTTGATCTCGTCGGAGAGACGGATGGTCTCGACCGGTTCCCGTTGCTCGCGCAACCGCAGGTAAGCGATGTTGTAGGCCGGGTCGTAGGTCAGTCGCACGGCACGATTTCCTTTGCTAAGGTTCAGAAGAACTTGACCAGAACGGTGATGACCAGCCAAGCACCCTCTTCCTGCACAGCATACGCTTCGATTTGCTTGGTTGGGTAGGACTTGCCCCGCCAAGCGCCAGAGAACGAAAAATTGCGCCGGAAACCCGTTCGCCCGAAGCGCGCCGGGAACCGTTCGCCGCCCGTGACCGTGGCGGTCACCTCGTCTACGGTCGCGCCACGTTCGGTCAGCCGGTCGCGCGCATGCGGATGCAGCCGCACGATCATCGCGGTGACTCCGCACGCGCCAGCAACTCGGCGAAGCGGTAGTTGACGCTGGCGGCGCCGAAGTCGGGTTCGCGCTGGAACGGCTGACGAATGTAGTGCACCCGGTGACGATCGCCGTCAAATTCGACGATGGCGAGGATAAAGTCGTCCGGCTTGTTCAGCGAGTAGAGGATCTCGTTGCGGGTGACGGTGATCGTCTCGGCGCCGGAGACCCGTCCCTTGACCTCGATGAAGCGCAGCTTGCCGGTGCCGGGAACGCGGCTCTCGATGTCGTAGCCGAGCTTGTCCGCCTCCCGATCGACCGGCTCGAACCCGAGGCCGCGCTCAACCTCCAAGATGGTGGCCCGTGCCCGCGCTGCCGACGCCTGGGTGTCGCGCTCGACGATCCGGGCCCCGGCGGGAGCCTTTTCAGCGAGGAGCCCCGCTGGGATCACCAGCACGCCGCCAAGGACGACCGGCGGCAGCGGCGACAGCTGGGCTTCGAGGGCGAGGTCCTCCAGGCGCTTTTGCAGCCGGGTCTGCAGACTGTCGGCGCGCTTGCGCGCTTCGTTGGAGTTGAGCCGCGCGTTCGGCCGGCCGGCCTGTTCCTGAAGCTTCAACTCCTCGGCGCGATGGTCCCAGTAGTTGATTTCCTTGGTCAGCCGGTCCTTCACTGCCGCTTCCGTCTTGGCGATCAGCTCCGTCTTGCGCGAACGCACTTCCGCCATGTGCTCCGGAACCACATGGGCGATGGCATAGGCCTGGGCCTTCTGTTCCAGATCGCGGCTGATCCAGGCGCATTCCGGCCAGGCGAGGATCGCAGCCTCGTCCGGCTCGTCCGGGTGCCGCGGGCGGTAGTCGAGGTAGGGCGCATAGTGCAGGTGACGCGTAGCGCCAGCCGGATCCATCTCAATGTACAGCATGCGCTTGGAGACGACGCGGCGCTCGCCGGATCGGGTGGTGCTGGCGTCCTGGATCGCGTGATCGAGGTAGAACAGCATGCGCGGTTCGCGGCCAGCGTCACGATCGTCGATGAGGACGGCGCCACGGCGCAGCAGGTCGCGGTGGCGCTCCATGACGAGATCCAGCACCGCATCGAGCAGCGGATGACCGGGGCAAACGAAGGCCGCAAGCGGCTCGCCTTGCGGTGCGATCAGCGACTTTTCGAACACGATCCGCTCGTAACGCGGCAGCACTGGCTCGCGCATGCCGATCAGGCGGTCGCGATTGCGAATGGCGGCCGGCACGTGGGTGATTTCGAACCGCCGCGGTTCGCGTTGGCGGCTGGTGCCGCCGAGCAGCTTGAACGCCTCGAGGAAGAAGGACTCGATGTAATGCGGCTGCAGGCGGCGCGCTTCGGCGCGTTCCATGTCCTCGCGGATGCGGTGAACGCGGCTCGCGTCCATGGCGTCGTGCGCCAGCGCGCGCTCGTCGATCAGGTCTATCAGCTTGTTTCGGTCAAGGGCGTTGGCGACAACCTGGGTCAGCCGCGCCCGCACTTCCGGCAGTTCGCCATAGCGCACCGCTTCGACCAGGAGTTCGCGCAGTGGCCGCCCCTCGAACATGACCTTGCCGAGAACATCGAAGACCTGACCGCCCAGCGCGTTGCGCGCCTCGTTCAGCTTTTCGAGAAGGGTGCGGTAGACTTCGCCCTCGCGGGTCTCCTCGGCGACCAGGTTCCAAAGGTGGCACACTTCCGTCTGACCGATGCGGTGGATGCGACCGAAGCGCTGCTCGATGCGGTTCGGGTTCCACGGCAGGTCATAGTTCACCATGAGGTGCGCGCGCTGAAGATTGATGCCTTCACCGGCGGCATCGGTGGCGAGCAGAACCTGCACGCTGCGATCGTGCCGGAAGGCTTCTTGCGCCTTCATCCGCTCCTCGCGACCCATGCCGCCGTGGATGCAGACGATCGCTTCCCGCCGGCCGAGCAGCGTCGAGATGCGCTGTTCGAGGTAGTTCAGCGTGTCGCGATGCTCGGTGAAGATCACCAGCTTCTGCGTCGGTGAAGCTTTCGGAGATACGGTTGGGCCGGGGTCGTAAGGCGTTGCTTCGTCAGCCAGAGCGTAAGCGATCGAGGCTGGCGTGAAGATCTCCGACAGCAAGGTCGCCAGTTCGCGCCACTTCTTGTCCTCGCCGCCGCGCCGGACGGCCAGCGCCAGCGATTCCAGGTTCTTCAGCGTGCCGATCTCGGCTCTCAGCTCATTGATGGTGGTGGCTGCCGTGGCCTCGTCGAGGATCTTTTCCTCTGCCGCGGCCACCTCGTTGTCCGGAGCATCTTCGAGATCGTCGACGTCATCGGCATCGAGGACCGGCATGTCGGCGCCCACGGTGTTGGCGACAGCCGCACCGCGTTGCAGCAGCTCCAGTTCGCGAAGGCGGCCCTCCAGCCGCTCTTTGCGCCGGCGCAGCGATTGGTAGATGGCCTCGGGCGAGGAGGCGAGACGCCGCTGCAGGATCGTCAGCGCGAAGCCGACGGTGCCGGCGCGCTTGTCGTTCTGCAGGGCTTCGGCCCGGTTGAACTCTTGGCGGACATAGTCGGTAACGGCCTTGTAGAGCTTCGCCTCGGCATCAGAGAGCTTGTAGGGCACCGTGTAAGCGCGGCGTTCCGGGAAAAGTGGCGTCGCATCGAACTTGAGCAGGTTCTCCTTGACCATCCGGCGCATGAGGTCGGAAACGTCGGAGCTATGCACGCCGTCGCGGAACCGGCCCTCAAAGCGATCACCGTCGAGCAGCGCCATGAAAAGCTGAAAGTCCTCCTCCTTGCCATTGTGCGGCGTCGCCGTCATCAACAGGAAGTGACGCGTGAGCGTCGACAACAGCTGCCCCAGTTTGTAGCGCTTGGTGTACTTGATCTCACCGCCGAAAAAGGTCGCCGACATCTTGTGCGCCTCGTCGCAGACGACCAAGTCCCAGCGGCCATCGGGGACAGCAAGCTTGGCTTGCACGTCCTCGTTGCGGCTCAGCTTGTCGAGCCGGGCGATCACCAGGTTGTTCTCAAGGAACCAATTGCCGGTTCGGGCCGCCTCCAGCTTATCGTTGGTGACGATTTCGAACGGCAGCTGGAAGCGCCGATAGAGCTCGTCCTGCCACTGCTCAGCCAGGCTGCCAGGGCAGACGACGAGGCACCTCTGCAGATCACCGCGAATGATCAGTTCCCGAATGAACAGGCCGGCCATGATCGTCTTGCCGGCGCCGGGATCGTCAGCGAGCAGAAAGCGCAGCGGCTGTCGTGGCAACATCGCCTCATAGACGCCCGTGATCTGATGCGGCAGCGGGTCGACCACCGACGTGTGAACCGCCAGCACCGGGTCGAACAGGTGCGCCAGCCGAATCCGAACGGCTTCCGAGACAAGCCGAAACAGATGGCCGTCACCGTCGAAGCTCCAAGGACGCCCTTCGGCGACGGCTTCGATCCGCGGCTCGTCGTCGCGATAGAGCAGTTGATTGGCGACCTTGCCGGACGGGTCCTTGTAGGTGAGCTCCAGAGCATCCGAACCGTACCATTGCACGGTCACGACGGTGACGAGGCAATTCGGCAGGATCCCCCGCACCGATGCGTTGGGTTGAAGGTCTTCGAGCGTGCTCACGTGGTTACACTCGTCACGGCTTATCCCCCGATCGAGAGACAGCTTATGCGTATAGGAAAACGCGCTTCCGCTGTACCCCCCACGCCATCGGCATCGCCCGCGTCAGCTCCTCCAGCTGCATGCCCTTCGGCTGCCGGCCGTCGAGGATCGCCTCCTGGATATCCGGCGCCAGCAGCGTCAGCCGCAGGAGACGGTTCACGTAGCTCCGATCGATCTTCTCGGCTTCAGCGATCTCGGACACGGAACCAAGCGCACCCTCCTCCAGCATCAGCTTCCAGCGGTGCGCGCGGGCCAGCGCGCGGATCAGCGTCTCGTCATGCCGCGGTTTCGCCGGCGCCCACGCGTCGCCGCCGTCCGGCGCGATGATCAGTAGCACTCAGGATCGTAAAGGCTTTCGGGATGTCTATGAATACCTCGCTGCGGATACAGGCTTGGTATGACAGCCACGCCATGCGGCAGCGCGCAGGGGAGATCAACTTTAAACGGTATGAGCCTGTATAACCGTGCTCGATTGGGCGGAGAAGATAGCCCACGTAGCCTGCTCAGAGGCGGGTGAGGGCAACGCCCGTAATCCGCCGGATGGAGACTGTCAGGAATTCCGTGCGGGGGCCGGTTTCATAGTGCCAAGGTGAAGCGGTCTTCAAACAAGATGGCGAGCTGGGCCTTGGCCATCGCCCATTCCCTGGGCGGCATTTTCCACTCCTTTGCGGCCAGGTTCAAGACCAGGAACAAGAGCTTCAACGC
>JBATPX010000247.1:0-4830 GCA_049291695.1 Defluviicoccus sp.
GGCCGGGCAGCGAACACGGCTACGACATCATCGATCACAACGCGATCAATCCGGAGGTCGGCGACGGTGAAAGTTTCGCCGCATTCTGCGGCGCGCTTTCCGCGCACGGCATGGGGCAAATCCTCGACTTCGTGCCCAACCACGTCGGCATTTTCGGTGCAGAAAATAAGTGGTTCCTCGATGTTCTCACCTGGGGTGAGGACTCGCAGTACGCTGGGTATTTCGACATCGACTGGCGGCCGGCAAAGCCAGAGTTGCACGGCAAGCTGCTGGTGCCGTTGCTAGGCGATGCCTACGGCGTGATCCTGAGCGGCGGCGAAGTGAAGCTGCAGCTCGACGACAGCAATGACGGCTTCAGCATCTGGTACTACGACAACCGCCTGCCGCTGACACCGGGCACCTTCGGGCGGATCCTGCGGCCGGCGATCGAGCGACTCCTGCGGGGCGGCAATGCCGACCCGGCGCGCGATGGCCGGCTGGCACTGCTTGCCGCCGGTTTCGGTGAGCTGCGCCGGCCGGCGCGCACCCGCCCTGCGCGCCTGTCACGGTATGCGCTGGCCGAACGGCTGCGCGGAGACCTGGCGGAGGCGCTGCGCAACGATCCGGGGTTGCGCGAACACGTCGATGCGGTGATTGCCGAGATCAACGGCGTACCCGGGGAGCCGGCGTCGTTCTGGCGGCTGCATCAGTTGTTGGAGGCGCAGCACTACCGACTCGCTTACTGGCGCGTCGCCGCCGAAGAGATCAACTATCGTCGCTTCTTTCAGATCAACGATCTTGCCGGCATCCGCGTCGAGATGCCCGAGGTCTTCGACGCCCTCCACCGGCTGGTATTCCAATGGATCGATGAGGGCCGCGTCCACGGCCTGCGCATCGACCACATCGACGGGTTATTCGATCCGCGGCAGTACCTTGAGCGGCTGCAGAAGCGGTTCCGACAGGGGCGGGCCGAAACGGGCGCCGAAGGCGAACCCGCCCGACTGTATGTCGTCGTCGAGAAAATCCTCGCCCAGCACGAGTCGCTGCCCGCCGATTGGCCGATCGCCGGCACCACGGGCTATGAATATCTGAATGCCGTCAACGCATTGTTCGTCAACCCGCAGGCCGAGGCGGCGCTGTCCCAATGCTACCAGAACTTCGTGGGCACCGTTCCGCCATTCCAGGAGACGGCCTATGGCGGGCGCAAGCTGGCGATGGAGCAGGAACTGGCCAGCGAGCTGCGGGTTCTCGCCAACGAGATCAATCATCTGACCGAAAGCAACTGGTTTACGCGCGATTTCACGCTGGTCGGACTGCGCCAGGCGCTGCGCGAGATCGTCGCCTGCTTTCCAGTCTACCGCACTTACGTCGACTGGCACGGCATCCGAGCCGACGACCGGCGCGACCTGGACTGGGCGGTGGCGCACGGCCGCCGGCGCAGCGACCGGTCGGACCTCACCATTTTCGACTTTCTGCTCAGCGTGCTGACTACCGACATCGGCTGCGGCCACGCGCCTCCGTTGAACCAGCGCGAGGTCCACCGGCTGGCTATGAAGTTCCAACAGTATACCGGCGCGGTGATGGCGAAGGGGGTCGAGGACACCGCCTTCTATCTCTACAATCGCCTCATCTCCCTGAACGAGGTCGGCGGCGATCCGACCCGCTTCGGCACCACCACCGGCGCCTTTCACCGCAGCCAGCAGAACGCGGCTCGGCATTGGCCGCACGCGATGTTGAGCACCGCCACGCACGATACCAAGCGCGGCGAGGACGTCCGTGCCCGCATCAACGGGCTGTCCGAATTGGTCGAGGAGTGGGCCGAAGGCGTGCAGCGCTGGTCGACGCAGAACCGCCGGCATCGCTTGGAGGTTAACGACGCACCAGCCCCCAGCGAGAACGACGAATATCTTTTCTATCAGGCTCTGCTTGGTACTTGGCCGACGGAGCTCATGGCTGATCGGGAACCCGATGCCGCGGCCGTGTCTACCCTCCGCATGCGGATGCGCGAATTCATGCTGAAGGCGGTTCGCGAGGGGAAGGCCCGCTCCAGTTGGATCAACCCGGACGCAGCCTACGAAGAGGCGTTGATGCATTTCGTTGACCGCGCGCTCGAAGTGAGCGGCCGCAACCCGTTCATCGATGCCTTCTCCGCCTTTGCACGGCGGGTGGCGCGGATGGGCGTCATCAATTCATTGGCGCAGACGACGCTGAAGCTGACATTGCCCGGCGTGCCCGACGTCTTCCAGGGTTGCGAGCTGTGGAACCTCAGCCTCGTCGATCCGGACAACCGGCGGCCCGTCGACTTCGGCGAGCGCGCCGAGAAACTGCGGGAACTGCGCCAGGACTGGCGAAAGGGGATCGAGGCGGCATGGCTCGCCGGTCTGCTCGCGGACTGGCCGAGCGGCCGCGTCAAGCTGTTTGTCACGTGGCGGCTGCTCGAAGCGCGCCGGGCGTTGCCGGCGCTATTCGAGGGGGGGAGCTATCGACCGATCGCGACTGAGGGAGAGCGTGCCGACAACTTATACGCCTTTCAGCGCACGCGCGACGATTCCGCAGTGCTGGTGATCGTGCCTCGCCTCGTCGCGCCGTGGACCGAATTGCCCGATCGCTGGCCGATCGGACCGACGCCGTGGCACGGGACCCATGTGCTGGTGCCGGAGCCGGACGCCGCCGACAGCTGGCACAACGTCTTCACCGGCGCGCCGCTCGCACCGGGAGAGGGCTGCGATGACGGGAGCGTGCGGTTTGCCGCGGCCGAGCTGCTATCAACGTTCCCGATCGGCGTCTGGATCCGCGGTGCTGCTGCGGCCTGATTGAGCAGCGGCCAAACCCGTCACCGGCGCAGGCTGCGGCACTCTCATCGTACGCATCCGGCCAAGGCCGCCGCCTGTCCCGAGGCGCCAATGGTCCGCCACCTCGCCACCTCGCTGGCCGGACCCTGAGCAACGGGGTCATCACCGCCCCGCCAAATCCATCTCGTAAACCCCACGCCGATATCAAATCCAGACCAACAAAACCGGGAACATCCCGCACCCTCACGCGCGTCCGTCAAGTCACAACCGCCAAAACATCCAGTAACCAAGCGGGTGTCGGGAATAAGACGGGTGGTTAACTTGGGTTAGTGCGCGCTCATACCCCAGTGCATAAAGTCAGTTTGGTCAATTTTCAAAGGGCGTGTCGTCATGATCGGTTTGCCCGTCCTGGCGCTCTTAACGAAACAGCATGTCTTCAAAGTACACGAGCGAAATGCCCGCAACGGCGTCAATGCCCGTCGCAATCGAGAGCGTCGGTACAGGCGGTGAACTGCATCAGGTCGCAGCGGAAGGTCAGCCGCGTCTGACCACCAATCAGGGCCACACCGTCGGAGACGATCAGAATTCACTTCGTGCCGGCGTACGGGGTCCGACCCTTCTTGAGGATTTCGTCCTCCGCGAGAAGATCACCCATTTCGATCATGAGCGTATTCCCGAGCGCGTGGTGCACGCGCGCGGCATGGGCGCGCACGGCTTTTTCGAATTGACGGACTCGCTGGCCGATTTGACCACCGCAAAGATCCTCGGCGAGGTCGGGGAGAAGACGGAGGTGTTCACCCGCTTCTCGACCGTCGCCGGCAGCAGGGGGTCGCCGGATCTTGCGCGCGATGTACGCGGGTTTGCGGTGAAATTCTACACGAAGGAAGGCAATTGGGACCTCGTCGGCAACAACATCCCGGTGTTCTTCATCCAGGATGCGATCAAATTCCCCGATCTGATCCACGCTGCCAAACCTGAGCCGGACCGCGGGTTTCCCCAGGCTCAGACAGCACACGACACCTTCTGGGACTTTATCGCGATGACGCCGGAGTCAATCCACAGGGTCATGTGGATTATGTCGGATCGAACCATCCCTCGCTCGTTTCGCATGATGGAAGGCTTTGGCGTGCACAGTTTCCGCCTCGTGAATGCGGAGGGCAGATCGACGTTCGTGAAGTTCCATTGGCGGCCGAAGCTCGGCACTCAGTCAGTAATCTGGGACGAGGCGGTCAAGCTCAACGGCGCCGATCCCGACTATCATCGCCGCGATCTCTGGAACGCCATCAATACCGGTGATTTCTCCGAGTGGCAGCTCGGCGTCCAGTTGTTCGACGAGGCGTTCGCTGAGAGTTTCGCCTTCGATCATCTCGATGTGACAAGTTGCTTATCCGGTTGACCCCAGTTGGACGATTTCGTTGTAGGTCCTTGGTCTGATGGTCATGGCGATGCGCAGCAGGGAAGCGAAGCTGGCGTGCCGGGTGTGACGGCGGTTGAATCGGAACACGAACTCGTCGAGATAGATTTTGAAGTGTTTGCGCCGCAGGCCATGATAGACGCCGAGCGCCCAGGTCTTGAGGTTGGAGAAAGCGCGGTGGATGCCGGGCAGAACGACGTGGGCGGCCATGGTTCCGACCACATGGGGTTCGTGTGTGACGTCCGGCGCGCCGAGATAGGCTGCGAGCCCATCGGTTTTGACGATGCTGGTGGGGGTGGTGTTCGCTGCGATAAAGGCATGCAGGGAGGTCTTGGCGAAATCGGCGATCGGCGCCAGACGCATGCGCCCGAGCGTGAGCTTGTCGTTCTTGCCGCTGACGATTTCGACGGCGCCGATGAGCAGGAGCTTGCTTTCGTGGCTTCTTCCCTGCCCTCCGGCCGGTGGATCGACCTTGGTGCGAAAGGGAATCGTCGTCTCGTCCACCTCGACGAGGCCAGACAGCGGGGTCCGCTCGGGTGCGATCATCGCCGCCCTGAGCTTCATGGCAAGGAGCCAGGCGGTCCCGTAGGAGGCGATGGCGAGTTCGCTCTGCAGCTGTTTTGCCGACATGCCGTTGGAGTGGGT
>JBATPX010000248.1:0-2606 GCA_049291695.1 Defluviicoccus sp.
GAAAGCGGCCACGCATGGGCAAGCCGGACGGCACGCGTGTTGGTTGAGTTCCGGGTCTGACCTGACTGAAAGCGGTATGAGGCCCTCTTTGGCTGTTTGCCGGGAGGATCGGGATGCCGCGAGGACGGTCAGACATGAGACGAGTGAAGGAAGTCCTGCGCCTGGCGCACGAGCTGGGCTATTCGCACCGGCAGATTGCGGTGTCGGTACGGCTCGGGCGGACGGCGGTGGGCGAGTATCTGGAGCGCGCCCGCGAGGCCGGCATACGCTACGCCGACGTTGCCGGGATGAGCGAGGCGGCGGCCGAGGCGCTGCTGTTCAAGTGCCCAGAGCCGCGCGTGGTCCGGCCGAAGCCCGACTGGGGTGCGGTGGCGGCGGAGATGCGCCGGCGCGGGGTGACGTTGCTGCTGCTTTGGCAGGAGTATCGCGAGCAGCACGGCGACGGGTACAGTTACAGTCAGTATCGCCGTCATTTCCGGGCGCATCAGCGGCTCTCGGGCGAACCGCGGCTGCGGCGGACGCCGGCACCGGCTTCGATGTGCGAGGTCGACTACGCCGGCCAGACGATGGTGGTGACGACGCCGAACGGCGAATGCCAGGTCAGCGTGTTCGTCGGCTCGCTGCCGTTCTCGACCCATATCTACGCCGAGGCAACCTGGACACAGGGTGCCGAGGACTGGCTGGGCAGCCATGTGCGGATGTTCGAGAGCTGGGGTGGTTCGGTGCCGAAGCTGGTGCCGGACAATCTGAAGACCGGCATCAGCCACGCCAGTTTCTATGATCCGGCGATCAACCGCTCCTACCTGGAGTTGGCGCGTCACTACGGCATCGGCGTGGTGCCGGCCCGGGTTCGCAAGCCGCGGGACAAGCCGCTGGCTGAGAACGCGGTGCAGCAGGTGGAGCGCTGGGTGCTGGCGCCGCTGCGCAACCGGGTGTTCTTCAGCCTCGATGACCTCAACCGGGCAATCCGCCAAGGGGTGGCGGCGTTGAACGACCGGCCGCTCAGCGCCGACAGCACGCTGACCCGCGCCAAGCTGTTCGAGACGCATGAGAAGCCGCTGTTGAAGGCGCTGCCGCCCGAACCGTTCGAAATCGGCCGCTGGTGCCGGCACAAGGTGCCGCCGGATTATCACGTGGTGATCGAGGGCGTCGCCTATTCGGTGCCCTACCGGCTGATCGGCAAGACGGTCGATGTGCATCGGACCGCGAGCCTGGTCAGCATCTTCCACAGGGCCGAGCGTGTCGCCAGCCATGCCCGCCGGCTCACCGAGCCGGGGACGGTGCGGCTTGCGGTCACCCTCGATGAACACCGGCCGGCCAACCATCGGGCGGTGTTGCGGCTGAGCCCGGAAGCGGTCCGGGAGACGATCACCGACTTCGGCGGCGCCGTGGCGGCGCTGGCCGAGTTGATCTTCCAGGATGCCGATCACCCCGAGCAGGCGGCCCGCCAGGTCGCCGGCCTGATCCGGCTCGGCGCCCGCTACGGCACCGCCGCCCTACAGGCAGCCGCAGCGGCGACGCTCAGCGCCAACGTCCGCTCCTATCGCTACGTCCGCCAGTGGCTGGCCAGCGGCCAGATGACCGAGCCGATGTCTGCGGCCGACCAACCCGGCACCGGCGCCGGCCTGCACCCGAATGTCCGCGGTTCCACCTACTATCACTGAAACGGAGAGACACCATGCACCATCCCAATCTCGACAAGCTGAAGGCCTTGAAGCTGTTCGGCATGGCCCGCGCGCTTGAGGACCTGAATGGTCTGCAGGACCGTGGCCGGCTCGACTTCGACGACCAGCTCGCGCTCTTGATCGACCGCGAGGCCGCCGATCGCGCCAACATCGCACTGGCAAGCCGGCTCAAGCGGGCGCAGCTGCGGCAGCCCGCCTGCTTCGAGAACCTCGATCTCAAGGCCACGCGCGGCCTCGATAAAGGCCTGATCCGTGATCTGTTCACCTGCCGCTGGATCACCGATCACCGCCATCTGATCGTGACCGGGGCGACCGGCACCGGCAAGACGTGGATTTCTTGTGCCCTCGGCAACCAGGCGGCGCGGGAGGGCTTCAGCGTGCTCTACGCCCGCCTGTCGCGCCAGCTCGACGATCTCGCCACCGCTCGCCTCACCAACGCGGGGGGCATCCTGATGCGTCGCCTGGCCAAGGTCGATCTCCTCATTCTCGACGACTGGGCGATGACCGATCTGACCGCCCAGCAGCGCCGCGATCTGATGGAAATCGTCGACGACCGGCACGACCGCCGCTCTATCATCCTCGCCACCCAGGTGCCGGTCGATCGCTGGCACGACATGATCGGCGATCCGACCTACGCCGATGCCATCCTCGATCGCATCGTCCATACTGCGACGCGGGTCGAGCTCAAGGGCGAGTCCCTGCGCAAGACCCGCGCCACCGGCGACGCCATGATCGCCGCCGCCAAGTAGCCCCTTTTGACAAGAGAAAGGACAACCTAAAAGTGCAACCCAGGTCAGACGCCGGATGCCCACTCCGCCCCGCGGGGCGGAGTGGGCAAAACACCCAAACGCCGTGCCGTTCCTAATCGCTCATAAGTGGCCGCTTTGATGAAAACGCTGGCCGGATTCATGATCACGTGCA
>JBATPX010000249.1:0-1910 GCA_049291695.1 Defluviicoccus sp.
CATCCTCCACCCATGGCCAAACCAGCGGTTCGCCGTCAAACACCCGAGGTAGGAGCCGGATGCGGGAATACCGCACGTCCGGATCTGTGCGGGGGGCGCTCAGCAATGAGCGTCCCTACCGCGATTAGCAATGCCCGGAGAAGTTCCGTTGTCCCTTTCGCCTGCCGTTTCGAAGCCCTAAACCATGCTCTGTTACCTCTTCCAGTTGTGCCGCCCGTTGCGTTAGCGGCGAATCTCGAATCGATGATCACGCATACTACATATTGTGCGCCGCGTTGTCAATAGCGCAATATGTGGCCATCTCAAGGTGTCGGTGCACCCTCCCAGCATCGTCGGCGAAGACGCCTTTCACCGCGAAGGCGGCAACAACCCCGTCCCTTTGTCCGATTGCGTCGAAGGAAAATCTCGGCTGACGCTTCAATGACACGGCAGTCCGCTGCAGTCCCAATGCGAAGCATGGCAGTCTTCTACATGTTGTGATGGGCACTGTCAAGAGCGCAACTTGTAGTGCCTGGAGCAGCCATCGCGAGCGCCCGAGCCTGGCGCGCCGCCACGGGCCGGTGACGCTCATCGCCATTTGCGGTCAGGGCGGATGGCGGGCCGCGGACGTTGCTGGCGCAGCCTTTCGGCCCGGAGCGACGCAATCGGCAATCGAGAGGGCATCGTCACCATCGCAACGTAAGGCTGACTCGCCCTTTGCCCTCGGCTATTGTCGGACAGCTACCGATGGGGAGGAGGGGATGCGGGCGCTGCTGATCGCGATGGTTCTGGTGGGAGGTTTATTGCCGCCGGCTTCGGCACAGACCCTCGCATCGGCCGCGGAACGGGTCGAGACGCAGGCGCTGGTCGAGCGGCTGGTGCTTGATCGCGCGGCGACGATCGCCGCCGTGCAGCGCAAGGCCGACGCGCGGGAGGAGGTGCTGCTGGCGGCTCTCGCGGCCAAGGACCGCCGGCTTCGGGCGGAGGCAGGCCCGGGCGAGGCGGCGAGGGCGGAGCTGGCCAAGGTGACCGCCGAACGGCAGCGGCTGGTGGACGAGATCGCCGCTCGCGACCGGCAGTTTGCCGCCGAGATCGCGGAATATCGCCGCCAGGTTGCCTCGATCGCCAATTCGCCGGATCCGCGCAAGCGGGCGGCGCTCCAGCGATATGCCGAGGGCGACAGGGCCGGTGGCTTCGCCGCCCTGGTGGAGATCCAGCGGGCGGAAACCAAGGCCGTCGCCGCCGGTTGGCGGGAGATCGCCGCCCTGGCCCTCGACCGCAAGGACCGGGGGGAGATGGGCACCGGCGACGTCATTCCGATCTACGAGGAAGCGCAGCGGCTCGACCCCGAAGACGTCTGGGGCTGGATCGCGCTGCGCCGGCTCTATCAGGAAGCCGGCCGGCTCGGCGACGCCGCGCGCGCGGCCCGCGAGGCGCTGGCGCGGGCCGAAGGCGATCGCGATCGCGTTGTTGCCTCATCCGAATTGGCCGAGGTCCTGCTGGAGGCGGGTCAGCTGACGGCGGCTAGAGCTGCGATCGAGAATGCGATGCATTCGCTGAAACGCCTCGCCGCCGCCAACCCCGGCAGCGCGGAAGCGCAGCGCGACGTCAGCGTCAGCCTCAACAAGCTCGGCGACGTGCTCGTCGCGGGCGGCGATCTCGCCGGCGCCAAGGCCCGCTTCGAGGAGAGCCTGCAGACCCGCCAGCGCCTCGCCGCCGCCAACCCCGGCAGCGCGGCAGCGCAGCGCGACCTTTGGGTTTCGCTCTGGAGGCTGGCAAGGCTGCCGGGCGGGAAGGGGCGCTGGGGTGAGCGACTGTCTTTCGGGTCAAGGGGTTTTCCATGCGGTGCGGTCCCGGATGATGGCGTTGAGGACGGTGATGAGCTTGCGCATGCAGGCGGTGAGGGCGAGCTTTTTCGGCCGTCCGGCGCC
>JBATPX010000250.1:0-1548 GCA_049291695.1 Defluviicoccus sp.
TCCGCCCTCGGGCCCCTGTGGCGGAATGGCAGACGCGGCAGACTCAAAATCTGTTGCCGGCAACGGCGTGGGAGTTCGAGTCTCCCCGGGGGCACCAAGAAAGGGGCGATGCATCCGACTCCTGGCCGGCTCATTCGCAGAGCTGAATAAGCTCGGTGAACACCAAACATCGGTTAGTGGGAGATTCTGCGGAATGAATGGTTTCACCGCTTGTGTCTCGTCCGTTGGACATAACCGGCTTTGTGTAAAGTAAACCGCCGTTTCGCTTGACACAAGCCGGCTCGACGCAATTTCCCTATCCAGCTAACGCAGGCAGTACAACTGCAAGGGGAAGGCGCCGATTTCGGGCGCTGCCATCAGGCATGGCGCCTGTGATCAACTGTCGGTAAGTGATGGTGGTGCATTCGATCGCCCTTCGGATGAGATAGCCATCCAGTCCGTCGACTTTGCTGCGGCGATTGAAGCGATAGGTCCATTCCCGCAGATAGCGCGGCAGGTGCTTGGCGCTGACGCCATGATGGGTGCCAACCAGCCACGCCTTCATGTTGCTGAAGACGGTATGGATGATCGGGAACAACGCGGGCGCGTTGGCGCCGCCATCCAAGATGACCGGGGTATGCTTGAGATGGTCGGCAAGCGCCGCCGCGCGTCCCTGGTAGCCCTTGAAACCGTCGGTCAGCAGGTGCGACTGGGCGGCAACGTTGGCGCGCAGGAAGCTGCCGAGTTCGGCGCTGCTGGCGGCCGGCAGCACCGCCATCCTGAGGTTTCCGGCGTAAAATCCATGCTGGCGCTTGACGGCGTGGCCTGAGTGGCCGGTCTTGGTGCGGGCGCAGGTAACCTTCTCCACGGCCGCTACGACCACGCTCTTGTTGGGATTTTGCAAGCTCCGCCCAGGGCTTGTCCGGTCGCCGCGGCCGCCAACGAAGGTTTCGTCGGCTTCGAGGTAGCCGCCGATCGGCCGCGCCGGATCCTCGCTGAGGCCATGGCGCAGCTTGTGGGCGATGGTCCACGCCGTCTGGTAGGCGACACCGAGTTCCCGCTGCAGGAACTTGGCCGAGACGCCCCGCTTGTCCTTGCCCATCAGGTAGGCGGCCAGGAACCATTGCGGCAGCCCCGTCCGCGTGCGGTGAAAGATCGTCCCGGCGGTCACCGACTCCTGATGGCCACAGCCCCGGCATTCGTAAACACGCGGACGCTTCTTCAGGCGCCAAGCCTCCCGGCCGCCGCAACGCGCACAAACATAGCCGCCCGGCCAGCGAAGCCCAGACAGATGCAAGATGCACCGCTCCTCCGTCCCGAACCGCGCCCCAAAATCCAGAAGCCCGCTCATTCGACCCTCCATCCAGGCCGACATGCTACCACCGATGCACCCATGTTGCCAGAATGTTTCATGAACCTGCCGCAGCTGGATAGGGAGACCGGCGGATGTCTGCACTCGCCAATAAAAACGTATCCCCTCTTCTCCGCCCAATCGAGCACGGTCATACAGGCTCATACCGCTTAATGTTGATCTCGCCTGCGCGCTGCCGCATGGCGTGGCTGTCATAC
>JBATPX010000251.1:0-7867 GCA_049291695.1 Defluviicoccus sp.
GGCGGGCTCCTTCGCGCGCCGTCGCGCCGCGTCTTGAGCGCGGCAGCTTGGTGCGGCGTCGGCTGCAGCGGTGCCCTTGGTGAGGCGGGAGGCGGCGCAAACGGGGCGGCTCTGTCGGCCGTGCGCGAAAACGTCTGGGAGAGGCCAAGCATCGTCATCCTCACGCGATCCTGCGGATGCCGCGCGCTCTGCCGCGGCCGCGTTTGTGCTCGAACATTGCGTGATCGGCACGCGCCATCAGCGCCGCGCCGTCGCCTTCCGCCTGCGGGTGATAGGCTTGCAGGCCGACGCTGGCGCGGATCTCGATGCTGGTGCCCTCGAAGTCGAGGATGGCCGGATCGAGCAGTTGGGCCAACTCACGCGCCCGCCGCACGCCGTTCTGCCAGTTGGTGCGCTTGAGCAGGACCGCGAACTCGTCCCCGCCCAGCCGGCCGACCCGGTCGGTCAGGCGGACGTTGGCGGACAAGAGGTCGCCGACAAGGCGCAAGGCCGCGTCGCCGGCGGCGTGACCGAAGGTGTCGTTGATCTCCTTGAAGCCGTCGAGATCGATGTAGACGAGAAGGCCCTCCTCGCCGTAGCGCCGTGCCGCACTGAGCGTCCGGCTCAGCTCCTCCTCGAAGCCGCGGCGGTTGAGGATGCCGGTCAGCTCGTCCGTCACCGCGAGGCGTTGCAGGCGGTCGATCCGGTTTTGCAGGTCGCCGATCTCCTGCTCCGCGTCGATGGCGGCGCTCAAGACCCGCTGCGCCAGTTCGCAGGCATCCTCGGCGCCGAGTTGCACGCGGCCGCCGTGTGAATTGAGGCGGTCGATCAGATGCGTGATGATCGACACCAGTTCCCCGTTGCCAGCATTGCTTGCGGGAGACGAGGCGATTACGTTCGGTGTCAACAGGAGCGTGTTGCCCACGGTGTTCTCCTTCTCGTGCCGTTACCCGGGTTCTGCATGTCAGCAAGGGGCGTGCCAGGGCCCTGAGTGCGGTCGACAGGCGCGGAAACCGTGGCGTGGCGGGCGGTTAGGGCGGCTGGGAACACTGTGTGGCCATCGGCGGCACGCACCCGGATGCGGCGGACAGGCAATACCAACACCTGCGCGCCCGGCAGGAGTTGCCGGTCGGCAAGATTGACGAGGGTGAGAGTGGGGACAGGCGGAAGCGACAGGGCAGGGACGGAAGCGGGACCGGGCGGGCTCAGGTCCAACACCGGCACACTGAAAGCAATCCGAACGCTCGGCCACGCGCTCACGCGGGCGGGGCTGCTCGCTCTCGCCGTTGTGCTGGCCGTCCCGGGTTTGGGTGTCGGAGCAGGCGTCGAGGCCGGCGCCGAGCCCGTTGCGCTGCAGCCGCATCGGGCGATCTATCGCCTTTCGCTTGCCAAGACGGCGACGCGCGGTGATGTCGCCGCCGCCGACGGCAGCATGTTCTACCGCTTCGCGCAAGGGTGCGACGGCTGGACGGTCGAGAACCGAACGGTCCTGCATCTGACCTTCCAATCCGGCGGCGAGGCGGAAACGGTATGGACCTTCGCAAGCTGGGAATCGGCCGACGGGCTGCAGTTCCGCTTCTACACCCGCTATGAACAGGACGGCGAGATGGTCGAGCGCCTGGCCGGCCGGGCAACTCTGGAAGGCCTCGGCGCCGCCGGGACGGTCACCTTCAGCGAGCCGGCCGATCGCGTCATCGCCCTGCCGCTCGGCACGTTGTTCCCGGCCGAGCATGTCCGCGCGCTGACGCGGGCTGCCGAGCGCGGCGAAAAGACGCTGGAAACGGTGGTGTTCGACGGCGCCAGCCTGGACAACCCCTACCTGATCCATGCCGTTATCAAGCCGCTGGCACAGGCGCAGCGCGAGCAGCTGGCTGCCAAGACCGGCTTGCGCGCGGTGCCCGCGTGGTTAACGCACATGGCGTTCTTTCCCTTCCACCAGCGCGAGCCGGGGCCGGAGTTCGAGATCGCAGCCCAGTACCGGGCCGACGGCATCGCCGACCGTATCATCCAGTACTTCAGCGATTTCACCCTGAGCGTCCAGCTCGGCGAGTTCGAAGCCCTCGCCCGTCCTGACTGCTAGCGGAGCTGATGCTCAGGCGGCGAGCCTGCCGGCCACAGCCAGGCGGCGCCGCGCACCCCACTTGAATCGCCGTGACGGTTGCGGGCGAGGCGGGTGATGACCGCGTCCGAAAACACGAATGCCTGCCACACCTCGGGCACGGCCGCGTAAAGGCGATCGATATTCGACATGCCTCCGGCGAGGACGATAACATCGGGGTCGAGCACGTTGATCACGCTCGCAAGCGCGCGTGCCAGCCGGTGTTCGTAGCGGCACACCGCTGCAGCCGCCGCTTGGTCGCCGGCCAGCGCGCGGGCGACGATCTCGGGCGGTGCCAGCGCTTGCCCTGTCGCATTCTGGAAGTCGCGCGCAAAGCCGGGGCCGGAGAGGAAGGTTTCGATACAGCCGCGCTTGCCGCAGTAGCACTCAGGTCCCGGCTCCTCCGCCGGTTCCGGCCACGGCAGCGGATTGTGGCCCCATTCGCCGCCGATGCCGTTGGCGCCCGCGAGCGGTCGGCCGTGGACGACGATTCCGCCGCCGACACCGGTGCCGAGGATCACTCCGAAAACGACATCGGCCCCGGCACCGGCGCCGTCACTTGCCTCCGAGACGGCAAGGCAGTTGGCATCGTTGGCGAGGCGGACCGGGCGGCCGAGGGCCTTGGCGAGATCGGCATCGAGCGCGCGGCCAATCAACCATGTCGCGTTCGCATTCTTGATGCGGCCGGTGGCGGCAGAGAGCGTGCCGGGGATCCCGACGCCAACACTGCAGCGGGCACCGCAGTCCCGCTCGAGCGCCTGCACCAGGGCGGCGACGGCGGCAACGGTGCCCGCGTAGTCGCCCTTGGGCGTGGCGACGCGCCGGCGCCAGCGGGCCTCGCCCGTCTCGTCGAGGACGACGCCCTCGATCTTCGTGCCACCTAAGTCAATGCCGATCCGCATGTCCGCCGCCGCGGAAGCCGATGCGCCGGCCGGCCGCACTCAGCTTGCCTTCGGGGCATCGCAGCGGGCGTCAGGTTCCCCGTCCGCTGCCGCTTTCCCCTCCCCGCAGTAGAGGGTGTAGAGGGTCGACAGGACGGCCTTTGCCTCCTCGCCGGCGAGGGAATAGAAGATCGTCTGCGCTGATCGGCGGGTCTGCACCAACCGGTCGCGGCGCAGCCGCGCCAGGTGCTGGGAGAGCGCCGACTGGCTGAGGCCGATCAGCCGTTCAAGCTCGCTCACGTTCTTCTCGCCGCCCAGGATCTGGCACAGGATCATCAACCGGTGCGGATTGCCCATCGCACGCAGCAGTGCCGTCGCCCGCCTCGCGTTTTCTTGCAACGTTTCCAGATCCACGGGCGGCAATCGTCCTCATTTCGTCGCTGCGAAGCGCCGACGATGCAGGCTTCCGCTTGCGCACGCACACTTCGCATCAATTTCTTCTACTATACCGAACTGGGGTTTAATTCGCCAACACGTTTCGAAAGCTGTTAATTTTACGGCGAGCGGCGGGGGATACCGGGCGCAGCCGCACAGCGGCTGGCACGGCTGGCGGAACGGGAGCGTGCGATGAAGACGCTGGATCTGCGGGGCCTGATCTGCCCCTTGCCGGTCTTGAGGGCCAACAAGGCGATGCGCGATCTGGCGGCCGGCGACGAGATGCGCGTCCTCGCCGATGACCTGGCCGCACCCCGCGATTTCCGCGCCTACTGCGAGACCACCGGCCACCGGCTGGTGGAGATCGGGAACGACGACAACGCGTTCGTGATCGTCATCGCGAAGAAGGGCTGACCGCGGCCGCCGGGAGCCTATTCAGCGGCGTGGCGCTCGGGCACGACGACCGACCTCGGTGCCGCCGATCCCCCTTGCGTGCGCGACAGCACGAGGCTTAAGAGCGCCGGGATGAGCGCCAGCGTCAGGATCGCCGAGAGCGACAGGCCGCCGATGACGACCGAACCGATGCCGCGATAAAGCTCCGAGCCGGCTCCAGGAACCAGCACCAGCGGCAGCATGCCGAAGACGTTCGTCAGCGTCGACATGAAGATCGGCCGGATGCGGTTGCGGGTTGCCTCGCTGATCGCGGCCGCGGTCGGCAGCCGATCGTCGCGGAGGTGGTGCAGGGTCTGGTAGACGATCAGGATCGCATTGTTGACGACGGTACCGACTAAGATGACGAAGCCCAGCATCGTTAGCATGTCGAACGGCTGGCGGACGAACAGGTTCACCAGCGCCAGCCCGGCGACGCCGCCCGCGGTCGCGAGCGGCACCGAGACGATGATGATCGCCGGCAACGTCAGGCTCTCCATCAGGATCGCCAGGATCAGATAAACGACGACGATCGAGAGCAGCACCTGCCACACCATCGCCGCCCAGGTCTGGCTCAGGCGGTCGGCGGTCCCGGCAAGCGTGAGGCGGACGCCGGGCGGCAGCCCCTCGGCCTGCAATTGCGCGATGACGCGGCCCTGCACCCGCTCGATCGCCGTCTGCAGCGCGAGCGCAGGCGCCGGGCGGATCTGCAGCGTGATCGTGCGCTGCCGCTCCCGGTGGCGGATCTGGAGCGGCCCGGCGGTGATGGCAATGTCCGCCAACGACGAAGCCGGCACGATCAGGCCCGAGGCCGTGATCACCGGCAGCTGGCCGATCGCCTGCGTCGCTGCGGCCTGATCCTCCGGCCCGCTCAGCACCAGATCGATGCGGTCGCCGTCGACGCTCACCTCGGCGACCCGCAGGCCATCATTGAACGCATCGATCGTCTCGCCGAACTCCCTCGTCGTCAGGCCGTTGTCGGCGAGGCGGACGGGATCGGGATAAAGGCGGATCTCCGGGGCGCCCATTTCGAGGCCCGGCAGCGGGCGGATCTGGGTGCCGTCGCGCCGCGGCAGATCGGTTTCGATCAGCGCCACGGCGCGTTGTGCGACGGCGAGCAGGGCCTCGATGTCCGGGCCGGAGATGTGGAGATCGATCCCGCGCGCGCCGCTGACCGAACGGCCGAAGATCGAGGGCTGATGGACGAAGCCGTAAGTGCCCGGCTCCTTGAACACCGCCTCACGGAACAATGGGATCAGTTCGCGTACGCGTTCCGGATCGACCGTCTTGGCGCCGACGAAGGTGCTGGTCGGAAAGGCCGTGAAGAAGAAGTGATCGATCACCGGCAAGCCGTCGCGATCGGCCGTCGGATCATCCGCCTCCATCACCCACAAAGGACGGACGGCTGCCTCGATCGCCTCGGCAATCGTGCTGGTAGCGGCGAGGTTGTAGCCAGGCGGCGGCTGCAGGTTGGCCTGGACCAGATTGCGGTTGCCCTCCGGGAGGTACTCACGCTGGGGCAGCAACAGCCAGGACGCGAGCGTGGAGGCGCCGCAGATGACCAGAACGACACTGAGCGCCACGAAGCGGCTGTTGACGCTCAGACGCGTCATTTTCAGTGTCAGCTCGACGAAACCCGCAGCTGCGCGATCGACGACGGGAAGCCGGATCACCGTGCGCTGTTGCCCTCCGCCCGCCCGAAGCAGCCGCGCGGCCAGCGCCGGGACGACGGTAATCGCGACCACAAGCGACAGCAGCACCGATGCGGTAATCGCAACCGCGATGTCGCGGAACAACTGCCCCACCTCCAGGTTGAGGATCAACAGCGGCACAAACACGACAACGGTGGTGAGCGCGGCGGCGAGGTTGGCGCCCCACACTTGACGCGCGCCGGCAAGCGCCGCTTGCGCCGGCGCCTGGCCCTGGCGGTGCAGGCGCTCGATGGTGTCGAGGACGACGATCGCAGCATCGACCAGCATGCCGACCGCAAACGCGATGCCTGCGAGCGAAATGACATTGAGCGTCCGCCCGAGCGCCGCCATCACAACGAAGGTGCCGACGATCGAAATCGGCACCGTAAGCATGACGATTGCGGTCGCCTGCCACGAGCGCAGGAAAAGGAGCAGCACGCCGGCAGCCAAGAGGATCCCGAGCCAGATGTTCTCGCGCACGAGATCGATCGCCGAGCGGATGTAATCGGTCTCGTCGTAGACGAGCTTCAGCACCAGGCCTTCCTGCGCCAACGGGCCGGCGTTCAGTTCAGCAATGGCCGCCCTGATCTCGGTCATCGTCTGCATGACGTTGGCGCCAATCGTGCGCACCGCGCTTAATACCAGCGTGGGCCGCCCCATCTGGCGGTTAGTGACGTTCAGTTCTTTGTAGCCGAAGCCCACGCGGGCCACGTCACCGACCGTGACCCGCGCGAGCCGTCCCGACGCCGGGTCTTCGATGCTGCGCAGGACGAGGGCGCGGATCCGTTCGGGCGTGGTGAGTTCACCCTCGCTGCGGACGACGTAGCGCCGCTTGCCCTCCTTGACGTCGCCGACCGTCATCGAGACGTTGGCCTCGCGCAGCACACGCACGACATCGGGTACCGTGAGGCCGTAGTGGGCGAGACCGGCAGGATCGACGACGACCTTCAGTTCGCGTTCGGCGTGCCCCAACAGCGTCAGGTGGGCGACGCCTTCGATCCGCTCCATCCGGCTGCGGACGACATCGTCGGCGAAGTCGCCGTAGGTCTCGATCGGTCGCTCGTTGCCGGGCAGCCGGTGGAGGATGAACCACGCCATCGGCTGGTCATCGGGTCCGGACGTCCGCAGGATCGGCTCGTCGGCCTCCTCCGGATAGCCGGTGACGCGATCGAGGCGGTTCGCCACCAGCAGGAGCGCGCGGCTCATATCCTGGCCGATTGCGAATTCGAGCGTGACCGTGGCGGCGCCCTCGCGCGCATCGCTGCGCATCTCGACGACGCCCTCGATGTCGCGCAGGACCTCCTCCTGCCGGTTGACGATCTCGCGCTCTACCTCCTCGGGCGCAGCACCGGGCCAGGTTGTGGCGACACTGATGACTGGCCGCTCGATATCGGGCGCGAGCTGGATCGGGATCTCCAGCAGAGCGACGAGACCGGCAAGAACCACCAGCAGGACCACCGCCAGGACGGCGACCGGGCGCGCGATCGCAAGCCGGATCAGGTTCACCCGTTGCTCCCGTTGCGGATCGCGATCTCCTGCTCGGGCTTGAGGCGCTCGTTGCCGCGGATGACGACGAAATCACCGGCAGCGAGGCCGTCCAGAACCTCGAACCGCTCGCCAGCGGCATCGCCGAGGCGGACCGTCTGCAGCGCAGCGCGGCCGCTCACGGCGCGGAAGACGTGCGTCTGCCCGGCGCGATAGAGGATCGCATCCTTGTGCACCGTGAGCGCCGTCCGCACCGGCCCGGCCGGGATGTGGACGGTGACCGCGCGATTGGCGGCGCGATCGTGGGTTGCGTCAAGCATGGCGCGGAAGCGGACGGTCCGCGTTCGTGTCGCCGTGTTTTCAACGGGCAAGATGGCGCGCACGCTGGCGGGCACACGGTTGTCGTCGATCTGCACAAGGACCCCGGTGCCGCTCGTGAGGCCGGCCAGGCGGACCGCCGGAACATCGGCCTCCACCTCGAGAAGCTGATCGTCAATCAGGCTTGCGACCGGCGCCCCCGTCTGCAGGTAGGCGCCGACGTCGGCGAAACGGCGGGTGACGACGCCGTCGTAGGGGGCGCGGATGGTGCTGTCAGCGAGTGCGATTTCAGCCAGGCGCAGCTGCGCCCGCGCCGGCGCGACCATTGCTTCCGCCTGCGCCAAGTCAGCTTCCGCGATCTGCACTTCCTGGCGCAAATCGAGATAGCGCGCCTCGCCGAACGCAGGCGATGCCTTGAGGCTGTCGAGCCTCGCCGTCTCCTGCCGCTTGAGAGTCAGGCGGGCGCGCGCCACCGTAACTGCAGCCTCGGCCGCCGCCACCTCGGCCGCCCGCAAGTCGCGTTCGGCCGTGGCCCGGTCGGTGATCAGCGT
>JBATPX010000252.1:0-7297 GCA_049291695.1 Defluviicoccus sp.
CAGCGCGTCCTTCTCTCTCTCGCTCAGGCGGTATCGAAATGGCGGAGTCACTCATACGTTGAGTCAGATTCGCGCCGCCCGCGCAAGCGAAAAATACCGAAAAACGCCAACCCCGTGAGCTGTTACCGATGGAGACCTTGCTGCGGATGCAGGCGTGGCATGACAGCCACGCCACGCGGCAGCGCGCAAGCGATATTAAGATTAAACGGTATGAGCCTGCATGACCGTGCTCGATTGGGCGGAGAAGATGGGATAGGTTCCTTTTGGCGAGCGCAAGCCTCCGTCGGATTACGCCTAAAGGCTAATTCGACCTACGCGGGCTACGGCTTGCTACCAATGCTTCTGGGCAATGTGAGGGCGTATTTGATCTTCAATTTCTCGAATGGTTTCCTGAAGACGCCTTCCAAACTCATCGTCTTTTCCAGTGCGATACAATTTGCGCCTTAGTATATTGATTGAATCGTTTTCTACACGTTGATTGTTTTTTGGGTGAAATATTTCAAGATAATCCTCTATATTGCCGATTAACTCTACCGCTAAACCTCTTAACGAAGCTGTTTTGTTTCTTATCTCTGGCCCCCAGAGGGTTTCAGCCTCAAGTATGCTAGCATCCAGCTTGGCTATTGCTTTCTGCACAGGTTCCAACCGTCGTTGAAATTCCTGAACTCGCGCATTCCATGCCTTTTCTTCCGGCGTAAGATTTCTTACACTTTCTTCCGGCGTAAGATTTCTTACACTGTCCTCAGGAATGTTTGCCTCGTGACGAAGCAACATAAGAGGATTTCTGACACAAGAAATCGCATCCCGAAGTTCGTAGACCGTATTGAGCGTGATTCTTGCCGCTTGATACTCTATGTTCCCCCGCACCTGCCGTTGCCAAGTATTAAGGCCACGATAGCCGACATACGCTCCTACAAACGCCGCAAACGCAAGCACCACGTCTCTAAGACTAGTCACTATCTCCGCTAGCACACTCGTTCCTCATGCGTCATCTTGACTATCAATCCTAAAACGGGCCGGCATATCAGACACGGCCGGCGTTCCAGCGCATAGGTCAGAATAGCCAAAGGCGTCTTCTGACGTATGAATTGCGTCAGGTCGAGAAATCCTATCCGGAAGATTACGGGCATTGCCCTAATCCGCCCTAGGCGGGCTCCCACTCAATTCCAACGAAGACCTAAAGTAACAGAGAAAATTTCGAATGCTTTCTCTAGAGACGTCCACCCTGCGCCACTAAAGCGAGCCTGAGTTGCTCATCAAAGGCATTTTCTCTTTCTCTCAACAAGACTATTTGTTTCCAATCAAACCAATCAATAATCCTTTTACTCCGCGAGCGCGCATCCCAAATAAACCAAGCGTGGCAGGTATTGCTAGGCGCTTTCGGGCCTTGCCAGCCAAAGCGATGCATCATGGGCAGTCGGCGAGAGGATATCCATATACGTGCCGGCTCATGCTTGCGAAAAAATGCTAATCTGGCAGTACTCTCCAAGAAATTCGTTCTCAGTAAAAGCGCGAGGTATGGTACCTCTCTCAGAGCCTTTTCAGCAAAGGACGTCGCAAGCTTGAAGGGCGGATTGGTGACAATGCCCTTAACTTTCGATGGTGGTTTCGCCACAAGATAATCTACCCCAGTTAGACACCCGACGAGTCCGTAGTCGGCAATATCTGATGCTACCACATGGAAGCCAGCCTGCTGCAATGGCCGCACTATTGCACCATCACCTGCGGCGGGCTCCCAAATAAAGTTAGGCAGGGTGGCTCGTTCGATGTAGATCAAGCTTTTAACAGCCTCTACAGGGGTAAAGTAAGCGTCTAATCCTCGGTCAGTATGATGATGGCTACTTTGAATCCTCAAGTTCGCTTTCCCCTCAGAGTCTCGGACACGCGGCCTGGATTGACATTTAACATCCGTCCGATTTCCGCATGGGAAAGGGCCGGGTTACTCCGCTTAAGTTCTCGTATTTTCTCTCGCAACTCATCCGTCATTGATTCTGAGGCTCTTGGAGCCCTTGCGCCTGATGGCCTTCTTGCAATTTCATCCGCCAAGGAACTCAGTTCTGGGCAGTTTAAAGTGATCGCCAATTGGCGAAGGCGATCTGCAACCTCAGGTAACCGCATCATCCCCACCCGCACTTTACAAAGAGCGCAACGAAGACATAAGCGTAGTTACGAAACAAAACGAGCTCGGCAAGCTCGCATAGCCTGTCCAGGATTCATCGTCAAGGGCTGCCCGTAAACCGACTGATCTCACATGGTTCCTCCGGGGGTTCCGGTTCGGGGGTTGCGGGGGTTGCGGCGACATGATCCCTATCTCAGCTCGCGTAGCCCCGATCAACCGTAGCCGGTTGTAGGGCGGAGCTAACCGCATTAATTCATGCGCAAACTACACGGTCTCTACGTTAATTAGGGTATTCGCGATTTAGGTGTGGTCCGCTGTTTTGGGCGCATGGGGCGGTTCCCGGGAGCTGCGGGTGTGGGATGTGTCGGCTGGCGAGGGGTTGGGGGGTGCGGGGAAGGGTTCAGGCGGGGGCTTGGCTGCCCCATGGGTCAGGGTCACCAGGCGCGGCAGGCGGCCGAGCGCCGCGTGCCAGATCGCCTGATCGGGCGTGCTGGTCGGCAGATGGATCTTGATCCTGGTTTTCATCTCGACGATGCGGGCGGCGACCTTGATCAGGCGCAGCCGCAGCGTGTCGAACTGGGCGACGCGCCACGACGAGCGCCTCGGCATCACTGTCCGCAGGCTCCACAGCAGCCAGTAGGCGCCGGCGTGGAGGAACAGCCGGAATTCAGGAGACATGATATGTTTCTCATTGTCGTGCTTCCGCCCTTACGACACCAGCTCGGGCAGAGTTAAGTATCAGTGTCGCTGCGTCCCGGAACCCATATGATGTCCCCGGAACTTCCCATATGATGTCCCCGGAACTTCCGGAACTTCCGACATAATACTGGTAGGGGGTTCCAGGGACATCGGAACTCCCGGAACTCCGACGCAAAGCCGACGCGGCGGGACGACACGAAGGATGTGCGGCAAGACCCGATTGGGTTTAAGATTGTCGCTGAGACACTCACTGAAGTCGCGACGCTGCCTCGCGCGATTGGGAACATCCGATGAGCAATACCTACACGGCCATTTTTGAACGTGACGACAACTGGATCATCGCTTACTGCCCGGAGATCCCGGGCGCAAACGGTCAGGGCCGCACCAAGGCGGAAGCGCGCGACAGCCTTGCCGCGGCAATTACTCTGATCTTGCAGGATCGGCGCGAAGACGCATTGCGCGGACTGCCGGACGACGCCGAACGGGAGACGGTGACCGTGGCGTGAAACGCGGGCATCTGCTTCGCCATCTGCGGCGCCATGGATGTTATCTAAAGCGCGAAGGTTCGGCACATTCCCTTTGGTGCAATCCCGCAACCGGCGCGGTCGAAGCCGTGCCGCGACATCCCGAACAATCCAATCGTCTGGCGATCAAAATATGCCGCAGACTATCCGTTCCGGAGGTCGGTGGCTGACCTGCAAAGACGCCGGCCGAGCGGACCGTTGCTGCGGCCGCATCGCCTTCCCGTCGTCCTCGGCGAGAGCGATGGACGCGAAGGTCCGCCCAGTCGTCAATCCTGTCGGGGCAGGGCTTAACGAGGACCAGATCGTCATCATGGGACGCAAGATTGGCGCGAGCGTTCGCATGCCCAACACCCTCCCGAACCGCCATTGAGCGGGAAATTCTATATCATAGCCCTCCTCACCGTGGCCTTGCCGGCTCCTCGTCCGGGCGGTCCTTCTTCATCAGGCCGGTGAAGAGGTCGATCGGCAGCGGGAAGACGATGAGCGAGGTGCGGTCGGCGCTCATGCTCTGCAGCGTGGTGAGGAAGCGCAGCTGAATCGCCTGCGGCTGGGCCGAGAGGATTTCCGCCGCTTCCATGAACCGCTGCGCCGCCTGCATTTCGCCCTCGGCATCGATCACCTTGGCACGCCGGCCGCGTTCGGCCTCGGCCTGCTTGGCGATCGCGCGCACCATGCTCTCGTCGAGATCGATGTGCTTGAGCTCGACGTTGGAGACCTTGATGCCCCAGGCCGCGGTCTGCTCGTCGAGGATGCGCTGGATGTCGATGTTCAGCTTTTCGCGCTCGGCCAGCATCTCGTCCAGCTCATGCTGGCCCAGCACCGAGCGCAGCGTCGTCTGCGCCAGCTGGCTGGTGGCGCCGCTGTAATCCTCGACCTGGATGACCGACTTTTCCGGATCGATGACGCGATAATAGATGACGGCGTTGACCTTCACCGAGACGTTGTCGCGCGAGATGACATCTTGCTGCGGCACATCGAGGACGCGGGTGCGCAGGTCCACCTTAACCATCTGCTGCACGATCGGGATGACCAGGATCATGCCCGGCCCCTTGACCTTCCAGAACCGCCCCAACAAAAAAATGATGCCGCGGTCGTACTCGCGCAGAACCCGCAGCGATGCGGCCAGAATGATGACGATGAAGACGATGATCGGGATCAAGATCTCGAAAGCCATGGCTGCGCTGCCCTCACCTGTTCATGACGTGGGTGGTAACGGTTCGACCGCCAGCGTCAAGCCGTCGACGCCGATCACGTGCACGCGCGTGCCGGCTGGCAGCGCGCTTGGCCCGCGCGCGCGCCAGCGTTCGCCGGCAAGCTGCACCCAGCCCTCGCCAGCGGACCAGTCGAGAACGCGCCCCGTCTGGCCCATCAGCTGCTCGCGGCCCGTTACCACTGGACGCGCCTGCGCCCGCACGACCAGCATGCTCAGCAAGCCGAAGGTCAGTGCCAGGGCCAGCGCGGTGCCGCCAATGATCTGCCATGCGACAGTGAAACCGGGGGCTTCGTCCTCGATCAGGAGGATCGCGCCGATGACGAAGGCAGCGATCCCGCCCAGGCCGAGGACGCCGAAGCTGGGAACGAAGGCTTCGGCGACCAACAGCGCGACGCCGAGCAGGATCAAGCCGACGCCACCCCAGCTCACCGGCAGGATGTGAAAGGCGTAGAGTGCCAGCACCAGGCAGATGGCGCCGATGACGCCGGGGCCGACCAGGCCGGGACTGTAAAACTCGAACAACAGGCCGTAGACGCCGATCAGGAGCAGGATCGCGGCGACGTTGGGGTTGGTGATGATGCCGAGGAAACGGGTGCGCCAGTCGGGCTCGATCGCCGTCAGCGTCACGCTGCCCGTCTCGATCCGGCGCGGCTGCCCCAGCACCGTCACCATGCGACCGTCGAGCGCGCGCACGAGAGCCGCCGTATCCTCGGCGATCAGATCGACGACGCCTTCGGCGAGCGCGTCGTTGGCGCTCAAACTTGCCGCCTCGAGGACAGCCTTTTCCGCCCAAACGGCGTTGCGGCCGCGCAGTTGCGCCAGCGAGCGGATGAAGGCGGCGGCATCGCTCGCGGCCTTGTCGCGCACATCGGGGAGCGGCGGCCCGTCACGCGGCGCCCCATCACGCGGCTGAGGAGCCTCGCGCTCCTCAGGCTTGGGCGAAGGCTGGCCGTCCGGGCCACCGATGGCAACCGGCGTCGCTGCGCCCAGATTGGTGCCGGGCGCCATCGCCGCGACGTGGCAGGCATAAAGGATGAAGGTGCCGGCGCTCGCCGCGTGGGCGCCGCGCGGGGCGACGAACCCCGCCACCGGCATCGGTGCCGCCAGGATCGCCTTGACGATCTCCCGCATCGAGGTGTCAAGCCCGCCCGGCGTGTCGAGGCGGAGGATGACGAGCGCAGCGCCGTCAGCCGCGGCCTGAGTGAGCCCGCGCTCGACATAATCGGTCGTCGCAGGGCCGATCGGCCCCGTGATGGCGAGCTGCACGACCGCTGCGGGGCCGGGCTCAGCGGCGTGCGCCTGCCCCGCCCAGCCGGTGAGAATCCAGCCGGTGAGAATGATGACGAGCGTGCAGGCGAGCGCATTCAGGGCAACGAGGCCGCCGGTCGCCGGCCGCGGGCGCGTGCCGCGCGTGCTCAGTGCGGCGCCGCTAATGGGAGGCCTCCCCGGCGCTCGGCGCGCCCTTGAGGATTGCCGCCAATCCGGCCCGATAGTCCGGATAGCCGAGCGTGACACCCAGGTCCCGCTTGATGCGGGTGTTGTCGACGCGGCGGTTATCGACCCAGAAGCTCGCCGCCATCGCCGACATCTCCTTCGCCGCCTGATCGAGCGGGATCAAGGCCGGCGGCGGCACATTGAGAAGCGCGCAGGCATACGCGATGACGTCCGCCGGCGGCGCCGGATCGTCGTCGCAGACGTTATAGATGCCGCGCGGTTCGGGGCGCGCCATCGAGGCGCGCAGGACCGTGGCCACGTCGTCGACATGGATGCGCGAGGTGACGTGCCCCGGCTTGTCGATCCGCCTCCCATCGCCGGCGCGGATGCGATCGAAGGCGCTGCGGCCCGGCCCGTAAATACCGGCCAGGCGGAAGACCTGCACGGCAACCTGCTCCGGCCATGGCCGGTCGAGCCATGCGCGCTCTGCCTTGACCCTGCGCGCGCTGCGCTGGCTGGTCGGCGCGAGCGGCGCAGTTTCGTCCACGCGTGCGCCGCCGGTGTCGCCATAAACGCCGGTGGTCGATAAATAGCCGATCCAGCGCAAGGCGGGCGCCTGCTCGATCGCCGGGCCGTGGATGTCGAGCACCGGATCGCCCGCGGCATCGGGCGGCACCGAGGTCAACAGGTCGGTGACGCCGCTCAAGAGGGTCTCGATGTCGGCAAGCGGACGGGCGCGGTCGAACAGGTGCGCCTCGATCCCAAGCGCGCGCAACGCCGTGCGTTTCTCCTCGCTGCGGCTGGTCCCGGACACGCGCCAGCCCTCATCGAGCAGGCGGCGGGCAAGCGTCTCGGCCGTATAGCCAAGGCCGAAGCAGAACAGGTGCGGTGCCAGACCAATTGACATGCGAACGGGCTCGCGGAATGTTGCCGGCAACGACCGATCCCTGCAGCATAGCGCCGGCGGACGATGGGACAGAAACGAAAAGCACTGGCGGCGCTCCTCGCGGCCGGTCTGGCCGGCAGTTCGGTCACGTCGGTGCCGGCGGCGGCGGCCGATGATCCGGCGTCGGCTTTGCAGATGCGCTACCGTGCGTGCGCGCTCCTAGCGCTCAGCGATCCGCAGGCAGGCCTGATCGAGGCCGAGGCATGGACACAGGCGGGCGGCGGAATGCCGGCCCAGCACTGCCGGGCGACGGCGCTGTTCGGTGTCGCCCACTACGCGGAGGCCGCCGACGCATTCGAGGCCGTGGCGGCCCGCGCGCAGGACGCGCCCACCCGGGCGCGGCTGATGTCGCAGGCCGGGCG
>JBATPX010000253.1:0-2964 GCA_049291695.1 Defluviicoccus sp.
GCCCTGGCGCATCGCCCACTCGCGGATCGAGCGCTGCAGGCCGACGACGTGCCAGACGCAGGAGCCGGCGGGACTGCCCAGGCCGCCCAGCGCGTCGAGGGCTTTCCCGATCCGCCGCCGCGCGTCAACCTGGGCGTCGGTGAAATCGCCCGGCCCGCCACCGCCCGGCACCCGGACGAGCTGCATACAGCGGACGACATCGAAGCGGGCGATGGTGAACTGGGCCTGGAAGTCGCGCGCCGCGTCGTGCATGCCTTGCGTAATCGTACCGGCTCAAGGCGGGGCTTCTGAGGGGCCCGAATCACCGAACCTTCAGCCAAGCGCGCCGATGACCTGCCGATACTCGGCCTCGTCGAACGCCTTGAGGCTGTTGGTCCGGACGTTTCCGCCTTTACCGAGGGAGAGCGCAATTTTGGCGAACGTTTCATCGTTCGGCGCATCGACAATAAGCACCAAATCATAGGCCCCCATCGTCAGGTAGCACGCAGTAATCTCCGCGCCGTGCTGACGGCACAGTTCCCGCGCAGCGTCCAAGCGATCCGGCGAGTCATTGACGTGGCGGATGCCTTGATCCGTCCAATTGCTGAGCATGATGTAGGTGGGCATGGTGATACTCCCTCACTTGGACCGAGACGTCTCCAACATCGAGCATCGAGAGGGAGAAATGGTAATGCCGTCGAAGCTTCTGGTCCATGCGGGAGGATGCTGACTGTCGACAAAAGATCCCCCGAACGCGCCTCTCAGCGGAGGCGGATAGTCCGACCCCCCAGCGCCGCCACCAGGATCCCTTGCGCCTGCTCGACGCGGACAGGCCGCTCCGCTCATCTTTCAGCGGAGGTAGACCGCCTGAAAGAGACCGACTGATCTTCCCTCGCCGTCGCGGAGTTCGAGTACCTGACCGACGATGCGCCAAGCCCTGGTGTTCACCAGGGTTTCGACGAAACGGCGTTCGAGCTGATCCAGAGGCGGCGGGCAGGCCATCATTGTCGATGATGCCTGGGAGAACCGCAGCAAATCGCCGGTGGCCTCATAACTGCCGGCGAGTTGGTTGCACCCGACTGTAGCACTGAACTGTGCCTCGGTGGTGCGCAGGATGAGGTGGGGCTCACGACGCCCGTCCGCGGGACGGATCTCCTCGTCGCCGAGCCTGACGATCCGCCAATAGGTGTTGGTCAGCGACGCATCAGCGCGATTGCGCTCGCAGGTCTCGCCGGGCCAGACATTGATGAACCGCCCGACGATGGCCGTCGCCTCGGTTCCCTCACCCTCCATCCGCGGCCGTTCCGCAATGCTGCCCTCGAACGTCACCATCAGCGGCTGACCAGGTTCCTGGCGCGCTTCGAGGTAGGCTTTCTCCAGGCGCAAGTAGTCGCCTTCCATCGCCACCGGGTAGCTGCGGCCGGTGCGGCACTCGGTCAGCCGCGCGGCATCGGCCATGTAGACGAACATCCCGCCGATGAAGAGATGAACATCGAGCGGCTGCAGCGCGCCCTGGCTCTTCAAATCGTAGGGCAGATCCGAGACGATCGGCTTGCCCGCCGTATCGAGGAGACGAAGGCGCTGGTTGTCGAGGATCTCGAACCGCAGCGGCTTCTCGCCGACGTCCCACAGGATCAGCGCCCGATGTTCAGGCTCGACAGACCATCGTCCCATGTCGTCGCGGCTTGTGTCCTTGCCGAGCCAGATGCGGCGCAAGGCGAATGCCTGATCGGGCCACAGGTTCAACTGATGACGGACTCCCTCGCAATCGGCGCAAGGCAGGTCGCCGGCAAATGTCGCGGGCAGACGCAGACCGTGCGCGCCGATGACCGGTTCGGGCGCGGCACCCGTGCCGGGGGCGACGGCCTTGCTCTCAGGCGTCCCGGATGCGGCCGGATCCGCCAGGCGCATGGCCGTTACCATCAGCACTCCTGAGGCGGAGCGGACCTCCAAACGATTGCCGTCGATCCGAAAGACCGAAGCATCGGCGAGCGCCTTCAGGACGGCAGCTTCCTGCTCCATCACTCCTTGCGGCTCCCCGCAAATCTTCCTTGTCGACGCGACGTCCCCAATTCTGATGCTCTCGTCAGACGCGGAGAAGGCCGCGCGGTAGGTGTTGCAGCCGGCCGAGCCGCTCACGTTCCCGTCGGTGGCAAACGCCATCGTCAGCGTCGATCCGGCAAGGAGACTGACCACGGCTTGCCTGCCATTGTTGTAGCCATTGACCCGCCAGGCCGTGCCGGAAAGGTCACGGTTCTGCGGGGCGAATGTCGCCAGCACCACGCCGCTGGCATCCAACAGGTCCAGCTGGCCGCCCTCCATTCGTGCCGCGCGAGCCTGCGAGAGTGCGTTCATGAACGTCGTGGCCTGCTGCATCAGCGGCTCTGGGCAGGCCATCATCGTCGATGCGATATTCCCGGACAGCCGGAAACCTTCCGAGTCCGCGGTGTAGGGGCCGTGGTATCGGTTGCAGCCGTCGGTGCCCTGAACGGTGCCGTTCGCAAACTCCATCGTCACCTGCGAGGCCGGCACCAGCGTCCGTCCCGGCAACGCCGACAGCGTCCACGCCGTGTCGTTCAATGCGGCCGGCTCGTTCGAACGCTCCATCGTCGCAACCGCCTCCCTTGCGGCCACCAACATGAACACGGCTGTGACGAGCGTCATGATGATGCGCTTCATTCTCAAATGTCCCGAAGGCAAGTGTCAGGGTGGCCAATCCGTAGGTCAGAACGGCGGCAACTTGAAGCCAAATCTTGGAAAGTGGAAGCGTTCAACTGAACCGCCCCGGGTTTGCCGGAGGCTTGGTTATTTGAGTCATGCGGCCATAGCGGATGTTGCTTATCCGGTTGAGCCCAGTAGGACGATTTCGTTGTAGGTCCTTGGTTTGATGGTCACGGCGATGCGCAGCAGGGAAGCAAAGCTGGCGTGCCGGGTGTGACGGCGGTTGAATCGGAACACGAACTCGTCGAGATAGACCTTGAAGTG
>JBATPX010000254.1:0-1993 GCA_049291695.1 Defluviicoccus sp.
ATGTATATCTGCAGTTACCAGCAAAACAGAGTTTATCTCTCCGATACAGCCGGGAATTATACTCTGCTTTATACAGCAAACGGAATGAACGGACCTGTCGGACTAAGAGAGGACTCAAACGGAAATCTTCTAATAGCAAATTATACTGACGGAAAAATATTTTCCGTGACATCCGGAGGCGTATTTTCACTTATAGCTCAGGTTCCGGGAATTGTCGGATTTATAGAATATGCAAACGGTTACATATATGCCACAGGATACAGCACACATAAAGTTTACAAAGTAACTTTAGGCGGACAGATAACCGTATTAGCGGGGACAGGTATAAGCGGACAGGCAAATGGACCAGCCGCAACCGCTACATTCAGCGGACCGAATGGAATTGTAGCTTCAAGAGGCGGAGACTCTTTATACATTTCGGATTTTAATGCAAGATCTTTAAGATTGATATCGGATGTTTCAGTGGGCATTACAAATGTAAGTACTGAAACACCTGTAGGTTTTGACTTAAAACAGAATTATCCGAATCCTTTCAATCCGAAGACAGTGATCAGTTACGGATTACAGATTAATAGTTTTGTGAAGCTGATTGTGTATGATGCATTGGGGAATGAAGTCTCAAATTTGGTAAATGAAAAACAAAATGCAGGGACCTATACAGTAGATTTTGACGGAAGTAATTTTTCCAGCGGTGTATATTATTACAGGATCGATGCAGGCAGCTTTACACAGACAAAAAAAATGCTTCTGATAAAATAATATTTACACATATAAATAATAAACCCGGTAATACATCTGCCGGGTTTTTTATTTAAATTTTGTGTTTTCCGAAATTATATTTAAGTAATATCATCAACATAAAATCTTATCAACTATTTCGGAGAATGAAGCGCGACTTTATTTCCTTCTGTGTCTGAAAAGATCGAAATATATCCAATCTCATCAGTCACTTTCATTTTCGGCTGAAGTACTTTACCGCCGGCTCCTTCTATTTTATTCATAACGCCGGTAAGGTCTTCTCCGCATGCCAGATATACGAGTGCGCCGTCCATTGAAGGATTATATCCTTCGGCTTTTACGATTGCACCGCTTACACCTTCGCCGGGAAAAAATCCCATCTGATGCGGTCCCATCATTTCTTCATGCATTTCAATTCCGAATATATCACCGTAAAACTTTTTTGCTCTGCCGAAATCAGTTACCGGGATCTCGAACCAGTTAATTGAGTTAGCCATTTCTATCTCCTTTTTTTTAGTTGTAAAAAAATTTATATAAAACTAATAAAATCCTGTATACCTTACTTCTTGATTATTGCTAATTTTGAAAATTAATTCTGATAAAGTCTCAGGTGAATTTCAGGAAAACAATCTATCGGGAAAGTATTTTAGGTATGAATTTTATTTGAAAAAAAAACCGGAAATAAAATCTATTTTAAAAGATTGAACTTCATCATATTTCTGTGATAAATGTCTCTGAAAGTTTCCGGAGATAATCCGAATTTATTTTTAAACAGCCAGCTGAAAGAGCTCACGCTTTCAAAGCCAATCTCAAAACATATTCCAGTAATGGGCATTTCTGTTTTTCTTAAAAGATCAACTGCTTTTTCTATTCTTTTTTTTGTGAGGTACTGATGAGGAGTTTGTTTGAAAACGGATTTGAAAATTCTCAGGAAATGAAACTGAGACAGACAGGCTTTATTAGAAATTTTTTCTAAAGTCAGATTTTCATTAAACTCCATGTCTATGTAATCTTTTGCTTTAGAAACACGACGGTATAATTCGGTTTTGGTTGAAAGCTTTACCGGAGGGAGTTTTTCAATTTCTATATATAAATCCCTGTGAACTTTAAGAAGTCCTTCGAGTAATTCAAAATATCTTTCTTTCAGCCAGCATTCATCATCGTAATTTACTTTTGAAGCGAGTCTCATTTTCATAATGACAGGCGAGAGATAAAAATTATGCGGATACAATTTTTCAAAAAAAAGTATTGGCTG
>JBATPX010000255.1:0-7492 GCA_049291695.1 Defluviicoccus sp.
CGGCGGCACGCCTGCGGTCGTTCTGGTCGAGCCGCAGCTCGCCGAGAACATCGGCATGGTCGCGCGCGCCATGCTCAATTGCGGTCTCGACGATCTGCGCCTCGTCCGCCCGCGCGCCGGCTGGCCCAACGAAAAGGCGGTGGCGGCGGCATCGGGCGCCGATCGCGTGCTTGAGACGGCGCGTCTTTATTCCTCAACCGCGGCAGCAACCGCGGACTTGAACCTGCTGCTCGCCACCACCGCGCGCACGCGCGCGATGACGAAGTGGACACTGACGCCGCGCGCAGCAGCAGTGGAGATCCGCCGCGCAACGGCCGCCGGCAGCCGGGTTGGCCTCCTGTTCGGTAAGGAGGCCCGCGGGCTTGGCAACGACGACGTGGCGCTGGCCCAGGCGATCATCGCCATTCCGCTCAACCCCGGCTTCAGTTCGCTCAACCTCGCGATGGCGGTGCTGATCGTGGGCTACGAATGGCGGCTGGCGGCAGCGGACGCGGTGGAGGCGGTGGCGCCTCCGGCGGCCGTCCTGCAGCTGCCGAAGGAAACCGGGCCGGCGACGGCGGAGCAGCTGCAGGGTCTGTTCGAGCAGCTGGAGAGCGAGCTCGATCGCTGCGGCTTCCTGCGCATCGCCGAAAAGCGGCCGATCATGGTCCGCAACCTGCGCAATCTGTTCGGCCGCGCCGGCTTAAGCGCCCAGGAGGTCCGCACGCTGCGCGGGATCATCAGTTGCTTGGTTGCCGGACCCAGGCGACCGCGCGGCGGCGGCGGCGCCGCGTGAGTCTGCCGCGAGCCGCGTTGCGTCAGATCCGCTCCGAGAGCCAGATCGCAAGCCGCGAGCCGCCCTTGATCAGGCGCGTCAGCGGCCCGTGCGCTAACGCCTGGCGGGCGCCGTATTCGATCGCGGTGTCGCGATGCTCGACCTCGTCCTGGCGGAAGCTCTCGAAGGTCGCGCGCAGATCGGCCTCGGCATCCGTCAGCTTCGCCACCTGGCCGCGATAGTGATCGTCGATCACCTCCTCGACGGCCGCCGTGCACGCCATCGCCGCGCGCGGGCCCATCAACGCGGTGGCGGCGCCGAGCGCGAAGCCGGCGACGTGCCAGAGCGGATGCAGCGCGGTCGGCCGAATCCGGCGCTCGACCAGGAGGCGGTCGAAGGCCCGCAGGTGTTCGTCTTCCTTGGCCGCCATGCCGCGGATCACGCTTGCCACCGGCGTCCGCCCCAGGACGGCGAGCTGGCCCGCGTAGATGCGCACGGCGCCGTATTCGCCGGCATGGTTGACGCGCAGGAAACGCGCGGCCAGCTCCGCTTCGCTCACATCGCCCGGCATGCCGGTGTCGCGCCGCTCTCGCTCCGTCATCGCTGCCTCCTGCTGAAGCGCTGGTAATGCGCCGCTCGACCGCAGCCGGCCGGCTTGCATCTCGCGCCTTGTCGGCAAGATAGGATGCCACCGCCCGAAGGCCAAGGCGGCGGCGCAATGCCTCAGACGATGTACTTGGCGATCAGGAAGCCGCCGATGATGGCGAACAGGAACACCCAGGTGATCAGCACCAGGCGCTCCTCAACGAAGGCGCGAATCGGCTCGCCGTAGCGGCGCAAGAGGGCTGCGATCAGGAAGAAGCGGGCGCCGCGGGTGGCGATCGAGGCGCACGTGAAGACGAGGAGGTTGAAATGCGCCGCCCCGCTCGCGATCGTCACCAGCTTGTACGGGATTGGCGTCAGTCCCTTGATCAGGATGATCCACAAGCCCCACTGCTGATAGGTCTCCTGGAAGGCTTCGATCTTGGCGCCATAGCCGTAGACGTCGATGATCCAGCCGCCCAGCGTATCCATCAGCCAGAAGCCGATCGCATAGCCGAGCATGCCGCCGATCACGGACGCGAGCGTGCAGGCGAGCGCGTAGGTCCAGCAGCGGGCCCGGTTGGCGAGGCACATCGGCACCAGCAGCGCGTCGGGCGGGATGGGGAAGAACGAGCTCTCGGCGAACGAAACCGCGGCAAGCGCGGCGGGTGCGTGCCGGGAGTTGGAGAGGTTGATCGTCCAGTCGTAGAAGCGACGCAGCATGCCGGGCTCGTTTGCTGGGGCGAATGGGATGGGAAGATAGCAGAGCGCGATTTTAGCCGTCGTGCACGGCCGACACAAGGAAAGGTTGCGGCGCGCTCTCGCGATTCGCTATTCCTTTGGCGGCGCCTGCGGTTATGATCCGCCCTCGGGCCCCTGTGGCGGAATGGCAGACGCGGCAGACTCAAAATCTGTTGCCGGCAACGGCGTGGGAGTTCGAGTCTCCCCGGGGGCACCAAAGCGAGCAGTGCTGTAGCGGTCAGCACGCGATAGCGCGCCCAAAAAAATCTACGGACATGATGGATCGCTTAGTGGGAGGCGGGGGCGGGTTATGGCAGGCTTTTTATGGCGGCTGCTTCCGCCAACATTCCTTCACGTGCCCGAAGACAAGCCGGCGCGCGCGAGCGCGCTGGTTCGCCGCATCGTGATGATGTTCGCGCGCGGAAATGGCCGGCTGCAGACGGGGAGCTATGTCACAAAGCGCCAGATTGACGAAAGGCATAAGAAACTTCGTGATGTCAATTTCGAGCGATGAGATCTCGGAGCTGAGCGGGCTTTATCGAGATGCAGGGCGAGAGATAAAGCGAGCCGAAGAGATCTCCCGTGAGTTCATAATGCCGGAGGTCAATGAGCTTCGCTATGCGGGCTGCCATTTGCTGGAAGCTCTGGGTTCAGGCGGCCCAAGATCACGCCACGGAGCGGCGCTGTCCCGCGACTGTCGGCGACCGGTCCAAACGGCGGATGACAAATAGGCCGTGGCGCGGGGCATCACCTCGCGCGGGATGTCTCATACCACTGAGACCGATCGTCACCGCACAAGAACATGATTTCGATGCCGTTGGCGACGAGAACGGCGCGATGAATCAGCCAATCGCTATCGGTGGCGTTGACGACGGGGGCGTTTCCCCGAATTGCAAGAGCCGCGAACTTCCGATCACTCGGATCAAAATGCACTTCGATTAATGCCTGGGGCAGATCTTGGTATTCTCCGTCGGTTCGCTTGGGCAAATTGATCCGCTCGATCCGCTGCGGATGGCTCTGCAGGATCGTCTGATAGAAGCGGTCGCCAACCCCCGGCTGGCCACTGGGGCGCAAGTACGTCCGATATTCTTTCTGGATCTCGCCAGCGAGATCCACGATCACGGTGCCGGAAGCGAGCATCCCCGTAAGGAACTGGATGGCGGCAATCCGGCAAGAGGGTGAAGGGGGATTCGGATCGTGACCGTCGGACCGGCCATTCGCTACGACCGGGACGTTAGTGTCGACGACAAAGCGGGTCATTCTGCGGCAGACATCCGCCGCAGTCGGGCCAGTTCTGCCTCCGCCGCTTCAGTAAATGCGTCGCCCATGAACTTTTTAGGCCAATTGCGGATGTTGCCGTAGAGATCGAGATCAAGCGGAATCAGTCGGGAAGCACCGTCAGGAGCCTCGCAGAAGTAAAGCTTGACGTCTTCGCTGGAGACTCGCTCTTCGGCGACGCGCCGCTGTAGCCTCAGAAGGAGATGCTCGGAGTGGCTTTCCACGATAACCTGCACCTTGCGATGGGTGGCCGCCTGGATGATCACGTCGGCAAGCCCGGCTTGCGCCAACGGATGCAAGTGAATCTCCGGCTGCTCGAGGATCACGGTGGAACCTTCCGGCACATACTGCAGGAGGCTGACCACTGGAAGGACCTGAGACACGCCGAATCCGACATCGGTCAACAGCACTTCGCTGGCGCCGCTACGCGTCTTAACCCATGCCTGCCAGCGGTTCGATCCCTCGGCAATCTCCCGCACCGAAAATTCTTCGATCAAGCCAATCTCGCGCAGCCAATGTGCGATAACCTCCTGAAACGCCATGCGGGGAGCCCTAAACTTGAGGTTGCGCTGCTCCTCCTTTTGCGTCGCTGCCAGGATCGCGTCGATCGCCTTCTCGCCACGTTGACCCACATCAGTCGGACGCGAGCGCGCCCACAGATAATCACGCTTGGGAAATTCACGCAGGGGTCCAAGATAGAAGATCCTATCCATCTCGGCTTCATAGGCGGCTTCCAGGTCAGCGAGAAAGCCGGCATTCTGAAAGTACGTTCGTGCCTGATCGGGAAACGCATAGGACTTTATCGGACCTGGCAGCTGCCATGGCCGGCCTTTTGTACGAATAAAAGTAAAAATCTTCTTACTATTGCCAGTACTTGATGAGCTCAGCTCAAATTGAGAAGAGTCTCCATTTTTTGGGGCCAAGCTAAAAATAATTTCACCAAGCCTATAGGACAATCTATGTGCAGCGGGCGCTTCTTTACGCGAGTAAACCTGTGATGATAGTTCCAAGTCAGGCGCGCTTGCAATCAGTGATTTCTTCCCTTTGGTCGGATCGCTGATCTGTAAGTTTTTGTTCAGCGCGAACCTCAATGACCACTCCATCGATTTGGCTGCATCATGCTGATGAATGCAGTCCTTGATCGTTCCAAGCTGGACAAGGTCGCCATTGAGTTCGAGGGAGAGGCCGCGATCAGTCGCATCCTTAGTTTGCTTCATCAAGAGCAGGAACTGGATCAAACTGGTCTTGCCCGACGAGTTGGTACCAAACAGGCCGGTGATCCGCCCGCAAGTTAAGTCAGCGACGGGCCACGATTTGAAGTTCGTCAAGTGCATTCTGGTGAGCATGGCCCGAGTCTACACCAGCTGTGCGCCGGGGGCACGACATGGTTAACTGGAAGAAGCTGGCACGCCGTCATCTGTTTGCGCCAGACGGAAAACGATGGCGCGATCCTGCACGAGCCAGCGTACACCGCCGGGCTGGGCCGGCCCAACCGCTGACCAAAGATGCGAGGCCTCTGCGTCCCACCACAGGCGCTTGATTCAGCCGGGCTTTCAAGTCATTCTCATGCGCATGCATCCTGCCCAGCTCACCGTCGGCCTGTTCGTCACCTGCCTCGTCGATCTGATGCGGCCGCGGGTCGGGTTCGCCGCCGTCAAGCTGTTGGAAAACGCCGGCTGCAGGGTGGTGGTGCCGGCGCAGCAGACCTGCTGCGGCCAGCCGGCGTTCAATTCCGGCGCTGCGGCCGAGGCCAAGGCCGTCGCGCGGCAGGTTATCGACGCGTTTCGTGACGTCGATTATGTCGTCGCGCCCTCCGGCTCGTGCGCCGGCATGATCAAAACCCACTATCCCGAGCTGTTCGCCGATGAGCCGGCGCGCGCAGCCGCCGTTGCCGCACTCGCCGCCAAAACCTACGAGCTCACCAGCTTCCTCGTCGACGTGCTGCGGCAGACGCCGCGCGCCGGCACGTATCCCGTCGCCGCCACCTATCACGACTCCTGCTCCGGCCTGCGTGAGCTTGGGGTCAAAGCGCAGCCGCGCTATCTGTTGTCGAAGCTGGAAGGCCTGAGCCTCACCGAAGTTCCGTCGGCGGAGACGTGCTGCGGCTTCGGCGGTCTGTTCTGCGTCAAGTACGCGGACATTTCGGCCAAGATGGTCGATGCCAAGGTGGACGACATTGCCGCCAGCGGGGCCAAGCTGGTGCTGGGCGGTGACATGGGGTGCCTCATGAACATCGCTGGCCGGCTGCAGCGGCGCGGCTTCGCGGTCGCGGTCCGCCACGTCGCCGAAGTCCTGGCCGGGTCGACGGACGTGCCGGCCATTGGGGAGAGCGGCAAGCCCTCAGTTGAATAAGTCCGCCGAGCCCTCGCCGGGGCTTCGAGGAAGGAGAAACGAGCAGGGACGCCATGCAGTCGACGGCTCATACCTTTACCGCCAACGCTCGTGCGGCGCTTGCCGATAAGCCGTTGCAGGCGGCGCTCGCCCGCTTCCAGGGCGGCTTTCCGGTCAAACGGCGCGCCGCGATCGACCGGCTGCCGGAGTTTGACGCGCTGCGCGACGCCGGCAAGGCGATCAAGGACGCAACGCTGGCCAATCTCGACATCTACCTCGAGGAGTTCGAGGCCAAGGTCGTCGCCGCCGGTGGCCAGGTACACTGGTGCGCCGATGCGGAGGCCGCGCGGCAGACGGTAGTCACACTCTGCCGCGAGGCCGGCGCGAAAACGATCACCAAGGCCAAGTCGATGATCGGCGAGGAGATCGCCATCAACGAAGCGCTGGCCGCGGCCGGCTTCACGCCGATCGAGACCGATCTCGGCGAATACATCATCCAGCTGCGCGACGAGGCGCCAAGCCACATCATCGTGCCGGCGGTGCACCTCTCGAAGGAACAAGTGGCGGAGAGCTTCCGCGCCCATCATCGTGAGCTGCCGGCCGGGCGACCGCTCGAAGAACCACGAGCGATGCTGGACGAGGCGCGCACCATCCTGCGCCAGGCATTCCTCACGGCCGATGTCGGCATCACCGGAGCCAACATGCTGATCGCCGAGACCGGCAGCACGGTGCTCGTTACCAACGAGGGCAACGCCGATCTGACGCAGACGCTGCCGCGAATGCAGATCGTCATCGCCTCGATCGAGAAGGTGGTGCCGACGCTGGAGGACGCGGCGACGATCCTGCGCCTGCTTGCCCGCTCCGCCACCGGCCAGGACCTCTCCGTCTATACGACCTTCACGACGGGGCCGAAGCGGGCCGAGGATCGCGACGGCCCGGCGGCGTTTCATGTCGTGCTGCTCGATAACGGCCGCAGCCGGATGCTGGGCGGACCGTTCGCCGAGATGCTGCGCTGCATCCGCTGCGGCGCCTGCCTCAACCACTGCCCGGTGTACAGCGCCGTCGGCGGCCATGCCTACGGCTGGGTCTATCCAGGGCCAATGGGCTCGGTGCTGACACCGAACCTGATCGGGCTTGCCGGCACCAGCGACCTGCCGAACGCGTCGACCCTGTGCGGCCGCTGCGAGGAGGTATGCCCGATGCGCATCCCGTTGCCGCGCATGCTGCGGCAACTGCGCCAGGATGCGTTCGCGAGCGGGGCAGGGCCAAAACCGATGCGGGCGGGGCTGCAAGCGTGGGCCTTCGTCGCCGGCCGGCCGTGGCTGTACCGGCTGGCGACCGGGCTTGGCGTGTGGATCCTGGGCCTGCTCGGCCGTCGGCGCGGCCGCTTCCGTTGGCTGCCTGGGGCCGCAGGATGGACGGCGGCGCGCGATCTGCCGGCACCGACGGGCCGGACCTTCCAGGCCCTGTGGACGGAACAAGGCGGGCCGCGGCAATGACAGCAGCCGGCGCGGCGCGGGCAGCAATGCTGGCCCGTATCCAAAGCGCGCTGGGACGCGGTGCGCCGACCGACGAGCAGCGCCGGCGCGTGCTGCAGCGCTGCGCCGCACCCAGTGCCAACCTGATCCCGGCGAGGGGCCGCGAGAACGATCGGATCGCCCAGTTCGTGGCCGAGGCGGAACGCGTGAATGCGACGACCGAGCGCCTTGCCGGTTGGGGTGCGGTGCCGGCGGCGATCGCGGACAGGCTTGCTGCGGCCGGGCTGCCGCCGCGGCTGCGGGTGGCGGACGATGCCCGCTTGGCGGC
>JBATPX010000256.1:0-1709 GCA_049291695.1 Defluviicoccus sp.
GTGAGCGTCGTCTTGCCGCCCCCCGAGGTCGCACACAAAAGGGCGCACGTCCCGTTACGGCTGATAGACCCGGCGTGCAAAGCAACGGTGTTCAGATCACGCCAGGCAGTCACCAGGACAAGCCCCACCAAGTCCTCAACATCCTCAGGGACCGCTTCCCCTGAGGGACTTTCCTGCGGAACCGAGAGCGTCCACGCGACCCGCTCGGCGTCAGAGGTAAGGAAGGCGCCGGAGCGACAGCTCGCGCTGACCCGCCCCTCGACGCGGTCTACGTGCATGCGGCCACACGTCAGATAAGTCCCGGTCAACATTGGCGCCGGCTGGTCGCTCCAAGTGACAGTGATCCGCACCCGGCAACTGAGGGACTTCCAAAGAACGGTGTAAAGATTGAGAGTTTCAGCGACTTTATCGTAAAGGGCCGGAGACGGGGCCGCCAAATCGACCGCGACCGGGCCACAGCAGAAGGAGCCAAACTCCATCGGTTTCACAGCGAGCGAAACAGGTTCTACTCGGCCAGCGGCAAGCTCGGATCGAAGGCGCTGGCCATGATCCGTTGCAGCGGCTCGCGCTGTTTTTCAATGGTCGGGCTCGCCCACGGGCCTTCATGGGTGAGCGTGTCGTCGCTTGCGCTGAAGCCGGTTTCCTCGACCAGATCCTCGGAAGCAAGGACGGAAAGGAAACCGTCGACCGCTTCGCAGTCGTTCGCCGGCATGCCCCACCGGGCGCAAGTATCGAGCACCTGGGCGCGACTAGCCCCACCCTCGAGCAGCAAGATAATGGAGGCGCCTGAGCGGTTTACGCTATAGAAATACTTTGTCTGAAGGTCCAGCAGCACAGCCCCTTCGTCGACCAAGGTCGACACGACATCGGCACGCAGGGCAATTTGCTCAGGAATGCGAAGGGGTTCCGTAGCCATGCATTTCCCCTTAGAAGGATATATCTGGTTGATGGACAACTTATAGTGTTAGTTTGAGTAGGTGTCAACCACAAAAATGTCACGTTGGTAACACGCTCTTATAGTATGTTCAGTTAGGCTCAAGTGAAGGTGGCAGCGTCGCGGCGTGCGGCCGGGCGTGGCAGGGCCGGCCGGATGCGCCCCAGAGCCCGAGAGTCCGTTGGCGATCCGATGATGCTGAAACGACGCTTGACCGCATCCGCGCTTTGGTCGTTCGTGGAGGCCTGGACCTACCGGCTTTGCCATCTGGCCGTGTTCGTCGTCCTCGCCCGGCTCCTCGCCCCGGCTGATTTTGGTCTCGCCAGCCTCGCGATGGTGGCCGTCATGCTGGCCCAGTCGCTCTTCGTTTCCGGCGGCTGCAGCGAGTTTCTGATCCAAAAGCGCGACATCCAGCCGGTCGATATCGGCACCGTCTTCTGGCTCCAGGTATCGGTTGCGAGCGTTGCCATGCTCTTATACATGGTGCTGGCTCCGATCATCGGTCCGGCTCTCGGCTACCCCGATCTGGTTCCGCTGATCTTGTGGTTCGCGGCGTTGTTGCCGCTGAGTGCCCTGGCCTCTGTCCCCGATGCTCTGTTGCGCCGCTCCTTCGCGTTCCGGACTCTCGCCTTGCGCTCGACCCTTGCTGTCGTCGTCAGCGGCGCGTGCGGTATCGGCTTGGCGTTGAGTGGTTTTGGCGTCTGGTCGCTGGTCGCCTTTCAACTGACCCATAAGGTTGTCGAGGTCGTGGTCCTGTGGTGGTCGCAGCCGCTCC
>JBATPX010000257.1:0-19299 GCA_049291695.1 Defluviicoccus sp.
GCCGCAGCGACACCGGCCGGGCCTGCGGCTGGCCCCGCGGCGGTCATGGGCGCTGTAGGATCGGGAAAGACGCGGCTGTACTTGCCCCCGAGCTGGACCAGCACGGGAGTTCCATTCGGGATCGGCGCCTCGTCGCCGGTGCGGTTCTGCGTCAGCATGATGCGCCGCCCGTCGGTCAGCTGGATGACGTATTCGATGCCCTCGCGGCTGTTGATGCCGCGCTCGCTGGCGTAGCCGAGGCCGGCGCCAAGCACCGCACCCATCATCGCCGCCCAGCCGTTATCGGTCGCCATGCCGGCTCCGGCACCACCGAGCACGCCGCCCGCAGCGGCGCCGGCATCGGACGTCTGGCCGCGGATCGAGACGAAGCGCGACGCGGCGATCTGCCCCGTCGTCACTGGCGCCGTTTTGCCGACATCTTTGTTGTCGTAAACGTCGCGGGTGGAGTGGGTGCAATTTATGAGGGATGTGATACAAGCAAAAACGACGAAAGAACGCAGAATCACCTGTCTAGTCATCATCGGCCGGAGGTGTGTTGGTCCATATGGGTACTTTAACACTCAAGCCGTTCCTAACAAAGCAGTATGATCCTGCCTAAGGCGGCGGGCGGCCCCGGGTTCATGTTCTCACCGCGCCGGCGATCGACGACCGACGTTCAGGACGTCGAGCTGGCCTTGCAAATCTCCATATTTGTAGTATTCTTGCTTTGAAACAGGAGAGCTCTATGCCCGCTCAGCTCGCGTACCCAAAGTCGGCCTACGAGCCCTCGCCTTTGATCAACTTGAACGAGCAGGCAGAGCGGGAGCGCTTAAGTCCTGCCGCCCTCAGGGCCTTTTTCAACATCATGCAGAAGTGGGCCATCAAAGATACCGATGCGCGCAACCTGCTGGGCGGCGTTTCGAATGGCGCGTTCTACGAAATGAAGAAGAACCCGAACCGGACTCTCGGCGTGGATGGGCTGGCACGGATCTCGCTGCTCATCGGCATTTTCAAGGGCCTCAGCATTCTCTATCCGGAGGACCTGGCGGATGCGTGGGTGACCCTGCCGAACAAGAACCGGATCTTCGGGGGCGGTACACCCTTGTCCTACATGCTCCAAGGCGGGCTCGAAGCCATGTTCACGGTGAGGCGACTGGCCGACTCGCGGCGGGGCGGGCATTGACGGTCTCCCCACCGCTCTCCCTGATCCGCCAATTCGACACGCATCGGCTGATACCGTCGAAGTACAGCGACAACAACGACAGTGTCCTCACGCGCATTGCAGACGACGACGCGCACTTGCGAGACATCTTCGATCTGGACAATGCGACCAACGATCGGCTTCTGTCCGAGCACGATCGGCGGCCGGGTATCGGGTTGGGTGAGCTCGTTTTCGGAGTCCCCTCTTACCGCATCGTCAATGCGGCCTTCTGCCATGCCCATCCCTTTGGCAGCCGCTTCAATGGGCCTGACCGGGGTGCGTGGTATGGAGGGTTCGCAATCGAAACCTCGATTGCGGAAGTCGGCTTTCACAAGCGGATCGAGCTTGCCGAGATTTCCTGGTCGAAGCCAGTTGCCGTGACCTATGATGACTATCTAGCGGATTTTACGGGAAGTTTTCATGATCTCCGTGGCGCGGCTGCGTTTGCCGCTTGCCTCGGTCCTGAAAGCTACATCGAGTCCCAGCGGTTATCGCAACAGCTTCTTGGCGATGGATCGCTGGGGATCGTGTATCCGAGCGTCCGCCATAGCGGCGGTACCTGCATCGTCTGTTTCCGCCCCGCCGTGGTGGCCAACGTCCGCAAGCAGGGGACGTTTCGGTTCGTCTTCAAGGATGCGGCACAACCAACGGTGGCGCCGGCTTGAGCCGCCACGCCGCAGTGCCGGGCAAGTGACAGCGCTGCCGATCCACGCTATGGATTGCCGCAGCGTTGAATCAGCATTAAGGCAGGGGATGACGCGCTTCACCCGAAAGCACAACCGGATCGGCATTCTGACCTCGGGCGGTGATTGCACCGGCCTCAACGCCGCGATCCGCGCCGTGACGTTTCGCGCCATCGAGCCGCACGGGCTCGCCGTGGTCGGCATTCACGATGGCACCGCGGGCCTGCTCGAACGGCCGGTCAAGCACACGGAGCTGACGCTGCAGGTCTTCGCCGGCCACTACCTGCGCATGGGCGGCACCATGCTCGGGACCGTCAACAAGGGCGATCCGTTCGCCTATCCGATGCCGGATGGCAGCGTGAAGGACCGCTCCGCAGAGGCGATCGAAGGTTTCCGCTTGCTCAATCTTGATGCCCTGATCGGCATCGGCGGCGACGGATCGATGCGCATCCTGAGCCGGCTGGCAGCCCAGGGCCGAATTCCCTTTATCGGCATTCCGAAGACGATCGATAACGATGTCGCCGGCACCGATTTTTCCATCGGCTACATGAGTGCGGTCGATGTCGCGGTCGATGCGCTCGACCGGCTGCAGCCGACCGCGGCCAGCCATCGCCGGGTGATGGTGCTGGAGGTGATGGGCCGCGACGTCGGCTGGATCGCGATCGCCGCTGGTATTGCGGGCGGTGCCGATGTCGTGCTGATCCCCGAAGTCCCGGTTTCGATCGCGAAGGTCACCGCGAAACTTAAGGCAGTGAGCGCGCGTGGCCGCAACCATGCGCTGGTCGTCGTCGCCGAGGGCGTGCATCGGGCGCTCGATGACGGGCGGGCAACGGATTGCCGCACGGCAGGCGCCATTGTTGCTGACATGATCGCCAAGGAGACGGGGGCGGAGACGCGGGTGACCGTGCTCGGCCACGTCCAACGCGGCGGCAGCCCGAATGCGTTTGACCGCATCCTGGCCTCCTCCCTGGGCGTGCACGCGGCCGATCTGGCGGCGCGCGGCCTGTCGGATCGCATCGTCATCTGGGATCGCGGCAAGATCGTCGATGTTCCTCTCGAAAGCGTCGCTGGCCAGACGCGGGCGCTAAAGCTCGATGGCACGCTGGTGGAGACGGCGCGCGGGATGGGGATCTGCCTTGGCGACTAGAGGCGCAGGGATGCGACCGGCCCCGTTACGTTCACGGCGAGGAGGATCACTGCGGTGCCGATGAGTTTGCTGCGGGCTTTCTTTCGGCTGGAGGCGGCGGGCGGGATCGTTCTGGTGCTCGCGTCAGCCGTTGCCATCTGGGCGGCGAATTCACCGCTCGCACCCCATTACCAGGCCTTTCTCGACCTGCGTGCCGAGATCCGCATCGATGATCTCGCGATCGCCAAACCGCTTCTGTTGTGGATCAACGACGGGCTGATGGCGATCTTCTTCTTCCTCGTCGGCCTGGAGCTGAAGCGCGAGTTCCGCGAAGGCGAACTGTCAAGCCGCTCCCAGATTCTTCTGCCAGCGGTGGCCGCAGTCGGCGGTATGGCCGTCCCGGCGGCGATTTATGCCGCGGTGAACGCGGGCGAAGGGGGGAGCCTTTCCGGCTGGGCGATTCCTTCGGCGACCGACATCGCCTTTGCCCTTGGCGTACTTTCGGTGCTGGGCTCGCGCGTACCCGTCGCGTTGAAAGTCCTTCTCACGGCAATCGCGATCTTCGATGACCTGGGCGCGATCGTGATTATTGCTCTATTCTATAGCGGCGAACTGTCGGCCTTTTCGCTGGCACTCGCTGGCGTGGCGCTCGGTGTGCTGGCAGCTCTCAACTTTCTCGGCGTCACCCGCCGCGCGCCCTATGTGCTGGTAGGCCTCGCCCTGTGGGTCTGCGTGCTCAAGTCGGGTGTGCATGCGACCCTTGCCGGCGTGCTCCTGGCGATGGCCATTCCGATGGACGGTGGGCCCGATGGCTCATCGCCACTGAAGGAAACCGAGCACGATCTCCATCCTTGGGTCGCGTTCGGGGTTCTGCCCCTGTTTGGCTTTGCCAACGCCGGCGTATCCTTGGGCGCAGTCACGTGGGGCAGTTTCCTGGAGCCGGTGACGCTCGGCATCGCGCTGGGCCTGTTGATTGGCAAGCAGGTCGGTGTTTTCGGCGTCTTCTTGTTTGCCATCCGCGGCGGCCTTGCGCCGATGCCTTCGGGCGCTAACTGGCTGCAGCTTTACGGCGTCGCCGTCCTGTGCGGCATCGGCTTTACCATGAGCCTGTTCATCGGCGGGTTATCCTGGGATGACGGTCGGTTCGATGCGCCGTTGCGATTGGGCGTGTTGACGGGCTCGGTGACAGCTGCGATCCTGGGCTTGGTCGTGTTCGCGGTGGCTTCGGCGAAGCGCGCGGCAGCTGACGATGTGAGGAAGGACTGATGCGCGTACGCGTGGCGCGGATCGGCGGAGTCCCGATTGCCCTTGGTGTTGCCATCGCCCTCTCGGGCTGCGAGCTCGGAATCTACGGCTATCAGAAGGCCGGCGCCGATGCCTGCGCCGCGTCGCCAGCCAGCTGTCCGCTGGTCGTCGATGCCGCTGGTGACGGTCCCGTGCAGGCGCACCGCAGCGATGCCGACCGCGCTGCGATCGTGGATGCGGCGGCAGCAGCACCAGTCCGCCAGTGCACCCTGGTGCCGCTCCTGTGCCAGGGCTCGACGATCGGCGACGTAATCGTCGATCAATACGTCACACTGTTCTGATCGGTTGGTCGAAGCGCCGCGTGCCGGCGCCGGCTGCGCGCGGCTGAACCGGCACACCGCCGGCTGGTGCTACAGCCGCGGCTGGCCGGCAACTCGCCCGGTGTGGACCGGCGCTGCCGGTGTTGCGCGCGCCCGTGCCCGCCGGTGTCGACCGCGGTCCTCGAACAGCTCCGAAAGATTGTGCATCATGGCGCCGCCCAGGTCCTCAGGGTCGACCAGGGTGACGGCGCGGCGGTAGTATCGGGTGACGTCGTGGCCGATGCCGATCGCCGTGAGCTCGACCGTCGAGCGTTCCTCGATCCAGCCGATCACCTGGCGCAGATGGCGTTCGAGGTAATTGCCCGGGTTGGCCGAGAGCGTCGCATCGTCGACCGGAGCGCCGTCGGAAATGACCATCAGGATGCGGCGGTGCTCCGGCCGTGCCAACAGCCGCCCGTGCGCCCACACCAGCGCCTCGCCGTCGATGTTTTCCTTGAGCAAGCCCTCGCGCAGCATCAGGCCGAGGTTGCGCCGCGCGCGGCGCCAAGGCTGATCCGCCGCCTTGTAGATGATGTGGCGGAGGTCGTTCAGGCGCCCCGGTGCTTTCGGCCGGCCGTTGCCGACCCAGAGTTCGCGCGACATGCCGCCTTTCCAGGCCCGCGTCGTGAAGCCCAGAATTTCCACCTTGACGCCGCAGCGCTCGAGCGTGCGCGCCAGCACATCGGCACTCATCGCCGCGACTGAGATCGGCCGGCCGCGCATGGAGCCCGAGTTGTCGATCAGCAGGCTAACCACGGTGTCGCGGAACTCGGTCTTCTTTTCGCGCTTGAAGCTCAACGGGTGCAGCGGATCAACGACGACCCGCGCAAGCCGGCCGGCATCGAGCAGGCCTTCATCGAGGTCAAACTCCCACGCCCGCATCTGCTTCGCCAGCAGGCGGCGCTGCAGCCGGTTGGCGAGCCGGGCAACGAGGCCTTCGAGCTTCGCCAGCTGTTGGTCGAGCTGGGCGCGCAGGCGCGTAAGCTCCGCTTCGTCGCACAGCTGGTCGGCCTGGACGATCTCGTCGTAGGCGGTGCTATAGGCGCGGTATTGGGTCGGATCGATCGGGGGTTCGTCGGTGCGGTCGTTGCGGTGCGGTTGCGGGCCGGCCGGCTGCTCGCCACTCTGGCCGGCAACGAGCTGCTGGCCGCTCTCGGCAGGCGCCTCGGCTTGGCCGCGGTCGCTCTCGCTGCCGGCCGTTACGGCCATCGAAATATCGAAATTCTGGTCGCTTCCCGTCGTGTCGTGTTGCTGGTCGGCGTCCTTGTCGTCGTCGCCGGCCTCGCTTTCGTCTTCGTTCGCGAGCGCCGGGTCATCGTCCCTGATGAGCCCCAAAGCCTGCATCATGACGAGCGCAGCGTTCGCGAATGCGGCCTGATCGGCGACGGTTTCGGCCAGCCGCTGCAGACCGGTCGCACCCTTTTCCTGAAACAGGTAGCGCCAGGGATCGACCAGCGGCGCCGCGGCGGTCGGCAGCGTTCGACCGGTCAGGCGCTCGCGTACGATCAGGCTCACGGCATCGGCAGCGAGCCGCTCCTCCTGGCCATTGACGAGCTCATAGCCGCGCGCCCGGCAGACATGTTCGAGCAGCGAGCCGAGATTGACCGCGACGCCGGCGAGATCGCGGCTGCCGAGTGCCTGCAGCCGCGTCTGCTCGAGGGCATCGAAGACGCTCCGCGCCTGATCGCCGCCCGGCCGGCGCTTCTGGTGCAGGGCATCGTCGTGATAGCGGATCTGCAGGGCGGCCCGATCGGCGGTTCCGCGCAACCGCTGCAGCTCGTCGCGGCTCATGTGCCCTGATGGGTTGGGCAGGCGGACGCGGGTGGCGCGGATGTCGGCTTCGGTCCCGCCGTAACTGATTTCGACGTGGTCCGTCCCGGCTACGGCGCGAAGCGCTGCTGCCGTCACACGCCGGATCAGGTTCGCCGCATTTTCGTCCGCCGCCATGCGCGCGCGTCCTCAGTGCCCACTTCGGCGGGCGGCCGACTCGGCCAGATCGACCCCGAAGCAGCGCTGGTAGTACTCAGCGACCGTCGCCCGTTCGATCTCGTCGCACTTGTTGAGAAAGGTCAACCGGAAGCCAACGCCGAGGTCATTGAAGATGCGTGCGTTCTCCGCCCACGTGATCACGGTCCGGGGCGACATGACGGTCGAGATGTCGCCGTTGATGAAGCCCGCCCGTGTCATCGCCGCGACCTGCACCATCGCTTCGACCTGCTCCCTTCCCTCCTTCGTCTGATACGCGGGGACCTTTGCCAGCACGATTCCGACTTCCGCATCATGCGCGAGGTAGTTCAGTGTCGCGACGATGTTCCAGCGATCCATCTGCCCCTGGTTGATTTGCTGGGTGCCGTGGTAGAGGCCGGTCGTATCGCCGAGGCCGATCGTGTTGGTGGTGGCGAACAGGCGAAAGTAAGGGTGCGGCTTCAGAACCTTGTTCTGATCAAGGAGCGTGAGCTTGCCTTCGACTTCGAGCACGCGCTGGATGACGAACATCACATCCGGTCGGCCGGCATCGTACTCGTCAAACACGAGCGCGGCGGGGCGCTGCAGCGCCCACGGCAGGATGCCCTCGCGGAACTCGGTGACCTGGGCGCCCTCGCGCATGACGATCGCGTCCTTGCCGACCAGATCGATGCGGCTGATGTGGCTGTCGAGATTGACGCGGATGCAGGGCCAGTTGAGCCGCGCCGCAACCTGCTCGATGTGAGTCGACTTGCCGGTGCCGTGGTAGCCCTGAATTAGGACGCGGCGATTGAATGCGAACCCGGCGAGGACAGCGAGCGTGGTGTCGGCGTCGAAGCGGTAACTGTCGTCGATGTCCGGCACATGGCTGTCGGCTTCGCTGAATGCCGGCACTTCCATGTCGGTGTCGAGGCCGAATGTCTGCCGCACCGACAGCACGAGATCGGGCGCGTTGAATTTGATCGCGCCGCCCGCGTCCTCGACATGTCCGTGACTATGCATCGTCATTACTCAATCGCCTTATTCCGTTCTAAGAGTAGGGCGGATGCCGACCTCGCGCAAAGAAGCGGCGGTTCACCCTTCGAGCGCGCGGACGATCTTGCGATACGCCTCGCTGATTTCCTTGAAACGTTCCTCGGCCGCCTTGTCGCCGCCGGTCGCGTCGGGATGGTATTTCTTGACCAGTATCTTGTACTGCGCCTTGACGATCGCAAGCGTCACCGGCGGCCGCAGATCAAGAATGAGAAGCGCGCGTTCCTCCTCGGTCGGCGGTCGCGCCGGCGGCACCAGCGGTTCGTCGCCGAGGATGCCGAAGCTATCGTGCAGCCGCTCGCGAACGCCCGCCGCCGGCTCGGTACCCAAACGCCACGACGGTCGTTGCCAGACCGTGTCGGCGCGCACATCGGCCTCGACCTCGGCATCGCTCATGCCGGCATAATAATTCCACGTCGCATTGTACACGCGGACGTGGTCGAGGCAATACCAGAAGTAGTCTTTGAGGTGGCTTCGCGACCGCGGCGCCGGGTAGGCCGCCGCATTCGCACAGCCCGGCCATTCACACACCTGGCCGCGCGGCGGCGTCGGCGTGGCGCCTGGCCATTCGCGATACAGCCGAGATTTGCCGGAGCCACGCATGCCTTTACTATGCGGTTTCGGCCGGGGCGGTGCAAGACGCGCCGGTTGCCGCGCGGCTGGCGGCGCCCGATGTCCGGAAGCCTAAAGTGTCTGGCCGCCCAGCCAGCGTGCAACGGTTGCGGCCGAAGCCGCTGCCAGCGCGTCGATCTCGTCGTCCATGTCGATCGGGTTCCAGTGCGCAGCGAGGCCGCTGCCGTCCCGCGACGTGCGTGTCTGATCGAATTCGAGAACCGGCTGCCCGCCTGCATCGACGACCCGCACGCGCGCCCGCAGGCTGAGGCTGCCAAGGCTCATGCCGACCAGAAAGCGGGCTGCTTCGCTGCCTTCGTCGATAGCAACCAATTCGCCAGACACCACGAGGGGGCGCTGCGCCGGCACCGCCGAAGGCCGCGCTGTAATCAAGGCAACCTCGCCGGTCCGGCTCAGCTCGTCGGTCAACCGATTGCGCAGGCGCCGTGCGAGCCGCTCCCAGGCGGGATCTGCGGCTGTGAAGGCTTCGACGAAGAGAGGTCTGCCGGGCGGCGGTGCGGCGGCCTGCAGCATCGGTTCGGTGCGGTCGGTGGTGCAGCTGGCGAGCACGCAAAGGGCGGCAGCAACGGCGCAAAAGCGGAGACCGGTATGCGCGTGGAGGGGCATCGGCAGGGGGCACTCCCACGGGAATAACCCACTATAGCCAGTAAACCTGGTTTCGAGCAATAAACATCCCGCAAAAGGGGAGAGACAGTGGGCGCGCCGGGGCAGCGCGTTTCAGCGCGCGGGGAAGGGAATGACGTTGGCCGTGGCGCGGACGGGCCTCGGGCCAGCGATCGAGCCGGCTGGGTGATCGTTCACGACGGTCTGATACTCGGTCCGATAAACGGCAAACGACTCCGGCCCGTCCGGCAGCGAGCAGGTCCAGGTGATCTGCAGCGCGCGGGCGCCCGTTTGCCGTTCGGCGAGCAGATATTGCCGGAAGCGCTGCTCGATGGCCGCCTGAACGGCCGCGTACGGCGCATCCTTCAAAGTCATGACCGTGGATGTGAGGTCCTGGTAGAGATCGCGCTCGGTGTTCGGCGCGCTCATGGGCGCTTCCCTCGGTGCAAAAGGCAGTGAGGAGCCTACCCGAGTTCACTTTGCAAAGAATTAACGGCGCCGGGCGCGGCCTCATAATCGTGCGCCGTTGACCGAAGCCCTTCAAGCGCAGACCCCTTCAAGCGCAGACCTGGATGTGAAGTTCCGGAGCGCAAGCCGTCCGTACCACTTGGCGGCTGATCGAGCGCACGGCGACGTGGTAAAGGCCAGCGTGGCTTACGGTGACGCCGCCCGGCAGCGCGAAATACCACAGTCCGTAGCCGCGCGGCTTGTGTCCGTGCACGTGCTCGTAGCGAAGCGTGCTGAGCGCGATCTTGGTCGCCATAGCCGTCTCCCGAGGTAGAGAGAATATCGACTTAAACACGAGTAAAGTGTAGTCAATCCAGCCGGAGATTGCAACCAAATTTATAATACACGCTTGAATTGTTTTCGGCCGAATCGAGTGAGTCAGGGGCTGTCTGCGGTTTAGCGCCCGGTCCGTGGCCCGATGACGGGGGTGCCCGAACGGCGCTGATTCGGCATTCCGGCCGCGTTCGCCGTGCCTGCTGATCGGAGTTGCCGACCGGCGAGCGATGCGCTTGCCGGCAGCGGATGCGACAGGAAACGAGCATACTTGTGTGCTGCGAGTTCGCAAACCACCGAATCGAGTAGGTTGCCCGCGCGAATTGGCAGTTCCTACCCTGACTGAGCGCCGTCAGCGGAACGGTCTGAGGCGTGCAGACATCGTCTCAACCGTATCGTGAGGCCGTTGATGCAGTTAATGCAGCATTCTCTTGAAATTCTCCTGTTGGAGGTGTCCTATGTTTCCGTGCGGTTGTGCGTGGATCGAAGGGATTGCGGCCATGCTGCCGGCGGTTAGGGGCGCAAGCCGATGCAGTTGCAGCGGCGCGTCCGCGGCACGGTTACGCCCCCTTTTCGGATTGCCGAGCGTTGCGCCGATGTGACGCTCAAGGGGAGGCCGCTGTGGGTGCTTGAGGCTTGAGAGGTGAGGAGATTTGGCGCCGAGCCCTGCTGCGGCCGGCGGGCGGGCGTGTACGAACGGCTCTTGAATCAAACCAGGCTTTCGCTGGCCAGCGGAGGGAAAAATGGCAGAATTTACTGTAAATACGGGAAGCTTTAACGTCGCGAGCTTCCGCTTATCGGAATTCAACAACACGACTGTGAGTGCCGATCCGACGACCGTACGGTACGTTGGAAACGGCTTCACCCACACGTTTACCGGCACCTTTGATGTCGCAGCGCCGGTTGGATTCGAGCCGAGCTCGGGCACGATCACGTCGTGGACCAAGACGGGCGCGACGCAAGCCTTCGAGGTCACCGACCTGAACGCATCGTTCGCGAATTTCCTCGCGTTCAAATCGGCCAACAACGCGCAAGGCTTTTTCGCCGAGGCGTTTAGCGGCGACGATGAATTCACGGGCGGCGATGGTATTGATTTCTTCCGCGGCTTTGCCGGCAACGACAGTTTTGCCGGCGGTGGCGGCGACGACGTCTTTGCCGGTGGGTTGGGTGACGACACCTATTTCGTGAATTCGCCCAACGACCGCGTCCTTGAGAACCCGAACGAAGGCTACGATCTCGTCGGCGCCGGCTTCGGTCCGATCAATCTTCCGGACAACACCGAGGAATTCATTCAGGTCGGAACCGGCAATTACAGCCTCAAGGGCACGCTCGGTAACGACGTCCTGACCGGCAACTCCGGCAACAGCACGATCGATGGCTTCGGCGGCAATGACACGGTTGCGGGCGGCGCCGGCAACGACCTCGTCATCGGTGGCGGTGCCAACGACAGCGTGTCCGGCAACGATGGCAATGATACCGTGCTCGGCGTCGACGGCCACGACACTCTCGACGGTGGCGCGGGCGACGATTCGATGGACGGCGGCGGCGCTGACGATTCGGCCGACGGTGGCGAGGGCAACGACACGGTGGTCGGCGGTGCCGGCTTTGACACGCTTGTGGGTGGAGCCGGCGACGACTCGTTAGACGGCGGAAACAACAACGACTCTATCGACGCGGGTGAGGGCAACGATACCGCGGTCGGCGGCGCGGGTGATGACATCATCGTCACTGGCGACGGCAACGACTCCGCTGACGGCGGCGTCGGAAACGACTCGATCACGGGCGGTGCCGGTGATGACACCGTCCAGGGCGGCGCCGGGGTCGACACGGTCGACGGTGGCGAAGGGAACAACCTCATCGACGGCGGTGCGGGTGCCGACTCCCTGGTCGGCGGTGGCGGCAACGACATCTACCTCGTCGATGACCTGAACGACACCATCACCGACAGCGGCGGTTTCGACACCGTCAGGACCCGGCTGACCGGCTTCGTCGCGCCGGACGGCATTGAGGTTGTCGATATCATCGGTGGCCCTGCCGGCCTCAATCTGGTCGGCACCGACGGCCCCGACACGCTGACGGGTGGTGCGGGTAATGACGTGCTGGACGGCGGCGCCGGAGCCGACAGCATGGCCGGCCTGGGCGGCAACGATACCTACCGTGTCGATAACGCCGGCGATGTCGTGGCCGAGAACGGCGGCGAAGGCTTTGATACCGTCTTCAGCACGGTCAATCACACGTTGGCGGCGAATGCAGAAGCCCTGACACTCGAGGATCCCGCGACCAACGGCACCGGCAACGAGCTCAACAACATCATCAACGGCAACTTGCTCAACAACAGCCTGAGCGGCGCCGCTGGTGACGACAGCATCAACGGCTTTGCCGGCAACGACACGATCGACGGCGGCACCGGCGTCGACACCATGGTCGGTGGCGACGGCGACGATCACTACTACGTCGATGATGCAAACGATGTCGTCACCGAACTACCAGGCGGCGGCACCGACAAGGTGTTCGTCGAGTTCGCCGTTGGGGCCTTCGATCTGCCGGACAACGTCGAGCAACTCGAGGTCATCAACGTGCCGGCGGGGACGATCGTCGGCACGGCCGCGGCCGATACCATCGTCGGGACCAATGGTAACGACTCAATCCTCGGCCTCGGCGGTGACGACTCGCTCAACGGCTTCCTCGGCAATGATACGGTCGATGGCGGCGCCGGCAACGACAGCATCCTTGGCTACACTGGTAACGATCTTCTGCTCGGCGGCGACGGCAACGACACCCTCGACGGTAGCTTCGGCATCGACACCCTGATCGGTGGTGCCGGTAACGACCTGCTCACCGGCGGCTCGAACGTCGACCGCTTCGAGTGCGGTGTTGGTTTCGGCAACGACACCATTGCCGACTTTGCGGCCGGCGGCGGTCGCGGCGTCGAGAAGATCGCTCTCAGCACGGCGCTCGGGGTTGACAGCTTCGACGATCTCACCATTGCGGTCACCGGCGGCAACAGCGTCATCACCATCGGAACCGACACGATCACGGTCAATGGGATTACCAACTTGGCCGATTTTGACTTCTCGTTCTTCTAGATCGACGGTCAGCGATCGGCGAAACAGGGGCGGCGTCCTTTGCGGGGCGCCGCCCTTCGTGTCTTCAGAAACGGGTTGGCCCGCTGTCGCGCGGGTGAGTTGCGATCGATAAGCGGGCGTGCGGAAAGGGAATGATCGGCGAAGGCGGCCGCCGCGGGTGGAGCGTATTCCGGCACCGCAACTTCGCGCTCTACTGTGGGGCCCGCTTTCTTTCGGCGACCCATCCAGATGCAGACCGTCGCCGTCAGCTGTCTGGTGTACGACCTCACCGGCAGTGCCCTCGCCTTGGGGCTGGTCGGCCTGCTTGTGCTCGGCACCGCCTCAATAAAGCCCGCCGGTGCCGCCCCGTGGTAGTGCCGCGTCGTCGGCGCCGGTGCCCGGATCAGCCTCGCGCGCGTCCGCCGTGGCGCCGGGCTCCGTACCCGGCTTGAAGGCTTCCAGGATGATGTGCTCGCCGCCGCCGTCGGCGGGGTGCCCAGTTTGCGCATCAACCCTGACGAGAAGGATACCCGGCGGGATGCGAAACGGCGTCGCTGGCGCATTCGCGAGCGCCTCGGCCATGAAGTCGCGAAAGATCGGCGCCGCAACGGCACCCCCGGTCTCCCGTGCGCCGAGGCTCTTCGGCTCGTCAAAACCGACGAACACGCCAACGACGAGATCGGGCGAAAAGCCGATGAACCAGGTGTCCTTGCTGTCGTTGCTGGTCCCGGTCTTGCCGGCGATCGGCTTGTCGACCGCCTTGACGGCCTTGCCGGTGCCGCGCTGCACGACCCCTTCCAGCATCGAGACGATCTGGTAGGCGCTGTGCGGATCGGTCACCGCCGGCCGCTGGTCCTCGACCATCGGCACCGCCTGATTGGCCCACTCGAAAGCCCGGCACTCGGGGCACGGGCGCGGGTCGTGACGAAACACCGTGCGCCCGTACCGATCCTGGATCCGGTCGATGAGCGATGGCTGAATGCCGTGGCCGCCGTTGACAAGCGAGCCGTAGGCGGCGGTCAGGCGCAAGAGCGTCGTCTCGCCTGCACCAAGCGCGTTGGCGAGGTGCTCCGGCATGGCGTCGAACACGCCCAGCCTTCGCGCCGCGTCGGCAACCCGCTGCATGCCGATGCTGTTGGCCAAGCGCACGGTCATGACATTGCGCGACTGCTCGAGGCCCACGCGCAAAGATGTCGGCCCGTAAAAGCGCTCCGCGTAGTTGGATGGGCTCCACGGCGGCAACCCGGGGCCCTGGCTGAACGAGATCGGCGCATCGAGAATGATCGAGGCCGGGGTGAAGCCGGCTTCGAGGGCGGCGAGGTACACGATCGGCTTGAAGGCGGAGCCGGGCTGGCGCAGCGCCTGCGTGGCGCGGTTGAACTCGCTGCGGGCATAGTCGTAGCCGCCGGCCATGGCCAACACGCGCCCAGTGTGGGGGTCGAGCGCGACCAGGGCGCCATCGACGAGGGGGATCTGCCTCAGCGCGAAGCCTTTGCTGACCCGTTCGACAACGACGACGTCATTGACCTTGACGACCTGGGCCGCGGTTCGCGGCGTTGCACCCACGCGGCGGTCGGAGATGGCGGGCCGCGCCCAGCTCATCAGCTCAAGCGGAATGGCGCCGGTCTCGCCGCTCTTGAGGCCGATCTGGGCGGCCTTGGCATCGACCTTCAAGACGGCTGCGAGTTCATGCTCGCCGAGGCCCGGCGGCGCCACCACGGCCGCGAGCCGCTGCTGCCATGGGATCCGAGTGTCGCCTTCAAGCCGCCCGACCGGTCCGCGCCAGCCATGGCGGCGGTCGTAGGTTTCAAGACCGGCCCGCAAAGTGCGATCGGCAAGGACCTGTAGGCGCGGGTCGATCGTGGAGTGGACAACCAAGCCGCCCTCGTACAGGCCCTGGTCGCGATAGCGCTGCACGATCTCGCGGCGAACCTCCTCGGCAAAAAAGTCCGCTCGCACCGTCTCCGTCTCGCGGCTGCGAACTTCGATCGGCTGTGCGGCCGCGCTTTCAGCGTCGGCGCTGCCGATCACGCCGTCTTCGAGCATCCGCCGCAGCACCCAGTCGCGGCGCCCCTGGGCGGCTTCCGGGTGGCGTTCCGGGTCATAATTGTTGGGCGCCTTCGGCAAAGCGGCGAGGAACGCGCACTCACTCAAGGTGAGTTCGTTGAGGCCTTTATCGAAGTACACCACCGCCGCTGCGGCGACGCCGTAGGCGCCGCGCCCGAGGTAGATCTGGTTCAGATACAGCTCGAGGATGCGCTCCTTGCTGAACGCACTGCTGATCCTGAACGCGAGGATCGCTTCACGGATCTTCCTTTTCAGCGACACTTCGTTGGTGAGCAGGAAGTTTTTTGCCACCTGCTGGGTGATCGTCGACGCGCCGACCGGCCTGCGATCGGTGCCGAGATTGGTTAAATTCGTTAACGCCGCGCGGCCGATGCCGATCACATCGATGCCGGGATGGGTGAAGAAATTCTTGTCCTCGGCCGAGACGAAGGCGCGGACTAAGGGCTCGGGCATCATGTCGATTGGGACGAAGGCCCGCTTTTCATTGGCATATTCTGCCAGCAAGCGGCCGTCACCCGCATAGACGCGGGTGGCCAGCGGCGGCTCGTAGGTGGCGAGCTTTTCGTGATCCGGCAAGTCGCGGGTGTAGAACTGCACCGTGATCAAGGCAGCGACAACGGCCACGCCAAGCAACGCCGAGATCGCGGCCAACACCGTGCCGATAGCCCGCATCTGTTAACGCCCCCTCATGGTCCGCATCCCTCGATCAGTGCTGCTTTTCGCGCCGCCTTGTCCGACCAAGGTAAGGTTGCAAGGCGTCCGGCGGAAGATGGGCGGCCGGCAACGATGAAAGGATTTCACGCCGTCGGGTTGGCCGAATTAGGGCAAACTTGCGAGCTCGACGTCCTGGAAGTAGGCGTGGATCGCGCGCACGATCGCATGCGCCAGCCGCTTCCGATGGTCCGCACGAGCGAGCAGTTGCTCATCCGTGTGGTTGGAGAGAAACCCCATCTCGATCAGCACCGAAGGAACATCGGCGGCCTTGAGGACGGCAAAGCCGGCAAACCGATGGCTCCGCGGCAGCAGCAGGGTCTCCCGCTGCAGTTCGGCTGAGAGCACCGAAGCCAGGCGCACGGAGCGGTTCATCGTCTCCCGCTGGGCAAGGTTGATCAGGATGTTGGCGACATCCGGCGGCTCGGCACTGAGGTCGATGCCGGAAATCAGATCGGCCTTGTTCTCGCGCTCGGCGAGCGCCGCCGCTTCCCGATCGGAGGCGCGCTCAGAGAGCGTATAGATCGAAGCACCGCGAACGTGCGGGTTCGCCTGCGCATCGGCGTGGATCGAGACGAACAGATCCGCCTTCGCCCGCCGCGCGATCGCCACCCGGTGGCGCAGGCGGATGAACGTATCGCTGTTGCGGGTCAGGATGACCTTGTAGGGGTGGGGGGCGGTGGCGCGCAGGAGATCGGCAACCTCGCGCGCCGTGCGCAGCGTGATGTCCTTCTCCCGCACCCCGGATGAGCTGATCGCGCCGGGATCCTTGCCGCCGTGGCCGGGATCGAGCACCACCACCCGCGGCATCGGCCGCTCAAGCGGCCGCGGCAGGGCTGGTGCTGCCCACGCGGCGCCTTGCCCCAGTGGCGATGCGAGGCCGATCGGGCCGCTGCCCGCGGGCGTGCTGCGGTTGGTGTGCGTGGCGCTCATGTCGATGACGAGCCGGTACGGATGGCCGTCGCGCGGCGGCAACATGAACACCTCGCGAAGATCCACCGGCGCGGAAAGCTCGGCCACGACGCGCGAATGACCGGGTGCCAGCGGTCCGAACCGGACGCGTTCCAAGAGCCCGCGCCGGCCCGGCATTGCCGCCTCGGCGATGCTCCAGGTCACGTCCGGAAGATCGATCACCACCCGGTGCGGATTGGCGAGCACGAACACGCCATAGGTTACCGGTTCGGTCAGCGCTAGCACCAGCCGGGTCGTGCTCTCATGCAGGCCGACGCGTGCGTTGATAACGGATGGCGGCGGTGCCGCGGCACCCGCAATGCCGCCAGTAATTCGCCCGGTCCCGTCGGCACCGAGCATCACGGCGAGCACGAGCGCAGTCGCAGCGACCCGCCGGAGGACGCGCCCGATGGCCGCCCGCTGCCTGCCCCGCCAGCCGCAATGAACGCGTCTTATCATTGGCCTAGCGCCAAGCCAGGGTGCTCCAGCCGACAACCGATGTGCCCGCGTCTGCGTCCCTTGAGGGCGGCGCCGGCCGCCAACTCGTATAACGCGAAAGGGCCCTGCACGCGGACCGGGATTTTTCCAGATCTGCTATTGGCATTCAATGGTTATGCGCGTCACTTCAACAAAGAATGCAAACAAGGGAATTGTCCTGTGGCTTTCATGCGCCTATTGTAGCCACCGAGGGTCTGCCGCGCCCGGCGTCACGGCGCGTAATTGCCGATGGTTTGTTGGTATCGTGGCAGCCGTGGGGCGACCCTTGAGAGAGTGGGGTTAGGGATCCTTCACCGGATACCCGGCGGACTTGTGGAGATTTGGATGCTGTTGAGAGCAGCGCGTTCGTTTTGGCGCTTTGAGCCGATCGAAGGCCGAAGCGCCGAGTGCGAACGCGGCGCCCGCAGTGCAGGTAAAACGTGCCATCGTCGGTTCCGGACGCACCGTCCGGCCCGGGCGGCGGCGCGATGGAGTCTTTTTAATGACAACGAAACGCATGCTTATCGATGCCTCACACCCGGAGGAGACCCGGGTGGTCGTCATCGACGGGTCCAGACTCGACGATCTGGATATTGAGGTCTCATCTCGCCGCCAGCTGAAAGGGAACATCTATCTCGCCAAGGTGACGCGCGTCGAGCCGTCGCTGCAGGCTGCTTTCGTCGATTACGGCGGTAATCGGCACGGCTTTCTCGCCTTCAACGAAATCCATCCCGACTACTACCAGATCCCCGTCGCCGACCGCGAAGCACTGCTTGCGGAGCACGAGGCTGCGCAAAAGGCGGCCGATCTTGCCGCTGCCGAGGCAGCAGAGGCAGCCGAAGCCGCTCCCCGAGGTGCCGACGGCGAGGAAAGCGAAGCGACCACCGATCTGGTCGGCATCGATGAGGACGAGGACATCGAGCGGCCACGGCCACGGCTGTCGACGCGCCACTACAAAATTCAAGAAGTCGTCAAGCGGCGCCAGATCATGCTGGTGCAGGTCGTCAAGGAAGAGCGCGGCAACAAGGGTGCGGCGCTGACGACCTATCTGTCGCTCGCCGGACGCTGCTGCGTGCTGATGCCCAACACCTCTCGCGGCGGCGGCATCTCGCGCAAGATCACCAACGTCGTCGACCGGAGGCGCTTGAAAAAGATCGTCGCCGAGCTCGAAGTTCCGCAAGGGATGACGGTGATCGTGCGCACCGCCGGCGCCGGCCGCAGCAAGGCCGAGATCCGCCGCGACTACGAGTACCTGTTGCGGCTGTGGTCTAACATCCGCGAAACGACGCTGAACTCGATGGCGCCCGCTCTCGTCTACGAGGAGGGCAGCCTGATCAAGCGCTCGATCCGCGACCTTTACGGCCGGGACATCGAGGAAATCATCATCCAGGGCGAGCCGCAATATCGCATCGCCAAGGAATTCATGAAGCTGTTCACGCCGAGCCACGCCAAGAAGGTGAAGCTCTACGACGACCCGACGGTGCCGCTGTTGCACAAATATGGCGTCGAAGGGCAGCTTGAAGCGATGCACCAGATGACGGTGCACCTGAAATCGGGCGGCTACATCGTGATCAATCCGACCGAGGCGCTGGTTGCGGTCGATGTCAACTCCGGCCGGGCGACGCGCGAGCGGCACATCGAAGAGACGGCGCTGCGGACCAACCTCGAAGCTGCGGACGAAATTGCCCGCAACTTAAGGTTGCGCGATCTCGCTGGCCTGATTGTAATCGACTTCATCGATATGGAGGTTGCGCGCAACCAGGCACAGGTCGAACGACGCCTGAAAGAGGCGATGAAGAACGATAAGGCCCGCATTCAGCTCGGCCGCATCAGTTCGTTCGGCCTGTTGGAACTGTCGCGCCAGCGTTTGCGGCCGAGCGTGCTGGAAACCAGTTTCGAGGTCTGCCCGACCTGCAGCGGCGTCGGCGTGCGGCGGACGACCGAGTCGGCCGCGCTCGCGGTTCTGCGCAAGATCGAGGAGGAAGGCATCCTGCAGCGGGCGAGCGAGCTCGCCGTCAGCGTGCCGACCGCCGTCGCCATCTATCTGCTCAACCACAAGCGCCGCTCGCTGACGCAGATCGAGGAGCGGTATCGCTTGAGTGTCCGGCTGCAGACCGATGACACCCTGATTGCACCGGATCATCGCATCGAGCGGCTCAAAGCGGCCCTGCCGGCGGGCGAGGAGGAGGCGGAAGAGGTCGCCGAAACCGCCGCCGAGGCGGAAGACCGCGGCGAAAGCCATGCCGAGACCAGCGAAAGGGACGAGAGCAAGCGCTCGCGGCGGCGCCGGCCGCGACGCAAGCGGCGTCCGGGTGAGGAGCGGGAGGCTGTTGCCGCCGAAGCTGGCGAGGAGGCGCCCGCCGCTGAGGGCGATGACGACGAGGACATGAGCGCTGGCGATGCCGGTGAGGCGGCCGCGGCC
>JBATPX010000258.1:0-15182 GCA_049291695.1 Defluviicoccus sp.
GGCGCCGGACGGCCGAAAAAGCTCGCCCTCACCGCCTGCATGCGCAAGCTCATCACCGTCCTCAACGCCATCATCCGGGACCGCACCGCATGGAAAACCCCTTGACCCGAAAGACAGTCGCTCACCCGGAGCGGTCTAGACCGGACAGTTCGGGTGCTCCCTATCCCGGACAGATCGTGTGCTCCCTGCAACACGCGGCGCGGCTGTTGCCGGCCGCGGGTCCAAGGCGATATAGTCGTTCTTTACTCGGAGCGTAGCGCAGCCTGGTAGCGCACTTGACTGGGGGTCAAGAGGTCGCCGGTTCAAGTCCGGCCGCTCCGACCATTTGCTTGCCGAGGCATCGATGCGGTTTCTGGCCAACGAGAGAGCGCGGCCTTGGCAGTTGCCGGCGACCTTTCTCGCTGCGTGGCTGTTGACAGGCATCGTGACGGCCGCGCTCGCGGAGAGCGTGAGGCCGGCGCTTGAGGCGTTCTTCGGAACCTACAAGGGCCAGACCATCCTTGAGAGTGACGGGGTTATGACAACGCGGGATCTCGATGTCGCGATCGCGCCAACCCGCACCGGCTTTAACGTCCGCTGGACGACAACGACACTTGGCCGGGACGGAGCGACCAAGCGCGAGAGCTCTTCGATCGATTTCGAGCCGACGGTGCGTGCCGGCATCTTTGCCTCGCAGATGCGCAGCGACATGTTCGGCAACCGCATCCCGCTCGATCCTCTGCGCGGCGATCCGTTCGTCTGGGCGCGCCTGCTCGACACGACCTTGACCGTCTACGCACTCCTGATCACCGATGACGGCGGCTACGAAATGCAAGTCTACCACCGGACGCTTGCGGACGGCGGCCTTGCGCTCAAATTCTTCCGCTTTCGCGAGGGCGATGCGCTGCGCACGGTCACGGCCGCGCTCAAGCGGAGCAAGCCCTGATCCGCTGCGGACACTGCGGACCGGGACACCCCGGCTGCTGCCTATCGCGCAGGCACCTGCTTGTTGCCTGAGCCTTCAGAGCGCGGGCGCGTCCGCGCAGCCGCCGCCGCTTCGCCACAAGGAACGGCTTCGGGTGCGCATCGTTTCGCAGCCGGCAGCCGGCAATCGCCTTTCTCCGCGCGAGCGCCAGCGAGTGGCACGCTGTTTGCTTTTGGTATCGTTGGCAACCCGCGCGTATCCCTGACCCTCCGCCGTGTTGCCGGATTGGCGGCGGGATGATTGCCCGCCCCTCCCCTCAGAGACCCGGAAACCTTGGCCCGCGCATCGTCGCGGGCCATTTTTTGCGCACTCATCACCCGTCGGCCAATGGAGGCGCTCGACTTCCAGTGCTTCTCAGTAGCTGGTTATCGGCGGCTGGCGCAGCGATATCCGTGACCGCGGCGAGTGGTTTGAGGCGAAGAGGCGGTCATGCGAAACGGCAGTTGACGCGGGGGCAGGCGGTCGCACAATCGGCCGCATGTCTCCTTCGCCCCTGCTCGAAGCCGGCGCGCCGCCGGCCGCCGCGTTCATCCTCCTGATCGCACTCGCCCTCGATGCCGCTGCCGGCGAAGCGTGGGGGCCGCTCCGGCGGCTGCCGCACCCGGTGCGCCTTTTGGGCTGGCTGATCGGCGGCCTCGATCGCCGCCTCAACCGGGACGAGCGCACCCCCAGCGATCGCTTTGCCCGCGGCGCGCTGGTGGCGGCCTTCGTGAGCGCGCTCGCGGCCGGAGTCGGCTGGACGATCACGGCGCTTGCAGCGGCGCTGCCCTTCGGCTGGCTGGTCGAACTTGTGCTCGTCACCGCCCTCCTGGCCCAGCGCAGCCTCTATCGCCACGTGTTCTCGGTTGCTCGTGCGCTCGAACAGGACGGGCTCGCGGCCGGACGGAGCGCGGTCGAGCACATCGTCGGCCGTGACGTGGCGAGCCTCGATGCCTCCGGCGTGGCGCGTGCGGCAATCGAGTCGTGCGCCGAGAACTTTTCCGACGGCGTGATCGCGCCGGCGTTCTGGTATCTCGTCCTCGGCCTGCCGGGCATGCTGGCGTACAAGGCCGTCAACACGATGGACAGCATGATCGGCCACCGGACGCCCCGGCACATCTCGTTCGGCGCCGCGGCAGCGAGGCTCGACGATCTCCTCAACCTTGTGCCGGCTCGCCTGGCGGCGCTGACGATTGCGCTCGCCGCACTGGCGGTCCCGCGCGCCAGCTTCGGGGCCGCACTCGCGACGGCGTGGCGTGACGCCGGCAAGCACCGCTCACCCAATGCTGGCTGGCCCGAGGCGGCAATGGCCGGTGCGCTTGACTTGACGCTCGCCGGCCCGCGCCGCTATGGCCAAATGACGGTCGACGATCCGTGGCTCGGTGCCGGCTCCGCGCAGGCGACGCCCAACGACATCCGCCGCGCGCTCGCCATGTTGACGTCGGCGTGCACCCTCAACACGCTTGCGGTGCTGACTGTGGCCGTGGTTGGCTGGGCGGTGTAGAACAGGATCCGGGAGCACCGCAGATGGCCCCGCTCACCCTCATCATCGCCAACAAGACCTACTCGTCGTGGTCGCTGCGGGCCTGGCTGGCCCTCAAGATGACCGGTGCGGCGTTCGAGGAGATCGTCGTCCCGCTCGATCAGCCGACCACAGCGGCGGAGATCGCGCGCCATTCGCCGACCGGCAAGGTGCCGGTGCTGAAAAACGGCGCGCTCACGGTTTGGGACTCGCTCGCGATCACCGAGTATTTGGCGGAGTTGTTCCCAGCCGCAGCGCTGTGGCCTGTGGAGGTAGGCGCGCGCGCCCACGCCCGAGCGGTGGCGGCGGAGATGCACGCAGGCTTTCAGGCGCTGCGCCAAGCGCTGCCGATGAACGTGCGCGCGAGCCGCCCAGGCCTCAGCCGCACACCCGAGGTGATGGCCGATATCGCCCGCGTCACCGCCCTGTGGTGCGACTGCCGTTCCTGCTACGGAGCCGGCGGGCCGTTCCTGTTCGGCCCGTTCACCGCCGCTGATTGCTTCTATGCGCCGGTGGTGACCCGCTTCACCACTTACGGCGTAGCGCTTGATCGCGTCTGTCAGGCCTATGCCGAAGCGGTGCGGGCTTGGCCGGCGCTGATCGAATGGTGCGCCGGCGCTGCGGCCGAGCCCTGGCTGATCGAAAAGTACGAAGTCGCTTAAAACGCGCAGCGGCCCGGCGGCGGCGTCAACCCAGGAGTTGATCATAGTCGGCGTGGCTGCCGATCCAGAACCAGACGAGGCCGTCCTTAGCTTCCACGGCAAGGGCGCGATGGTGCCGGCCGACGCGAGCGGACCAGAAGCTTCCGACCTGTTTCAGATGCAGGGACGGATGGCGGGGATCCGCCTTCAAGCGCTCGAACGCCCGTTTGGCAACACGCTGCACCGTTTCCGGCAAGCTGGCATAGCAGCGCCAGAAGTCGGGATCGGCATAATGGTTCACAGTTTCGTGGTTTGCCCGGCGGCATGGGCGGCCAAGGCGCGCTCGGCCAGCGCATCGAGCCGGCCCGCAACCGCGTCAGCCTCGATATCCCGATCCCACGCGGCGGCATCATACTGAGCGAACCAACGGCGAAAAGCGGCAAGCTCGGCCGGTGTCATATCGGTCACCATTTGCTCCACCGTCTCGAGCTTTGTCATCAGCGTCATATCCATTAGCGATGCTTACCCACGCAGCGACTTTGCCACGAACGAGATCGATCCGCTATCCCTGGCTGCCCTCCTACGGCCGCAGCCGCTTAAGCGCGCACCGGCCCGGCGGCGGCGAGCATGGCGTTTAAGTCGAGGTGCACTTCGAGATGGTCGGCGAGCGCGTCCAGGCTCGCCTCGATCGAAGCGCCGTACGCGATGCCGTTTGCAGGCCGGCGGCGGATGCGGTCGAGAAAGGCATGCCGGAAACCATCCGCCTGAAACAGGCCGTGCAGATACGAGCCCATCACCTTGCCATCGGCGGAAACGGCGCCTTCGGGCCGTGTCGTGCCGTCGGCATTGACCAACCGCAACAGCGGCCGTTCCAGGCCCGCGCCCTCCGTCCGGCCGACGTGCATCTCGTAGCCCTGCACGGTAGCTCCGCTCATGCAGTCGACACCCGCGGCCGAGAGCAACACCTTCTCGCCTTCGAGGACAGTTGTCACGTCAAGGAGGCCGAGGCCCGCGGCTTTTGCGGGAACCCCCTCGATGCCGGCGGGATCGGCGAGGTGGCGGCCCAACATCTGATAGCCGCCACACAGGCCCACGACGAGGCCGCCGCGGCGGACATGCGCCTTGAGGTCGATGTCCCAGCCCTGGGCGCGGAAGTAGGCGAGATCGGCGAGCGTCGCCTTGGTGCCGGGCAAAAGCACGAGATCGAGATCACCCGGCAGCGCCTCGCCCGGTGCGACGAAGCGAACGCTCACCCCCGGCTCGGCGATCAGCGGATCGAGATCATCGAAGTTGGCAATCCGTGCCAGCCGCGCCACGCCGATCCGGATCAGGGCGGCCCCATTTCCGGCCGGACGCGGCCTTTCCAGCGCCACCGCATCTTCGGCCGGCAGACGCGCCGCCCCCTCGAACCACGGCACCACGCCGAATGAGGGGCGGCCCAAGTGCTGAGCGATAATAGCGAGCCCGCCCGAAAAGAGGCGCGGATCGCCGCGGAACTTGTTGATGATCGTGCCGCGGACCAGCGCGCGCTCGGCGTCGGCCAGCAGCACCCAGGTACCGACGAGGCTCGCGATCACGCCGCCTCGATCGATATCGCCGACGAGGACAACGGGCACGTGGGCCGCAAGCGCGAAGCCCATGTTGGCGATGTCGCCTGCGCGCAGGTTAACCTCCGCAGCGCTGCCGGCCCCCTCGACGACGACGAGATCGGCGTCGGCTGCAAGGCGCGCGAGGCTCTCCAGGACACGCGGCAGGAGCTGGGGCTTGAGCGCCTGGAACGCTCCGGCCTGGGCATTGCCGATGCTGCGGCCCTGGACAATCACCTGCGCGCCGACATCCGTTTGCGGCTTCAACAAGACCGGGTTCATGTCCCTTGAGGGGGGAATACCGCAGGCCAGCGCTTGCAGCGCCTGGGCGCGGCCGATCTCGCCGCCGTCGACGGTGACGGCGGCGTTGTTGGACATGTTCTGCGGCTTGAACGGCCGTACCTTGACGCCCTGCCGGGTCCAGGCCCGACAGAGGCCCGCCACGAGCAGCGACTTGCCGACATCGGAGCCGGTGCCCTGCAGCATGAGGGCGCGCGCGGCGCCGCGAGGGGCCATCGGCGCTCAGCTGCTCGGTTATTCGCTCGCGAGCGCCTGTCGCAACGGATCGGCGTGGAGGTTGAAGACGCGGTTCTCCAACACGATCTCGGATGGCGTCACGGTGCGAGCGTAATAGGCGGTGTTCAGATCGTTGCGCCTGCCGACCGAGCCCGCCTGCAGCGAGAAGCCGGCGAACAGGCCCTCGGCGATCGCGAAGCCGACAATGTCGGCGCCGACACTGGTCGTGGTTGCCGCCGAATAGCCGGCGCCAAGGCTGCCGGCCGTCCACTGGACGTTACCGCCCAACGAGAACTGATCGCGGATGACGGCGCGGACCGCACTCTCGCTGCGGAGGATGAAAACGAGTTGGGCCGAAGTCGCACCGAGCTGGAAGCCGAGGCTGCCGCCGCCTAACGTGTAGAAGGCTGGATAGCTCCAGCGGCCGCGGGCATCGCGCACCAACAAGATGCCGGAGCCGCCCTGGCCGCCGACGCCGACGGCCGCCTTGAAGACGTCCGGAAAAATCAGAATGCCTTGTGCGGTCTTCAAGTTGGCACGGAAGTTCGGCCCCGGCTCGGCCTCGCGCCGTTTCAGGATGTCGATTGTGGTGCCCGCCCGCTCGACGATCGCCTCCGCTTCCGTGTGCGGCGGAACGCTTGTCGTGCAGCCGGCCATTGCCAGGGTGGCGACGAGCAAGAATACCAGGAACGATCGACGGGACAAGGCCAGCACCCTCCACGGCAAGGCCGGCCGACTGTTCGGCCGCAGCGGCGGAGTTTGGGGGCAAACGGCTCCGCGCTCAAGCCCGCTTGTTTCGGGCTGAAGGCCGTCCGCGCGGCGGGCGAAGGTGAACACGGCCGGCCCGCCCCGCGCTAACGGACGGCGAGCGCAGCCACCAGCGGCTCGGAGCCGGGATTGACGTGCTTGCCCTCCTTCAGGATCGCCCGTGCCGAAACCACGTTCGAGCCGTAATAGGCGGCATTGAGACCATCCAAGCGGCCGATCATGCCACCGGCGAACGACATTCCGAAGAACACCCCTTGCGCATGCGCATACGCGGTGATGTCAGCGCCGACATTGGTGGTCGTAGCCGCACCGAGGCCGGCACCCCAGTTGCCGAGCGTCATCTGGACCTCGCCGCCGACAGCACCGGCGTGGTTAAGGAGCGCATCGAGCGCCTGCGGCGAGTGGATCAACAGGACGACCTGCGCCGATTGGCCGCCGAACTGCAGCCCAAAGCTGCCGCCGGTCAAGCGGCAGAAGGCTGGATCGCTCCAGCTGCCGTCCGGCCGGCGTGCCAGGATCACGCCCTGCCCGCCGGCGGCGCCGACGAAGAACGCGCCCTTGGTGACGGTGGGGAACACGGCAATCGCATGCGCCGTCTTCAGCCGCTCGCGGAACAGCACGTTCGCGTCGTCCCGGCGGGTCTGGAAGTGTTCCACCGTCCAGCGGGCGCGGGTGACCAGGGCTTCTGCCTCCGTGCGGCTGTCGACACTGCTGGCGCAACCGGCGAGCCAGACGCCAACGAGCACCGAAAGCACCATAAGCCGCGTCGCGTGCAGATACTTGACCATCATCCATCCCTCCCGCTGAAAAGCAAGGGGATCACGCGGTTCCGAGGTGCGCAAGACCCTAATACTCGATGCCGGCCTGGGCCTTGACGCCTGCGCGGAACGGGTGCTTGACGAGCATCATCTCGGTGACGAGGTCCGCCGCTTCTATCAATTCTTCCCGCGCATTACGGCCTGTGACCACAACATGCAGTGTCTGCGGCCTGCTTTTCAGGGCGGCCAGGACGGTGTCGAAATCAAGGTAGGCGTAGCGCAGGACGATGTTGATTTCGTCCAGAATCACCATCCGAAATGACGAATCGGCCATCATCGCCAGCGCCGCCTGCCAGGCCTGCGCCGCCAACGCCATATCCCGCGCACGGTCCTGGGTCTCCCACGTGAACCCCTCGCCAGTCGCCTCGATGACGCACAGATCGGGAAAACGCGCGAGAACAGTGCGCTCGCCCGTTGCCCGTGCACCTTTCACGAACTGGACAATGCCGACCTTCATGCCGTGGCCGATGCAGCGCAACGCCATGCCCATGGCGGCCGTCGTCTTGCCCTTGCCCTTGCCGGTATGAACGATGAGGAGGCCGCGCTCCTCGGTCTTGCCGGCGAGGATCTTGTCACGGACCGCCTTCTTCTTCGCCATTTTGGCCGCGTGGTGGCGGTTGACATCGCTTTCGTCGCCGGTCATTGCGTCCTCTCCACACCGAGCTCGCTCAACGTATCGCGCGCGCTGTTGCGTTTCGGCCGCCACAGCCCGCGGTCCTGCGCCTCCAGCAGCCGCTGGCTCATCTCCTTCAGTGCTTCCGGATTGTTATCTTCGAGAAAGGCGCGCACCGCGTCGTCCTCGATGTAGGCATCGAAGACCGCGTCGAACTGGTGGTCGGCGACGCAATGGGCAGTCGCGGCAAAGGCGAACAGGTAGTCGACGGTCGCCGCCATCTCGCAGCCGCCCTTGTAGCCGTGCCGCATCGCGCCCGCGATCCATTTCGGATTGACGACGCGGGCGCGCACGACGCGGGCGAGCTCTTCCGTCAGTGTGCGGATTTTCGGCGTTTCGGGCCTTGCGTGGTCGGCATGGTAGACCGAGGGCTGCCGGCCCGACAGCACGCGGACGGCGGCCGTCATGCCGCCCTCGAACTGGTAATAGTCATCGGAGTCGAGGATATCGTGCTCGCGGTTGTCCTGATTCTGCACCACCGCCTGAACTGCCTGCAGCCGTTGCGCGAACAGCGCCTCCGCCGGTCGGCCCTTGAGACCGCCGCCGTAGGCATAGCCGCCCCAGACCAGGTATGCACGCGCCAGATCGGCATCGGTTTGCCAGCCCCTCTCGTCGATCAACGCTTGCAGGCCGGCGCCGTACGCCCCCGGCTTGGCGCCGAACACGCGCGCGGCGGCGAGCTGCCGGGCTGCATCGTCGCCGACCCCTTCCGCCGCAAGGCTCGCGTGATCAGCCGCGACACGGGCGGCGATCGGGTTGTGCGCAGCCGGCTCATCGAGGGCGGCGACGGCGCGCACGGCCGAGTCGAACAGATCGATCAGGCCCGTAAAGGCATCGCGGAAGAAGCCGGAAATGCGCAAGGTGACGTCGACGCGCGGCCGGTCGAGGACGCTCAAGGGCAGGATCTCGAAGCCGTTGACCCGTCGCGAGGCGGTGTCCCAGGTCGGGCGGACACCGATCAGCGCCAGCGCCTGGGCGATATCGTCGCCGCCGGTGCGCATGTTGCTGGTGCCCCAGGCCGAGATCGCGAGCCGCTGCGGCCAGTCGCCGTTGTCCTGCACGTAACGCTCGACGAGGAGCGCCGCCGACTTCCAGCCCAGTGTCCATGCGGCCGGTGTCGGCACCGTCCGGGTATCGACGGAATAAAAGTTGCGCCCCGTCGGCAGAACGTCGGGCCGGCCGCGGGTCGGCGCGCCCGAGGGGCCCGGCGGCACGAAGCGGCCATCGAGGCCGGTCAGCAGGCCCGCAAGCTCGCGGCCGGCGCAGGCGTCAACGGCTGGGCGGATGCGACTTTCAATCTCGGCCAGCACGGAAGCCGTCGCCGCCCACGCGGGCGGTGCCTTCACGTCGCCCGCGACCAGCTTGACCGCCAGCGCTTCGAGCCGCTCCACCGTATCGCCCGCCGTCCGCCAGGGATCGGCAGCCGCGAGCGCCTCGGGCCGCGGTCCTTCCCAAACGTGCGCGAGATCGGCATCGAGCGGATCGAAGCCCAGGTCGAGATCGGCCGCGAGCGCGCGCAGGAGCGAGGCATCGCCGCCGCCGCCGCTGCCGCGCGGGACACGGGCAAGCGCCACCAGAAGGTCGGCCAGCATCCCTCCCGTCGGCGAGACGCCGAACACATGCAAGCCGTCGCGGATTTGCAGCTCCTTAAGCTCGCACAGGTAGCGATCGAGCTTGGCAAGCGCGTCATCGGTGCCGTCGACCGGGGCGATGCCGCACTCGCGATCGAGGCCAATCGACTGGCTCAGCGACAAGATCTCGTCGGCCAGCACCTTCAGGCGGCGGGGATCGGTGCCGGATGCCTCGTAGTACTCATCGACAAGCTGTTCCAGATTGCGCAACGGGCCGTAGCTCTCCGCGCGCGTCAAGGGCGGCGTCAGGTGGTCGATGATGACCGCCTGCGCCCGCCGCTTCGCCTGCGTCCCCTCGCCGGGGTCGTTGACGATGAAGGGGTAGAGGTGCGGCAGCGGCCCCAGCACGGCTTCCGGGAAACAACTTTCCGACAGCGCCACCGCCTTGCCCGGCAGCCATTCGAGATTGCCGTGCTTGCCGAGATGGACCACCGCGTGCGCCCCGAATTGCAGCCGGATCCAGGCATAGAAGGCGAAGTAGTTGTGCGGCGGCACCAGGTCGGGATCGTGGTAGCTTGCCTGCGGATCGATGTTATAGCCGCGCGCCGGCTGCAGGCCGAGCGCCACCGCGCCGAACCGCACGACGGCGAGCGCAAAGGCCCCCCCGGCACCGGCAGGCGTGCCGGCGATGAAGAATGGGTCGCTTTCGGGCGCCGCCCAGCGTTCGTTGACGCGCGCCTGCACGTCTGCCGGCAGGCTTGCGAAGAAGGTGCGGTAGTCGGCGAGCGACAGCGTCTCGCGGATGGTCCGCTCCGGGAGCCGTCGCCAGTCGTTGGTCGGCCCGGCGCTCAAGCGCTCGATCAGCACCTTGCCGTCGGCCGGAATGTCCGCGACGGCATAGCCGGCCGCGCGCAGCGCGTTGAGGATGACCACGGCACTCGCCGGCGTATCGAGGCCGACGCCGTTGCCCAGCCGGCCATCGCGGTTCGGATAGTTGGCGAGCACGAGCGCGATCCGCCGCTCAACCACCGGCGCCACCTTCAGCGCGACCCAGGCCGCCGCCAATCGGGCCACGAAGGCGATGCGATCTGCGACCGGTTCGTAGCCGACGATCGTCGCCTCGGTCGCGCGATCCTGCCGGGAGGCGCCCTTGAACGAGACGGCGCGGCTGATCAGCCGGCCGTCGACTTCCGGCAAGGCGACGTTCATCGCGATATCGCGCGCACTCAAGCCTTGGCTGCCGGCGCGCCACTGCGCTTCGTCGGAGCCCGAGAAGATCACCTGCAGCACCACGCCGTCGCAGCCCGCAAACACCGGCGCCGTCTGGGCGGCCGACGGTGCGGAGACGGCGAACCCGGTGCCGTTGAGGACGATCGCCGGCTGCGCTTCGGCGAACAGCTGCGCGATCGTCGCCGCCGCGACCGGGTCCTTGAGGCTTGACGCGAATACGGGCAGCGGGCTCAGTCCTTCCTTGAGCAGCGCCGTGATCAGGGCATCGATGGCCTTGAGGTTGCCGGCCTGAACGAGCGCCCGGTAGAACACCAGCGCCGCCACCGGCCGCACCGCCACCGGCCCCGCTGGCTGCTGCCAAGCGCTGCGGACATCGGCGAGCGTCGCCCGTTCGCAGCCCGGCCAGTAGAGACCGGCGCGCAGCAAGGGCCGCGGTTCCAGCCACGCCCCGCCATGGCCGATCAGGCTCGCGGCGTAGCGCAGGAACTCGACCGCATTGGCGATGCCGCCGTGGACAAGGTACTGCCACAGCCGGTGGCCGGCTTCCTTGGGCAGCGTCGAGAAGCTCGCGAGTTCGGGGTCCGGCTGATCGTCGCCGGCCAGGACCGCGAGCCCCAGCCCCTTCTCCTGGCACAGCCGAGCCACCTGCTCGATGCCGTATGACCAGTAGGCATAGCCACCGAGGACGCGCACGACGATCAGCTGCGCATGGCTCAGCGTCTTTTCGAGATAGAGATCGACCGACAGCGGATGGCCAAGCGCCAACAGGCTCGCGAGCCTAAAGCTGGGAAAGCCTGCTTCGGTAACTCGTGCGTGCGCCGCGGCGAGGCACGCAAGCTCGCTGTCCGCGGCGGAAAGCACGACGATGTCGGCCGGGCTCTGCTTGAGGTCGACCGCTTGGCCGCCGTCCGCGATGGCCCCCGGCTTGGCGGCAAGGAGATGCATGGATGCCCGCTAGCGGCCCCCAGCAGCCGGTGCGGCCGCTGCGACGCCGAGATCCGCCAGCACGGCCCTGTGGTCGACATCACGCGTGGCGATGATGACAAGGCGGCTCGCGCGTGTCTCGTTCGGCCGCCACGGCCGGTCGTAGTAGCGCTCCAGCCGGCTGCCGACGGCCTGCAGCACACAGCGCATCGCCCGGGCGGGCACGTCGAGAAAGCCCTTCACGCGCAAGACGTCGTGGCGCGCGATCACCGCCGCCAGCGTTTCGCTGAAGGCGTCGAGGTCCGCGACCGGGCCGGCCTCGAAAATGAAGCTGTGAAAGTCGTCATGGTCGTGTTCATCGCCCTCGCCGTCGTGATTGGAACAGCGGCCGGCAACATCGACCTCGGCCGCAGCGCCGAGGCCCAGCGCCACCTGCGGGTCGAGGGCGCCGAATGCCGTCGCGATGACCTTGGTCGCGGGCCGCGCCACGGCTTCGACGCTCGCGCGGACTGCCGCCAGCGTTTCCGCCGCAATGCCGTCGGTCTTGTTGAGGACAACCAGATCGGCGCACATGAGCTGATCCTCGAACAGCTCCTTCAACGGTGCGTCGTGAACGACGGCTGGGTCTGCAACGGCAGCAGCGGCCATCGCGGCGGCATCGTCGGCAAAGCGGCCTTCCGCCACCGCGTGCGCGTCAATCACCGCCAGCACGCCATCGACCGTGACCTTCGAGCGGATGTCCGGCCACTGGAAGGCCTTCACCAGCGGCTTCGGCAGGGCCAAGCCGGACGTCTCGATGACGATGTGATCGGGCGGGTCGGGCCGCTCGATGAGCCGCGCCATGGTCGGCAGGAACTCGTCCGCGACCGTGCAGCACAGGCAGCCGTTGGCAAGCTCGACGATCTCGCTCTCGCCGCAGCCGGTGATGCCGCATCCTTCAAGAATGTCGCGATCGATGCCGAGCGTACCGAACTCGTTGATGACAAGCGCCAAACGGGCGCCCTTCGCGTTGGCGAGCAGGTGGCGGATGAGGGTGGTCTTGCCGGCACCGAGGAAGCCGGTAATGACGGTGGCGGGGATCTTCATGAGGCGTGCGCAACCGTATCCTTGAGCACCAGCGGCAGCGCCGCGACGACGAACACGACCCGGTCCGCGATCCGGGCTACCGCCTGGTTCAGCCGCCCGGCGTGGTCACGGAACTCCCGGCCCAGCGGCGTTGCAGGGACGATGCCGAGGCCCACCTCGTTCGCGACCAGCAAGACCGGCCCGGCTGGGTCGGCGAGGCCTTCGACCAAGTGCGCCGTTTCGAAGGCGATGTCGCGGCCGGCGGCCATCAGATTGCTGAGCCACAGCGTCAGGCAGTCGACGACGACGGGCCGATCGGGCTGCGCGTGCTGCTTCAGCGCGGTCACGAGCGCGATCGGCTCTTCCACCGTCGTCCAGCGGCGGCCGCGGCGCTCGCGATGGTGGCGGATACGCTCGGCCATCTCGGCATCGTGTGCTTGCGCCGTCGCGAGGTAGAGCGCCGACGCCGCCTCGGCAGCCAGCGCTTCCGCGTAGGCGCTCTTGCCGGACCGGGCACCGCCCAAGACAAGCGTCACGGCAGGTCGCAGCGCAGGCGGCAGCTCGGTCAGCATGATCCCGATCGCGTTCGTACTCTCATAAGCGCAGGGCGCCCTCTTTCGTGAACCCTAGCACGCCGTTCTTGCCGCTGACCAGTCGGCAAGGCAGTGCCCGGGCTGGTTGACGGTCCGCACCCGCCAGCTGCCGCCCTCTCTTTGCAGCAAGCCGTCCGCGACGAACTCGAGCCGGGTGATCGAGAGATTGTCGATCACCAGTGCCAGTGCCGCCTCCGGCGTCAGGTTCAGCGCCAGCGCAACGGCGCTGCGGATCGTGCCGGCATGGGCGATGATGACAAGATCGGCCTCTGCGGTCGTTGCCGACAGCCGGGCGATGGCGCGCTCGGTGCGGCGCATCTGGGCAAGAAAGCTCTCGCCTTCCGGCGGCGCGGTACGCGTCGGATTGCGCCAGAACGCCTCGTAAAGCGTGGGATCGGCGGCCTGCATTTCCGGCCAGCTCCGCCCTTGCCAGCGGCCGAAGTGCTGCTCGGCAAAGGCGGGTTCGACGCGCGCCGTGGGCACGGGCTCGGCGAGGACCGCACAGATCGCGGCCAGGGTCTGCTGCGTGCGCTGCAACGGGCTGACGAACCAGGCGGCGTCGCGCGGCAGGCCCACCGCCAACGCGCGAAAGGCATCGGCATCGCCGGTCTCGCAAGCGACATCGATCTGACCGTAGATGCGCCCGTCGGCGCCGGCAACGGGGGCGTGGCGCACCCACCACCAGCGTTTCGGCGCGTCCGTCATTCGGCGGCCGCGATCGCCGCCAGGATCAGGATCTCGGTCACCTGCTGGGCGGCACCGAGCACATCGCCGGTATGTCCGCCCAACCGCTTGCGGGCAATGAAGGCGACGGCTGCGGCTCCGGCCGTCCCGACCAGGAGCGCCGCGACCGCGCCCACGATCGAAAACGTGAGGAACAACGCGACGAACGTGAGCGCGAGCGCGATCGTGAGCTCGGTCGGCTGCGGCCGGCCGGCGCCAAACGCGAACCCGTCGCTGCGGGCGGGCGGCGTCCAGCGCATCACTGCCGGGATGACGGCGCGCGACGCCAGCGCCGCGACAATCACCGCCGCCACCGCGAGCTCGAGCGACGCCAGTTGACTGATGAAGGTCGCCCTGAGCTCGACCGCAATGATCAGCGCCAGCGTCCCGAACGCGCCGATGCGACTGTCGCGCATGATCTCCAGGCGCTCCTGTACGATCGTGCCGCCACCCAGGCCGTCGACGAAATCGGCGAGGCCATCCTCGTGCAGGCCGCCGGTGAGGATCGCCATGGCAGCAACGGCGAGGAGCGCAGACGCCATCGGATGCAGTCCGATCGCATGCGCGATCGCGAGGATAAGTGCGCCGACGGCGCCAATCAGGAAGCCGACGACCGGGAACATCGCGGTCGCCCCCGCCAGATAGCCGGCCGGCTTGTCCGTCTGCTCGCCGCCCACCGTGTCGTCGTTGGCAGGCAGCAGCGGAGGCTGCACCGGGAGCCGGGTAAGGAAAGCGGTCGCGACGCGCAAATCACGCCAGCAGCGGTCGATCAGATGCGAGGCGCCGGTAAAATCGATGTGCATCTCAGCTCGCTCGCGGCAGTATGCTTGAAGGGTCGGTGGGGCTCGTCGCCCTCACCGCCGCATGTGCATACAGGACAAGCCGCAGGGGACGCAATCGTGGCCTACGATCCGATCCGTGAGCAACCGCCGCCGCGATCGCTTGATGACGTCCGCGCGCTTCTGACCAGCTTGCCGGAGGCGGATGAGGCGGCGGCTGCGGCCGTCGCCGCCCGCGAGGCAGTCCTGACCAAGCCGGTAGGCGCACTCGGGCGGTTGGAGGACTTGACCGCCTGGCTCGCCCGCTGGCAGGGCCGGCCACGCCCCTCCCTCGATCGCGTCAGTGCGCTCGTTTTCGCCGGCAACCACGGCATCGCGGGCGCCGGCGTTTCCGCCTATCCGGCCACTGTGACGGCGCAGATGGTCGCCAACTTCGCCGCCGGCGGTGCTGCTGTGAACCGGCTGTGCGAGTGCTTCGGGGCCGCGCTGACGGTGCGGCCGATCGCCCTTGAGCGGCCGACCCGCGATTTTACAGCCGCCGCCGCGATGGACGAGGACGCATGCGTCGAAGCGATGCAGATCGGCATGGCCGCGGTTGAGAGGGACTGCGATCTCGTTTGCCTCGGCGAGATGGGCATCGGCAATACGACAGCCGCAGCCGCCCTGGCGCTGGCGCTGTTCGGCGGCGTGGCAGCAGCCTGGACCGGGCGCGGAACCGGCGTCGATGGCGCTGCCCTGGAGCGCAAACGCGCCGTGGTTGCCCGCGCCGTGCGCCGGCACGGCGAACAGGCGGCGGACGGGCTTGATCTCCTGCGCCGGCTGGGCGGCCG
>JBATPX010000259.1:0-1733 GCA_049291695.1 Defluviicoccus sp.
GCCCATCAGCATGATCGTCCAGTGGGCCAGCAGCGGCTCGCTGGAGAACGCCGCGGCGAGCAGCGCCACGATCGGGGCGGCCAGCAGCAGGCTGAAGCCGCGGTAGGCCAGAAGGATGAGCAGCCCGACCGCGACCACCATGCCGGCGATGCCAATAAGCTCGGCGCCGCTCATCGCTGCGCTCCCCGGGCGCGCATGGTGTCGCCGCTGGCTTGAGTTGGCGGCGCGTGTCGGGGGAAGGATGCGGCGCCTGGCTGGGTCATTCTCGGAGCCTCCTCTTTGCGCGCGAACGTAACATGACCACGCCGTCGTGGCGATCATGCGGCGCGGTAACTCACCCGTGAAACAGCCGTTACGGGCGCCATCCAAATAGGCGTGGCGCAGGCTTTTGGAAAAGCGTGCCCTGTGGCAAATTACTATTGTTCTCGCTCTTGTGGAAGGGCGTGCACTGTGGCAGATTGCTTTTGTTTTCGCTGGGGCGATCTGACGTTATTGTGCAAGCGGTGCGCTTCAGGCGCAGACCCACTGCAGTCGCATTGTGCGGGGACGGTATTTGTCTGCGGCTCAGCTGTGATTGGATTCAACCAAGGACACGCTCATGCTGAACGGAAAAGTGGCGCTTGTAACCGGTTCGACGAGCGGGATCGGCCTCGGTATCGCGACGTCCCTCGCGGCGGACGGGGCCGACATCGTGCTCAACGGATTCGGCGAGGCGAAGGCGATCGAAGCGCTGCAGAAGGAACTTGCCAAGGCTCACGGGGTGAAGGTCACCTACAGCAGCGCGGACATGACCAAGCCGGCCGAGATCGCCGGCATGATCGAGACGGCCACGCGCGAACACGGGCATGTGGACATCGTGGTTAACAACGCGGGCATACAGCACGTGTCTCCGGTGCAGGACTTCCCGGCGGATCGGTGGGATGCGGTGATGATGATCAACCTGACCGCGCCGTTTCTGGTGACCCGTGCGGTGCTGCCGCAGATGCTCAAGCGCAATTGGGGGCGCATCATCAACATCGCCTCGGTGCACGGACTGGTCGCGTCGGTGGACAAATCCGCGTACGTGGCCTCCAAGCACGGCCTCATGGGCTTCACCAAGGGCGTTGCGCTGGAGACGGCCACCACCGGGGTAACGTGCAACGCGATCTGCCCGGGCTGGGTGCTGACCCCGCTGGTGCAGAAGCAGATCGACGCGCTGGCCGAGCGAGAGAGTCTCTCGCCGGATGATGCAACCATCAAGCTGCTGGGCGAGAAGCAGCCCTCGCTGCAGTTCACCATGCCCGATCAGCTCGGGGCTTTGGCGGTGTTCCTATGCTCGGAGGGCGCCTCGAACATCCGCGGCATTGGGATCCCGGTCGACGGCGCGTGGTCGGCGCAGTAGAAGGAGAACGGGAGTGAAGGGGATCGCACTTGAGGAGGCGGTGGGGCTGATCCCGAACGGCGCGAGCCTGCTGATCGGTGGATTCATGGGTGTTGGCACGCCAGAGCGGCTGTGCGACGAACTGGTGCGCCAGGGCAAGCGCGACCTCACCGTGATCGCCAACGACAACGCGCGGCCCGGAGTGGGGATTGGCAAGCTGGTGGACGCAGGCTTGGTGCGCAAGACCATCGCCAGCCACATCGGTCTCAACCCCGAGACGCAGAAGCGCATGATCGCCGGCACGCTGGAAGTGGAGCTCTCGCCGCAGGGCACGCTGATCGAGCGCATCCGCGCCGGCGGCTACGGCCTGGGC
>JBATPX010000260.1:0-9491 GCA_049291695.1 Defluviicoccus sp.
TGCGGCGAGCCCCGGCGGTCTCGGCGTAGTCGGCGATCGACGCCTTGGGTGTCCTGAGGGACGCTCCCGCCCAATCGGTGCGGAACGGTCCCGGTTCGACAATGGTGACCCGGATGCCGAGCGGAGCGACTTCTGCCGCAAGCGCCTCCGACAGGCCCTCCAGGGCGAACTTGGTTGCGTTGTAGTAACCCACCCCCGGCAGGCCGATCAGCCCCCCGACCGACGAGACATTGAGAATGTGCCCCGTCCGGCGCGCCCGCATGCCGGGGAGCACGGCCTTTGTGAGCGCGGACAGTCCGAAGAAGTTGGTCTCGAACATCGCTCGAATTTCATCGTCCTCCCCCTCCTCGATCGCCGCGAGATACCCGTAACCCGCGTTGTTGACCAGGACGTCGATCCTGCCGAACCGGGCCTCTGCGCTCCTCACAACGGCCCGCCGCTGCTCGGCGTTGGTCACATCCAACTCGGCCGCAAGGCACGTGTCCGGATAGCGGCCCGCGAAGTCCTGGATTGTCGCTGTGTCTCGCGCGGTGACCACGGCACGGTATCCGCGCTTCAAAACCGCCAGTGCGAGTTCCCGCCCGAGACCTCTCGAGCAACCGGTGATCAGCCAGACAGGCACATCCGATATCATGAGCAATGCCTCCAGATTGTCGCGGAGCGCATCGTAACGTGTTCCGTGCCCCGCTCAACCGGCGGTTTGCTCGGAGGCGCACGCAGTGGCTTGCCTCGGCCGCCGTCGCCGCCGGCCAGGGCCTGCCGATGATCGGCAAGCTCCTGGGCCACACCCAGGTCCAGACGGCGGCGCGCTATGCGCATCTTGCGGCGGATCCGGTGAAGGCGGCGGCGGAGCAGGTGTCGGCGGCGATTGCGGGGGCGGTAAGCGGTGGGGAAGAAAGAAGCAAGGCGGCCGCTGGCAGGTAACTTGTTATGCCCTAATAGCCCAAACCGAAACGCTTCTCTATGATCGACGTCGAGAGCGATCCTAGTACTCCGGCGTCCTACCGATCGTTAGGCACAGGCTGCGGAACAACCATGCTCCGTGGGGGGACTTCTCGCTCTCGTCTGAATGTAGAACGCGGCAGAACACCTGCCGCGAGAGGAATGCGCCATGGACGTCTTCAATCTGAGCGGATCGCTGGTTCGCGAGTACGAAGCTTTCTCGCGATCCTTCGTCGCCATTCGGTCGGCGGAAATCCGGAAGAAGGTTGATGAGGGATATGGCAGCCGACGCTTCTGGCCGGCGCCGTTGGTCCAGGTCAATCCTCACTACACGAGCGGCGGGCGTCTCAGTCAGCTTGTCGGGGAGCCCGGGATCAGTCCCGAAACGGCGGCCATATTCCGTGCGCCGGATGGGGTGCCGAACGACGCCGATCCGTCTCTGAAGCTGCATCGGCATCAGGCTCAGGCGATCGAGATCGCACTTTCGCGCAAAAGCTACGTGGTGACGACGGGCACCGGTTCGGGCAAGTCGCTCTGCTTCTTCATTCCCATCGTCGACGCAATTCTGAAAGCCAAACGGCGTGATCCCACCGCGCGAACGAGAGCGATTGTCGTTTACCCCATGAATGCGCTCGCCAACAGCCAAAGAGAGGAGCTTCGGAAGTTTCTTGGCGACGATGGAGCGGTCCGTTTTGCTCGCTACACCGGACAGGAATCGCGCGAGGATCGTAAGAAGATCCGCGACCGCGCCCCCGATATTCTGCTCACAAACTTCATGATGCTCGAACTGCTCATGACTCGGCAGAACGAGCTCGACGAACAGGTTCTGAAGAATTGCCGGGGGCTTGAGTTCATTGTCCTGGACGAATTGCACACCTATCGTGGCCGCCAGGGCGCTGACATTGCCTTGTTGATGCGCAGGCTGAAGGCGCGAGTCTGCCCTCCTGAACGACCGCCGATTGCAATCGGAACGTCGGCGACGATGTCGAGCGCCGAGGATGAGAACGAGCGCAAGCGCGCGGTCGCCGATGTCGCCTCTCGGATCTTCGGCACCGCGATCGGAGTTGACGATGTGATCACGGAGTCGCTCAAGCGCGTCACGGATCCGTCGCGGTCGGCGGGCCAGGGACTCGGAGGCCTCCGCGACACTGTGAAGCGAGCGGCCGAACCGGGGGCTCACCGAGGGCGAACGAATGCTGATCTTGCCGGAGATCCGCTGGCGATCTGGGTGGAGACGCGACTCGGCCTCAGGAATGTCGACGTCAAGGCGGAGCGGGCACGGCCTATGTCCTTGGACGAGGCCGAGAGATTGCTCGCGGACGACAGCGGCGTTGCCGTCGAGACCTGCAAACGAGCGCTGCGGGAGGCGCTTCTCGCTTACAGCTTGGGCGAAGGCGACCGCGGCGTCGACGGTGGCCTCAATGGACCACTCTTCGCGTTCCGTCTGCACCAACTGATCAGCGGGGCCGGGCGGCTGTACACGACCCTCGATCCGCCCGGTGTGCGGACGGTGACTTTCGACGGACAGGTTTACGATCCCGAACACCCCGAGAAGCTGTTGTTCCCGGCCCACTTCTGTCGCAAGTGCGGTCAAGAACATCATCCGGTGTTTCAGACCGAGCGCCGAGGACAGATCCGCTTCGAGAAACGGGAGATCGACGACGTCCCCGTCGAAACCGATGACGATCCGGACTTGGGTACTAGGCGCTGGGGCTTCCTGATGCCCGAGCCTGCCGACGGCGACTTCTCGTTCGGCGGGGCGCCCGAGGATTACCCCGAGCCGTGGCAGGAAGTGACGAAACGCGGGGAGGTCCGCGTCAAGGCCAATTTCCGAAAAGCGCAGGCGGCTCTTTATGAGGTTTCCTCGGACGGAGCCGTCGGCGCTGGGGGGATCCGCGTCTGGTTCATGCCGGGACGGTTCAAGTTCTGCCCCGCCTGCGGGGACTACCACACGGACGCGACGCGCGACATCAACCGTTTGGCGTCTCTGAGCGCCGAGGGCCGAAGCTCGGCAACCACCGTGTTGGTGGCTCAGGTCTTACGGTGGATGCACGACGTCGGCGCATCGGCCCTCAGACCTGAACAGCGCAAGCTCCTCGCGTTCACCGACAACCGCCAGGATGCGGCGCTGCAGGCCGGCCACTTCAACGATTTTATCTTCGTGACGCTGCTTCGGAGCGCGATCCTTGCCGCGCTCGACGCAGCAGATTCGGAGGGCCTCACCCACGACAAGGTGGGTTTCGCGATCCAGACGGCCCTCGGGTTCTTCGCGGATAACGTCGAGCGCCGAAATGAGTGGATGGAGGAACCGGACATCAAGGGGGCCGGGCGGATGGATGCCGAGAGAGCCGTTCGCGAAGGCCTTGCCCATCGCTTCTGGATCGATCAGCGGCGCGGCTGGCGGTTCACCAACCCGAACCTGGAACAGCTGGGTCTGCTCCACGCGGACTACGTGTCGCTGGACGACATGTGCGCGGACGATGCCGAATTCGCGAACGCCGAGCCGCTCGCCTCGGCCAGTCCCGAGGAGCGCCGTATCGCTGCGCGCACTCTTCTCGACACGCTCCGAAAGGGCCTTGCGATCGAGACCGACGCCCTCGACAGGACGATGGTCGAGGCACTGGCCGGGCGCATGCGGACGACGGTCAAGGCGCCTTGGTCGATCGCCGAGGACCGGGTGCGAGGCGCAACGACGCTGATGGTGGATCCGCCGCGGCGTGAGGACATGAAGCTCGCCGACGAAGCCTATCTGCTGCGCGGCAGCGCCCGCAGTGCCCTCGGTCGGGACCTTCGCAAGCTGTATTTCAACGGCGCGCTGCCGCAGCCCAAGCAGGTCGGAGACATCATCGACGGCTTGATCAGCGCGGCGCGGGCCTACGGTCTGATCACGTCGCATCCGTCGCCGGTCGGTGGCGGCGCCGGCTGGCGGCTCAACGCCAACGTCGTGATCTTCCGCGCGGGCGCCGGTGACGATACGGCGGAACGGCCCAACGCATTCTTTCGCGACCTCTATCGCACCGTCGCCCAGATGCTCGCCGACGGCGGGCAGGCGCTGTTTGGCTTCGAGGGGCGGGAGCACACCGCGCAGGTGGATCCGTTCATCCGTCAGATGCGCGAGGCCCGCTTCCGATATGGCGACGACGACCGGGGGCTGTTGACGGAGAAGCTGGCCGAACTGAAAGAAGCCTCCGAGGACCGACGTTTTCTACCGACCCTGTTCTGTTCGCCGACCATGGAACTCGGCGTCGACATCTCATCGATGAACGTCGTCTATCTGCGCAACATGCCGCCGACGCCCGCAAATTACGTGCAGCGCAGCGGCCGCGCTGGGCGCAGCGGTCAGGCGGCACTGATCCTTACCTACTGCGCGGCGCAGAGCCCCCACGATCAGTACTTCTTCAACAACGCGGCGGCGATGGTCGCGGGCGTGGTCAAGGCCCCGACCATCGATCTCGCCAACAAGGACCTCGTAGACAGCCACCTGCACGCCGAGTGGCTTGCCGCGACGGGCTTCGAGCTCAACCCCAACATCCCCGAGAACCTGGACATGTCGGCGCCGAACCGCCCCCTGTCCGAGAACGCCCGCAGCGTCGTCGCGTCGCCCGAAGCGACAAAGGCCGGTGCCAGGGCTATGGCTGCCGTGCTCGACTCCCTTGCGCCCGAACTCTCCACGGTCCGCTGGTTCGATGGTGTCGACGCCTATGCTATCGGGCTGGCAGGAAACGCAGCCGAGACCTTCGATGGCGCCTTCAAGCGCTGGCGCGATTTGTTCGTCGCAGCCGAGTCGCAACGCGACGAGGCCGACCGCGTCCTCAAGGACTATTCGATTTCCGAGTACGAACGGAAAGCGGCACAAACCCGTATGGCCCAAGCGCTGGGACAAATCTCCCTCCTGCTCGGCGGCTCGGCGAACGTCGGCTCCGACTTTTACGTCTACCGCTTCCTCGCGACCGAAGGGTTTCTCCCCGGATATAACTTCCCGCGTCTCCCGTTGATGGCCTTTATTCCGGGAGGCGCCGACCACACGCGCGACCGCTACCTGCAGCGCGCCCGCTTCCTCGCCATTTCCGAGTTCGGTCCGGGCAGCCTCGTCTATCACGAAGGGCGCGCATACCGGGTCGACAAGGCGATGCTGGGAGCCGGCGGCAGTGCCGACGGTCGCCTGATCACGTTCGCGACGACCATCTGCCCGGCTTGCGGCGCCGGCCACGACGAGGAGGACCGCGAATCCTGTCACGTGTGCGGCCACCCGCTCGCCAGGGCGCACGTGACCCGCGACCTGTTCCGCATTGACAACGTCGGCACCCGGCCCGCCGAGCGGATCACCGCAAACGACGAAGAGCGCCGCCGTCAGGGGTTCGACCTTCAGACCACCGTCCACATGCCCGCCGACGCAAGCCGCGTCGACGTCGATCTTGTCGACGCCGCCGGCGCACCGCTCGCTACCGTCACGTTCGCGCCGGCAGCGCGGATCCGGCGCATCAACCGCGGTCTGCGCCGACGCCGTGACGAGGCGGAGGTAGGGTTCCTGATCAATCCGCGCACCGGCCGCTGGCTTGGCCGGTCCGCCGGCGAAGGCGACGAACCGGCGCCGGCCGACCAACCCCAGCGCATCACACCGGTGGTCGAGGACCACAAGAACGCGCTGATGATCCGCTTCCCGGCCGCCCTGCGCGCCGAAGCCGGCGACGATGCCGGCGCCTTCGCGGTGACCCTGCAGCATGCGCTCGCCCGCGGCATTGAGGCCAACTTCCAACTGGAAGAGGGGGAGATCCTGGGGGAGCCGACACCGAGCCGCACCGACCGCAACGCCCTCCTGTTCTACGAGGCGGCGGAGGGCGGCGCCGGTGCGCTGGGGCGTCTGGTGCGTGAGATCGATCAGTTCCGCGCCGTGGCCCGCGACGCCTTAACGTCCATCCACCTGACCGACGTCAGCATCGACGCGGCGATCACCGCCGGGCCGGAGGCGCTGGCTGACGCGCCGGACACGCGCTGTGTCGCCGGCTGCTACCAGTGCCTGCTCTCATATTACAACCAGCCGGACCATGCCGACATTGACCGCCGATTGACGGCATTGCGCCGTTTCTTGTTGCGGCTGCTGACCGCCGAATTCGCCTCAAGCGAAGCGGAGACCGATCCGCTTCCAGGCGCCGGGGCCGACGGCCTGCCGCCGCCGGACGCCGAACCGCTCCGACTCGACGGGATCGAGGTGCCGCTGGTCTGGCGCAACCAGAGGATTGTCGCCGTCGAGGCCGACAGCGCCGCGGCTGCCCGATCAGCGGACTTGGAAGACCGCGGTCTTGCGGTCGTGATCCTGCCGTCCGATGGAGCGGCACGCACCGCTGCGCTTGAAAAACTCGCTCGCCAACTGGAAGGCACCGGATGACCGCACAGGCGCGCGCCTTCGCCCCCGGTGAGTTGGTCCGCGCCCGCGGCCGGGAATGGGTCGTTCTGGGCGCCGACGACGGCCTGCGCGTCCGCCCGCTCAGCGGCACCGAGGCTGAAATCGAGGTGCTTCAACCCGAGTTAGAAATTGAGCCAATCACGGGGGCTACGTTCCCCGCACCCGCAGCCGACCGCACCGGCGGTCGCGAGGCCGCGCAGCTCCTCCGTGACGCCTTGCGACTTTCGCTGCGGCGAGGGGCGGGACCGTTCCGGAGCGCTGGGCGTCTCGCCTTCGAGCCGCGCGCCTATCAGCTGGCCCCGCTGCTCATGGCGCTCCGGCACGAGACCGTGCGCCTCTTGATCGCTGATGACGTCGGCATCGGCAAGACGATCGAGGCTGGCATGATCATCCGCGAGTTCCTGGATCGGGGCGAGATCGAACGCTTCGCCGTACTTTGCCCGCCGCACCTAGTCGACCAGTGGACCCGCGAACTGGAGGAGAAGTTTGCGCTCACCGCCATGGCGGTGACCGCCTCCGGCGCGGCGCGACTGGAGCGGGATCTGCCCGACACGGTCAGCGTGTTCGACGCCTATCCGTTCACCGTCGTCAGCCTCGACTTCATCAAGAGCGACCGTCGACGCAACGACTTCCTGCGCGCCTGCCCGGAGATGGTGGTGATCGACGAGGCGCACGCGTGCGTCAGCGGCGGCCGCGCCCGCCACCAACGCTTCCGCCTGTTACGGGACCTCGCCGCCGACCGGGAAAAGCCGAAGCACATGATCATGCTCACGGCGACCCCGCATTCCGGCGACGAGCAGGCGTTTCACAATCTGCTCGGCCTGCTCGACCCAGATTTCACCCTGATCGGCCAGGCCGCCGAAGCAGAACGCCGGCGCATGCGCGAGCGACTCGCCGGGCACTTCATCCAGCGCCGTCGGGCCGACATCGCCGACTGGCGGGAGCCCGACCTGTTCCCGGCTCGGGAGACCAGTGATCTGGCGTACCGCCTGTCGGGCGGCCACGAGCGGCTGTTCAACGACGTTCTCGCGTACTGTGCCGACGTGGTCGACGCCGCCGATGGCGACCGCCGCCGCCGACTTGCCTTCTGGGGAACGCTGGCGCTGATGCGCTGCGTCGGCTCCAGTCCCGCGGCGGCCGCGCGGGCGCTCCGAACCCGCGCCGCCATCGACGTCGACGCCGAGGAGGAAGCGGCGATCGCCGCCCGCGCCCTCGACGACGAGGAGGCGGCCGAGGATGACGTCGAGCCCGGCGCAGCCATCGACGATCCCCGGCTCGCCGGCCTGATCGCCATGGCCGACCGGCTGGCCGACGACCCTCGCCGCGATCCCAAGTATGCCTGCCTGCTGAAGGTGGTGAAGGGCCTGATCGCCGAAGGCTTCCGCCCGGTCGTGTTCTGCCGCTTCATCGCCACCGCCGCGGCCGTCGGCGCGAGCCTGGCGCGGGACCTGGACAACGTCGAGGTGGCAACGGTCACCGGCGATCTGCCGTCCGACGAACGCGAGGCGCGGGTCGAGGCGCTGGCCGGGGCGGCGGACCGGCGGGTGCTGGTGGCCACCGACTGCCTGTCCGAGGGCGTCAACCTGCAGGCCTGGTTCGACGCCGTCCTGCACTACGACCTGTCGTGGAATCCGACCCGGCACCAGCAGCGGGAGGGCCGCATCGACCGCTTCGGCCAACCGTCGAAGCTGGTCCGGACGGTCCTGATCTATGGCGAGAACAACCCCGTCGACGGCGCCGTGCTCGACGTCATCCTGCGCAAGGCACGGCGCATCGAGCAGGAGACCGGCGTCCGCGTGCCGTTGCCCGACCAGGACGGCAGCCTGACCCAGGCGCTGATGTCGAAGGTGCTGCTACACGCCCGCGCGCGCGGACAGCTGACTCTCGACCTGAAGATGCCCGAGGCCCGCGCCTTCGACATCGCCTGGACCAACGCGTCGGAGAAGGAGAAGCGCTCGCGCACGGTGTTCGCGCAGCGAACCCTCAAGCCGGAGGAGGTGGCGCCCGAGTGGGACGCGACGCGGCTCGCCCTGGGTGGCGCCGAGGACACCGAGCGCTTCGTCACCCGCGCCCTCGTCCGGCTCGGCCGGGCGCCGCAGCGACTTTCGGACGGCACCTGGCGGGCGTCGCTCGCCGTCGACAGCCCGCTGCTGCGCGAGCGACTGATTGCCGAAGGGTTGGTCGAGGACGTCGCCGAACCGCCGCCGGTGCGGCTGGCGTTCGGCCCCAAGGCGCCGGCGCGTGCGACTGCCGTGCACCGCACTCACCCGTTGCCGAGCGTCCTCGCCGAGACGTTCCTGGAAGAGGCGCTGGAGGCGGGCTCCGAGCGCGGCGATCCGGCGGTGCTGCCCAGGATCGGCGCCTGGGAGTCCGTCGGCGTCGAACGGGCCACACATCTGTTCGTCCTGCGTCTGCGTCACCGGCTCGACAGCCGCGGCCGGCTCGGCGCGCCGCGCTTCCAGATGGCCGAGGAGGCGGCAGCCGTGGCGCTCAGCAAGTCCGGCACGCCCATCGCCCAAGGCCCCGGCGCCTTTGCCCTGCTCGACGCCGACAGCGCTGACCTCGCCGAGGCGGTCAAGGCGCGGGAGATCGCAGCCGCCCTCGATACCCTGCCGGCGCGCATGAACGCGTTGAACGCCTTCGCCGCCGAGCGCGCAGCGTGTCTCGCCGAGGACCATAGCCGGGTGCGCCGCGTCCTCGGATCGCAAGCGCAGGTGAGCGTCACCGGCGTCGAACCGGTGGACGTCATTGGCCTCTACGTGCTTTTGCCGAGGCTCTGAGATGCCGCGTGCCGCCCGCCTGCACCCGACCCGGCGCGTCCGCCATCTCACCTTCCCGGCGATCGAGGTGGTAGGCGGGCTGCTCACCCCCGACATCGTCGCCCGCATCGCCGAGCCATCCGGAGACGCCGCAACGCGCCAAGCCTATGGCATCCCCGAGGGGCTGGAGCTGCGCGACGAGATCGCCCGCGCCTTCCGCATGGCCGAGGCGCAGTGGAGCCGCTTCGACGCCGGCCACGCCACCAACCCGGCGCTCTCGCGCACGTTCGTGCCTGCGTTCCTGCGGAGCGTCTTCGGCTTCGACGATCTGGTGCCTGTGCCGCCGGTGCGTCTCGGCGAGCGCGCGTTCCCGATCGGCCATGCCG
>JBATPX010000261.1:0-10119 GCA_049291695.1 Defluviicoccus sp.
GCCAGCAGCGCCAGCCGGTTGAGGAGCGCTTCGCCGATGCCGCCGCCGGCGGACGTGGCGATCGGCCAGCCAGCCGGCGCCGGCAACAGCGCCAAGCCGACACTGAGGCCGAACAGACCAAGGACGAGCGCCAGCGCGCGCAGCCCAAGCCGCCGCACCGGTTGCTTGCACAAGAGCCGCCAGCCCCACGATGCGAGGCCCAATACCGGCACCGCGCAGGCAACGCCGAAGCCGTGCAGCAGCAGGTCTGCGGTATATGCCCCCGCCGCGCCGAACAGATTGGCCGGCACGCTGTCGGTTGCGTGATTGAACGACGGGTCGGTCGGGCTGAAGGTCAGCAGCGCCAGCATCAACGCGGCCGCGGCCGAAAGCGTCCCAATTCCCGCCGCTTCCAGAACCCGCCGCCGCAAGTAATCGGCCATCCCGGCGGGCAGCAGGGCAAGACTGCCGGTTGCGCTCATATCGAACCTGAAGATTGGTTGTTACCGCACTGAAAACTATAGTGCGTGCTGAAGCCGCTGCAAAGCGTCTTCTGTCGCCTCGAGATCATCGATGAGGGCGACGCGGATGTAGCGCCGGCCGGGGTTGTCACCGGACGGCTCGGGGCGCGCGAGATAGGCGCCGGGGAGCACGCGGAGCGCTGCCTGCTGCCACAGCGTCCGCGCTGCCGCCTCGCCGTCGCCGACATCGAGCCACAGGAAGAAGCCGCCGGCCGGCCGATAAAACGCGAATCGCCCCTCCAGCAGCCGTTCGGCGACGTCGAACTTGGCGCGGTACAGGCGCCGGTTCTCAGCGACGTGCGCCTCGTCCTGCCACAGCGCGGCCGACGCGGCGAGAACGGGCAGCGGCAGCGTGGCGCCGGCAAATGCGCGCAGGCGCCGGAAGGCTCCGATCAGCCGCGCATCGCCGGCAACGAAGCCCGACCGCAGGCCCGGTACGCTCGAGCGCTTGGAGAGCGAGTGAAAGGCGAGCACGTTGTCCATGCCCTCGCCCGAGGCGGCACAGGCGGCCAACACGCCCGTGGGCGGCGTCTCGTCGTAGATCTCGGCGTAGCACTCATCGACAACGAGCGTGAACCCATGCCTTCGCGCGAGGCCGATGGCAGTCGCGAAGAAGGTCGCATCGGCAGCCGCGCCTTGCGGGTTGGCGGGCGAGCAAAGGTAGAGCATCGCCGTGCGCGCCAGCAGCGCCTCCGGCAGGCGTTCGAGATCGGGCAGGAAACCGGTCTCGCGGGTTGCCGGCAGAAACACCGGCTCCGCACCGTGCAGCGCGGCCGCCGCCAGATAGACCTGATAGAAGGGGTTCGGCATCAGAACGGCAGGCGGCGCGCCCGAAGCCGCGGGCGGCACGCAAACGCTCGCGATCAGGAACAGGGCCTCGCGCGTACCGGCCACCGGCAGGACGTGGCGGGAAGGATCGACGAAGCCGGGGGGCAGTTGAAAGCGCGTGGTGAGCCACTGTGCCACCGCTTGGCGGAAGCCCTCGGTGCCGTCGACCGGCGGGTAGCGGTTCCAGGAGGCATGCTCGCGGTCGATGATTGCGCGCACCATTTCAGGCGGCGCGTGCCTGGGCTCGCCGACCGAAAGCACCAGCGGCGTGAGGCCGGCGGGCGGCGTGATCGGGTCAAGGAGCGCCCGCAGCCGGTCGAACGGATAGTCGGTGAGCGCTTCCAGCGCAGGGTTCAGCATGGTTCGCATGGTAGGCGGGAAGCGCGGCAGGGCTCAAGCGAACTGCAACAGGACGGCTTGCCGCCGCCACGGCGGCTCGCTGACTCCGCCCTCTTCGAAAAGATCGGGCCGGAAGGGGGGAACCCTTCCGGCCCGCGAGGAGGACCAGCAGGAGTGGAGGGAGGATAATGGCGCGGCCGGCCCGACCCTCGCGTTCGTCAGTGCACGGTTTCGCCGTGCAGGCTCAGGTCGAGGCCGGTGACCTCGGCTTCCTGGTCGACACGCAGGCCGATGACGACATCAATCACCTTGAGGATGATGAAGGTCGCGACCGCGCACCAGACGAGGGTGGCGACGATGCCGACGAACTGCGTGACCACCTGGCCTGAATTGCCTTCCAGGAGGCCCGGCGTGCCGCCGATCGCCTCCACGGCAAAGACACCGGTCAGGAGCGCGCCGACGATGCCGCCGACGCCGTGCACGCCGAACGCATCGAGCGAGTCGTCATACTTGAGCGCGATCTTCAGCCACACCGCGCCCCAGAAGCAGGCAACACCGGCGGCCAGGCCGATGAACAGCGCACCCACCGGATCGACGTACCCCGATGCGGGCGTGATCGCCACCAGGCCGCCGACGGCGCCAGAGATGATGCCGAGCACGGACGGCTTGCCGCGCAGCATCCACTCCACGAACATCCAGGTCAGCGCGGCCGTCGCGGCAGCGATCTGGGTTACGGCCATCGCCATCCCGGCGCGGCCGTCGGCGGCACCTGCCGAGCCGGCATTGAAGCCGAACCAGCCGACCCACAACAGCGATGCGCCGATCAGGCTCAAGGTCAGATTGTGCGGCGCCATGTTGTCGGTGCCGTAGCCGCGCCGTTTGCCGATCACGATCGACGCCACCAGGCCGGCGATGCCGGCGTTAATGTGCACGACGGTGCCGCCGGCGAAATCGAGCACGCCCGCGCCAGCAAGGAAGCCGCCGCCCCAAACCCAGTGGGCAACCGGCGCGTAGACGATCAGCACCCACAGGCCCATGAACCACAGGAGCGCCGAGAACTTCATCCGATCAGCGAACGCCCCGGTGATCAGCGCCGGCGTGATGATCGCAAACGTCATCTGAAACATCATGAAAACGCTCTCGGGGATCGTCAGCGGCGCGAACAGATCGCCTATGGCCATCCCCTGCATCAAAACGCGGCTGAAGCCGCCGACGTAGGCGTTGAGATCGCCGCCGTCGGTGAACGCAAGCGAGTAGCCGACCACGACCCAGAGCACGGTGCTGAGGCAACAGATGGCGAAACTCTGCATTGCCGTCGCCAACACGTTCTTTTGCCGCACCATGCCGCAATAGAACAGCGCCAAGCCGGGGATGGTCATCAACAGGACGAGCGCGGTCGAGGTCAGCATCCAGGCGGTATCGCCCTTGTCGAGCGCAGCCTCCTCGGCCAGCGCAGCACCGCTCGAGGTCAGCAGTGCCAGCATGCCGAGCCCGGCGAGTTTCATGGGTTCCGCGAAACGGGGCATTGTACGGCTCTCCTTACGGTCCGGTCATTGTTGGTCCCTCGGACGGGGACGTCCGTTGGTCCCTGGGCGCGATGGCGGATGCGCACGCGCCCACCAGCACCCCGCACGCCTTTACAAGGCCCGTGCCAAGCCCGCCCAGTCGGCGTTAACCCTTTGTGATCAAAGCGAGTCTGGGTGATCGCCGGAAAGCGCTCGGTCACCCGCGCCGGTGCCCGTTGCTTATGCATTAGGCAGTATTGGCCCGTCCGACCATTTTTGCGGCAGGAGCACCGGAAGATCCTCCCGTTTCGCCCCCCAGCCGCGTCCGAAAGGCGGTCACAAAACGTTCACGGGGGCGGCATGCTGCAATGCAAAATCGACGCGCGGACATTCCGTGCGGAACGTGCTATGCTTGAAAACGCTTGGCTTTGATGAGTATGAGGAGACCGCGCCATGGCCGACGAACCCTTCCATGCGCCACAAGCGCTGCCGGCGACTGCCGCACCTGTGCAATCTGCCGCCGCGCAACCTGCCGCCGCACCGCACGCTGCCCTCAAGCGTCGCATCGGCGACCGCCCCGATGTCGTGCCGGATGTGTTCGACAGCATCGATCGCACGGTCAACGCGCAGCTCGCCAAGCTGACCTTCGGCATGTCGCCGGTCGCACTCGCGATGCAAACCTTCGATTGGATGGCGCACCTGGCCGGCTCGCCGGGCAAGCAGTATCAGCTGGCGGACAAGGCGGGCCGCAAGCTGGCGCGGTTCGCCGAATACGCGGTCCGCTCGGCCTTCGACCCGCAGACGCCGCCGTGCATCGAGCCCTTGCCGCAGGACCACCGCTTCGATCACCCCGGCTGGCGGCGCTTTCCTTACAACCTGATCTACCAGTCGTTCCTGATGCATCAGCAGTGGTGGCACAACGCCACCACCGAGGTGCGCGGGGTGTCGCGGCGCAGCGAGGCGGCGGTGTCGTTCGGCGCGCGCCAAGTGCTTGACATGATGTCGCCGTCCAACATCCCGGTCCTCAATCCGGAAATCATCGAGGCAACGACGCGTGAGCGCGGCGCCAATCTGTTGCGCGGGCTTTCCAATTTCATCGACGATGTCCGCCGCAACCAGGGCGGCGAGAAGCCGGCCGGCAGCGAGGCTTACATCGTCGGCCAGAACGTCGCCGTCACGCCCGGCAAGGTGGTCTTCCGCAACCACATGATGGAGCTCATTCAGTACACGCCAACGACGCGCACCACCCAGCGCGAGCCGGTGCTGATACAGTCGGCGTGGATGATGAAGTACTACATCATGGATTTGTCACCGCATAACTCGCTGGTGAAGTACCTGGTCGAGCACGGCCATACGGTGTTCATGATCTCCTGGCGCAATCCCGGGCCCGATGACCGCGACCTCGGCATGGAGGACTATCGCCGGGTCGGCACCATGGCGGCGATCGACGTCATCTCCGAGCTGCTTCCGGGGCGCAAGATCCACGGCGTCGGCTATTGCCTGGGCGGCATCCTGTTGACCATCGCCGCGGCCACCATGGCGCGCGACGGCGACGACCGGCTCGCTTCCGTCACGCTGTTCACCACGCTCACCGATTTCACCGAAGTCGGCGAGATGGCGGTGTTCATGGACCCGAGCCAGATCGCGTTCATGGAAGATATGATGTGGGACCAGGGCTACCTCGACGCCGAACAGGCGTCGGGCAGCTTCCAGATGCTGAAGTCACGCGATCTGATCTGGTCGAAGATGGTGCGCGAGTACTTCCTCGGCGAGCGCGAGCCGATCTTCGATCTCATGGCCTGGAACGCCGACGGCACCCGCATGCCGTACCGGCAGCATTCGGAGCTTCTGCGCCGGCTCTATGCCGACAACGAGCTGTTCCAGGGCAAGTACCGGGTCGGCGGCCGGCCGGTCCAGATCAGCGATATCCATGTGCCGATCTTCTCGGTCGCCGCCGAGGCCGACCACGTGGCGCCGTGGCGCTCGGTGTTCAAGCTGCACCTGCAGAGCGACGCCACCCAGCTCACGTTCGTGCTGACCAAGGGCGGCCACAACGTCGGCATCGTCAATGAGCCGGGGCGGCCGCGCCGCAGCTTCCGTCTGCGCACAATTAAGGAAGGCGAGCGCGCCCCCGACGCCGATACCTGGGTGGCGGAGACGCCGGTGCGCGAAGGATCGTGGTGGCCGGCGTGGCACGACTGGTTGGTCGAGCACTCCTCAGGGCCGGAGCCGGCGCCGATGCCGGGCGACCCCGCCATGGGCTATCCGCCTCTGTGCGACGCGCCCGGCGCCTATGTCCTCGCCGGCTGAGCCGGTTGAGGAGGCAAGCGAAGGCGCTTGCGGCACGCTCGAAGGCAACTGGCGCGAGGTGCTGCGCGCGTTTCTGATCCTCGGCCTCACCTCGTTCGGCGGGCCGGTGGCGCACATCGGCTATTTCCGCGAGGCTTTCGTCGTCCGCCGCCGCTGGCTCAGCGAGCGCGCGTTCGCCGATCTGGTCGCACTCTGTCAGTTCCTGCCTGGACCGGCATCGAGCCAACTCGGCACCGCGATCGGGCTTGCCCGCGCCGGGATGAAGGGTGCGTTCGCCGCCTGGGCCGCCTTCACCCTGCCATCGGCACTGCTGATGGTGCTGTTTGCCTACGGCACCGGCTGGATCGGCGACGCGGCCGGGACCGGCTGGCTGCGCGGCGTCAAGATCGTCGCGGTCGCGGTGGTGGCGCAGGCGGTGCTGACGATGGCGCGCAGACTCTGTCCCGACCGTGCGCGCGCCGCATTCGCGGTCGCAGCGGCCGGCCTTACCTTGCTGCTGCCTGGCTGGGTGGCGCAGATCGGAGTCATCGCGGGCGGCGGCATGCTTGGCTTGCTGCTGCTGCGCGGTGACAACGATGGCGAAAGCCGTGTCGAGGCTAAAGACGGCATTCCCCTGGCGGGATCGCTTACCCGCCGGCAGGCCGCAGGCGCACTTGTCGCTTTCTTCAGCCTGCTGGCACTGCTGCCGATGCTCGCCGCTGCCGCCGGCAGCCAGACGCTCAGCGCCCTGGCCGGCTTCTATCGCGCCGGTGCGCTGGTGTTCGGCGGCGGCCATGTCGTGCTGCCGCTGTTGGACGCCGTCGTGGTGGCGCCCGGCTGGATCAGCAGCGATGCCTTCCTCGCCGGCTATGGCGCGGCGCAAGCCGTGCCGGGGCCGCTGTTCAGTTTCGCTGCCTACCTGGGCGCACTGTTGGCGCCGGGCGTCTGGGGGCTTGCCACCGCGGCCCTCTGCTTAGGCGCTCTCTACCTGCCGGCGTTCCTGGTGTTGTTCGGCACCCTGCCATTCTGGCAACAGCTGCGGCAGCGGCCGCAGGCCCAGGCGGCGCTTTCCGGCATCAATGCCGCCGTGGTCGGCCTTCTCCTGGCCGCGCTTTATGATCCGGTGTGGATCGCGGGCGTGCACAGCCGGGCCGATGCAGCGCTGATGTTCGTCTGCTTTCTCCTGCTGGAGGGCTGGCGCCTGCCGGCCTGGGCCGTGGTCGCAGTTGGCGCGCTCGCCGGTGCCGGCCTGGCCGCTACCGGGCTCTAAAGCCAGCGCAGCTTGCGCAGGATAAGCGCCTGGCCCGCCAGCAGCACGATGATCAGCGCCGCCAGGGCGACGAACGCATAGGGATTACCCTCACCCGGGATGCCGCCGACGTTGGCGCCGAGCACGCCGGCGACGAGGCTGGGCGGCAGCAACAGCCCCGCGATCGCAGTGAAGCGATAGGTGGTCTTGGCGATCTTTTCCGAGATGATTGCAGCCAAGTCCTCGTGCAGGAGCGACGTGCGGTCGCGCAGGGTGTCCAGATCCTCGATATGGCGGACGAGGCGGTCGATGATACCTTTCAAGCGCATGCGGTCGCGCTTGTCCAACAGTGGCGTGACCTCGGAGCGCAACTGGTCGAGCGCGTCCCGCTGCGGTCCAAGGTAACGGCGCAGGTGAATCGCACGGCGCCGGATATCGGCAATCGCGCGCCGGAGGTCCGTCGTCGCCGTGCCGAGGATCTCCTCCTCCAGCTCTTCGACCTCATCGTCGAGTTCCTCCACCACCGGCTCAAGGTCACGCACGGTTTTGTCGGCAATCTGGGCGAGGAGGGTCCCGGGCGTGCGCGGGCCGCGGCCCGCGTGCAGCGCGAGGCGAATGTCACGCAGCGCCGAAAGGGCGTGCGCCTTGTCGCGCAGCGTGATCGCGCGTGCCGGCGTGATGAAGGCATGCAGAGGAACCAGCTGCAGCGAGGCTCCGGGCGCCAGATTGATGCCGCGCAACACCAAAAGCAACGCCCCCTCGACGCATTCGACGCGAGGACGGGATTCCTCGGCGATCAGCGCCTCGGCGATCAGCGGGTCGATGCCGGCCGAGTGGGTGATCCAGTGCTGCGCCGCCGGATCGTCCCGCTCCAGGTGAACCCACAACACACCGTGTTCGGGCTGCCAGTCCGCAAGGCCTTGCCAGTCAAGCTCCGCGCACGCGCCAGCACCGTCCAGCACGGCCGCGAAGCGAAGGCCGGCTTCCGCACCGGCCGTCATGTTTGCGTCCTCAATGGCCATGGCTTCGGTCCTCACGCAAGGGTCAGCGCCGGTGCCGGCTTCGGCAGCCTTATCCGGCGGCGATGAATGCTGCCAAGTCGGTGGCAAACCGCTCGGGCTGGTTGACGTGCGGCGAATGGTCAGCCCCCGCATAGACCACAAGCTGTGCCGCGGGGATCGCGTCGCGCACGTGAGGTCCTGTTTCAGGCGGGTAGTAGTTGCTCTCCTCGCCGTAGACGAGGAGCGTTGGCACGCAGATCGCCGGCAACACGGGGCGGAAATCAGCGCCTGAGAGCGTAGGCCAGACCTCAATCAGCGGCCGCGCGTCGAGCATGCCGAGGTAGGCGGCGAGCCGCTGCAGGCTGGGGTGCCGGCTCTCGTAGCGGGCGCGGGCGGCACGGTTGAGGCCGAACGAGACCAGGCCGATCACCGCTTCGACGAAATCGGCCTGCATTGCGGTGATGAACGCCTGATCGCGGCTGGCCGGCCAGTCGCCGTAGATGCCGAGCGGCCACGTCGCATCGGTCGTGAGCCGCGGCGATTGATCGATGAAGCACAGCTTGCCGAGCCTGCGGCAGCCGTGGCGGGCGATGTAGGCCCACAGCGTCAGCGCTCCCATCGAATGGCCGACGACCACCGGCCGCTCGAGGCGGAAGTGATCGAGGAGACACGCAAGGTCATCCGCCATCCGCGTCACGCTCACGCTTCCCCGAACCGAGGACGGAACGATGTGGCTGCCGTGGCTGCCGTGCCCGCGCGCATCCCAGCGGTAGACCGTGAAGCGGTCGGAGAGCCGATGTGCGATCGGCTCCCACACCCGGTGGCTCGACGCCCATTCGTGCAGCAGGACCAGCGGCGGGCCGTGGCCGGTCGCTTGCGCGAAGATGTCCTGGCCGTCGTCGGCCTGAAACAGAATCAGCCCCGGCTCCGTCATTCGTCCTCGCATCCGGCCCCACCTCTGCCCCGGCCCCTGGCAAGCATCAGAGCCGCGTCGCGTGGAAGCGCGCCTCGAAGGCATCCCACAGCTCGGCCTCCAGGCAGACGCCGTCGAAGCGGCCGATCTCCTGGATGCCGGTCGGCGAGGTGACGTTGATCTCCGTCAGCCAGTCGCCGATGACGTCGATGCCGACGAAGATCAGCCCGCGCGCCTTCAATTCCGGGCCGATCGTCTCGCAGATTTCGTGCTCGCGCGGCGTCAACGTCGCCTTCTCCGCCCGTGCGCCGACGTGCAGGTTGGCGCGCGCCTCGCCCGCCTTCGGCACCCGGCGCACGGCACCGGCGGCGCGGCCATCGATGAGGATGATGCGCTTGTCGCCGGCGCGGACCTGCGGCAGGTACTCCTGGACGACAATCGGCTCCCGATAAAGTTGGGTGAACATTTCCAACAGCGCGTTCAGGTTGTCGTCTTCGGGGTCGACGTGGAAGACGCCGGCGCCGCCGTTGCCGAACAGCGGTTTGATGACGATCTCCCGGTACTCCTGGCGGAAGGCGGCAATCTCGTCGCGGTCGGACGTGATCAGCGTCGGCGGCATCAGCTCCGGAAATTGGGTGACGAACACCTTCTCCGGTGCGTTGCGGACCTCGATCGGGTCGTTGATGACAAGCGTCTGCGGATGGATGTGCTGCAGGATGTGGGTGGCGGTAATATACGCCATGTCGAACGGCGGATCCTGGCGCATCAGCACCATGTCGACCTCGCTCAAGTCGACGACCTCCGCTACGCCGAGCAGGTAATGATCGCCCAGCACCCGCTGCACCTCGAGGGCGCAGGCCTTCGCCGTTACCCGCCCGCGGGTGAAGGACAGAGCGTGCGGCAGGTAGTGCAGCAGATGATGGCCGCGCCGCTGCGCCTCCAGCGCCAGGGCGAAGCTTGAGTCGGCCTCGATGTTGATGGTCTCGATCGGATCCATCTGGATGGCGACGGTCAAACCCATAGCGTCTCGCTCTCCTCAGGCGGCAGCTCCGGCCTCAGTCGTCGGCCCGCCACGCGTTCGGGATGTGCCGCGGCCAGCGCCAGGGCGCCATCAACATCAGATCGAAGCGGACGCCTTCGAGGTGCGGGTCCCGCTGCCGCGACAGGAACGCTTCGGCGGCGCGGACGATACGCCGGCGCTGGGCGGGACTCAAGCTGTCGGCGCCCGGCGCCCGTGCACGGCTTTTCACCTCGACGAACGCGACGACGGCGCCGCGGCGGGCGACGATATCGATTTCGCCCACCGGCGTCCGCAGATCGTAAGCGAGGATGCGGTAGCCCTTGAGGCGCAACAGGGCGCGCGCTGCCAGCTCCGCCAGGCGGCCGAAGCGTTGCGCCGCCCGCCGCCGGTCCGGGTGCGGGCGGCCCACCATCAGTCGTCTCCCTCCTCAGGCGCCGCGGAGCCGCGATCGAGCGCAATCGCGCGGGCATAGAG
>JBATPX010000262.1:0-1506 GCA_049291695.1 Defluviicoccus sp.
TGCCCAGGTCGCGCGCCAGGCGTTCGAGCTCACCCGCAAGCTGGTGGCGCTCGGCCCGCCGATTGGGTAGATCGTCGCGCGCCTTGAGGATGGCGCCGCGCCGCTCGTGCATCAGGCGGATGTCGTCGGCGCGTGCCAGCAGCGCTTCGGGCAGGCACAGGCCTTCGAGCTCGCCAATCGCCTCGGCCGCCGCCCGCTCCTCGCGCTCAGCCGCAGCCGTCGCGAGGCGCATTTGTTCGTGCGCCCGGGCGACGCGGTCACCAGCGTCAGCGGACAGATCCGCGGCATCGGCGAGCGCCGCCAAGTCCTTACGGTCCTGCGTCAGGTTCGCCAGGCCCGGCAGCAGGCGGCGGATGCGCTCGTTTCGTGCGCGCTCGGTCTGCAGCGTCTTCAGCCGGGCATAGGTTGCGCCAAGCTCGGCCCGGGCGGCGGCGAGCTCGTCCGAGGCACGCCTGAAGTCGTCAGGCGTGATCGAAAGTCGGCGCAGTTCGCTGCGCGCCTGGTCATAAACATCGAGAGCCGTGTATAATTTTTTGGAACCAGCGCGTCTGGGTGTGAATAGCTGTGAAGCCTCCTCGTCCAGGCCGCGGCGGACCTGGACCAGCCGGCGGATGCTGCCGCCCGCCTCGAACAGCACTTGGCCGACATCACCCTTGGCGTCCAGCATGGCGGCGGCGCCACTCGCGAGCGACTGATGCGTGAGGCCGAACAGGCGCAAGAACAGCTCACGGTCGGCGTCGCCGAGAAAGGGTTTCAGCGCCTCGTCGGCGAGCGGCCGGTCGTCGGCGGCGAGGAGGGTGTTCTTCTGCCCCTTGCGCCGCTTGAAGCCGAGCGTGGCGCCGTCGCGGGCGGAGATTTCGCCGCCAATCCGCATGTCGGCATAGCCGTGCACGAACGCGTAGGGTGAGCGGGCGTCGATACCGAACAACAGGTCGCCGATGGCGTTGAGCGCCGTCGTCTTGCCGGCCTCATTGTTGCCGCAGACGACAAAAAGGCGCGTCGCCCGGTCGCTGAGGTCGAGCTCCATCGCGGTGAAGTGGCCGTAGCGCTCCAGCACGAGACGCTCGATCCGCATCGGCGTCAGGCCTCATCCCGGTCGTCAAGAAGGCGGCTGGTGAGGACGACTTTTGCATCTTCGATCAGCGACGTGAGCGTATCCGCATCGATGCGGCCGCCCGGGAACGCCTGGTGACGGACAAGATCGGGCAGCTTGGTGATGATGGTGGCGAGCTCGGTTTCGAGTCCGGCACGCGCGTCCGGATCGCTGCGGAGGGCCTCAGCCGCGCGCAAGAGGGCGCCGATCGCATCCGGCCGGGCGGCGGCGGCTTCTAGATCATGCAGCGGCAGGCTCGCGACCACGGCCTTCTCGATCCACAGATCTGCGCCGACGGCGCTGGCGGCGGCGCGCACCTGCGCCAGCAGCTCCTCCGGATGGTCCTTCAGCCAGCCGTCAAGGGCTGTCCGCCCGCTGACGACGACGCGGGCGACGACAGGCCGGCCGTCGGC
>JBATPX010000263.1:0-1692 GCA_049291695.1 Defluviicoccus sp.
CGCCATCGGGACGCGGATCATCGCGCCGCAACCTTGTATCCGGTGGGTTCCTTGGAACCCGAACCATGATGCAGTCATGCGCATCAGGGCGAAGCTCCGGAGCGGCGGACCCATTCTTGCGCCCGGCATGAGCCATGGTGTTTGTCGGGACACCGCCACCTCGGATCGTCATCGGCGGTTCATCGGATGATGATGCCGAACTCGCACGTTCGTTTGTGATCTTGCCTGGATCAAGGTCTCACGAGGCGGGACGCAGGACGCCCCCCTCCGGCGTGACGCCAGCTGTCACCAGGCGCCACAGCGCAATCAGCAGCTTGCGCGCCAGCGCCACGATCATGGGCTTGCGGGTGGCGCTGGCATTCTCGGTGCGCTTCCGATACCACTTGGCGAGAGCGCTGTCCTGCTGGAACATCAGGAAGCGCCATGCCAACTGGATCTTGCCGCGGTGAACCCGGGCGTTTCCTCCCCTGGCGAGCCCCTTTTCCCGCCGCTTGGCGCCGCTCTCGTCCGGAGCGCCGGTGAGGCCGGCGTAGCGCGCCACCGCCCGCCGGTCCCGCAAGTTCCGCGACAGGACCTCCTGCACCAGCATGTCGGCCGTCTCGATGCCGACGCCGATCACCCGGGCCAACAGACGCACCATGGCATGCGAACGGCTTTCATCCGCCTGCTCCAACCGTTCCTCACGCGCCACCTCGATCTCCTTGATCTGCTCGCGGAGAACCCGCAGGCGCATCATGTCGCGCCGCAGCTGGGCCACCGTGTTTGGCCTCCTCGACGTTGTAAGTGGAATTGACGGGGTTTTGGGTCTGTGGATGCGCCTACCCGGGGTTGTGTTTTGTCCGCAGTTCCATCCCATTGTTCGACCGGATCGGCCATCCCTTCGTCCCGACCTGGCGATCGCAGGCCGCCGCGCGCAGCGAGGGTCGGGATGGCCACCATGCTGCAGTGTTTCTCCTCGCCACGCAGCCATCCGAGGAAGGCTCGCTTGAGTAGTTCGGTGTCGAGCCGGTCCGTCTTCGCCCGCCGATGCTCGCGTGACACGGCGACACTGCTCGGATGGATGACGTACGCCTCAATGCCGCGTGCGCGCAGCCAGCGTGCCAGCCAGAAGCCATCACGCCCATCGTCGTGCCGATCTCACGGCGGTCGTCGCCTTCGTCACCACCAGTGCCGACGGAGAGATCATCGGCTTCTTGTTCATTCGTAACGGCTCGCGTTGGAGCGATGTTCAGTGCTGGGCTCACTTCACGGAGGAGGGTGCCGCAGACTACGAGGTCCACCCGTCAATCACGCGCCAATCAAGCGGTGCCGAGTACGGCAGCGTTCTCTCTGGCATGGTCTGGCGAGCCCTTGCACTTCTGGCTCACGCGGCTCGCGTCACCGAACACCGTGTTGCTCAGGTACGGCGCCCGAAGTTGGCCGGGCCTGGTGTCTCCGGATGGATCTATCGGATCATCGATATTGATGCCTCGCGCGTGAGAGCCGCCGCTGCGGTAGCGCGGGGAACCCATGCCAGCCCACGCTGGCACATCCGACGCGGCCACTGGCGCACGCTCCCCGGCGGGAGGACAACGTTCGTGCGCGAATGTGAGGTTGGCGATCCGGCCCAGGGCGGCGTCGTCAAGGACTACCGGGTGCAGACGGAGGCGCGCACATGACCGATATCACCCCCTCCGACAGCCAGGCGCGCGC
>JBATPX010000264.1:0-5764 GCA_049291695.1 Defluviicoccus sp.
TGCGGCGAGCCCCGGCGGTCTCGGCGTAGTCGGCGATCGACGCCTTGGGTGTCCTGAGGGACGCTCCCGCCCAATCGGTGCGGAACGGTCCCGGTTCGACAATGGTGACCCGGATGCCGAGCGGAGCAACTTCTGCCGCAAGCGCCTCCGACGGGCCCTCCAGCGCGAACTTGGTGGCGTTGTAGTAACCCACCCCCGGCAGGCCGATCAGCCCGCCGACCGACGAGACATTGAGGATGTGGCCCTTTCGGCGTGCCCGCATGCCGGGCAGCACCGCCTTCGTGAGCGCGGCAAGTCCGAAGAAGTTGGTCTCGAACATCGCTCGAACTTCATCGTCCTCGCCTTCCTCGAGCGCCGCGAGATACCCGTAGCCTGCGTTGTTGACCAGGACGTCGATCCTGCCGAACCGGGCCTCTGCGCTCCTCACAACGGCCCGCCGCTGCTCGGCGTTGGTCACATCCAACCCGGCCGCAAGGCACGCGTCCGGATAGCGGCCCGCGAAGTCCTGGATTGTCGCCGTGTCTCGCGCGGTGACCACGGCACGGTATCCGCGCTTCAAGACCTCCAGCGCGAGTTCACGCCCGAGACCTCTCGAGCAACCGGTGATCAGCCAGACAGGCACATCCGATATCATGAGCAATGCCTCCAGATTGTCGCGGAGCGCATCGTAATGTGTTCCGTGCCCCGCTCAACCGGAGGTTTGCTCGGAGGCGCAGCCAGTGGCTTGCCCCGGCCGCCGTCGCCGCCAGCCAGGGTCTGCCGATGATCGGCAAACTCCTCGGACACAATCAGGTGCAGACGACGGCGCGCTACGCCCACCTTGCGGCGGATCCGGTGAAGGCGGCGGCGGAAGAGCGGCCGATCTATTACGCATTTCTTGGACAGCTGAGGTTATCGAAGGTACATCATTTCCATGGCCCCAAGGAGCCAATAGAGTCGATTTTGGCGCTTGCGGCTCTCGGTTAGGGGGAAGTCTTGAGCGTCGGACAGGCCGATAGCTTCCAAGGGTCGACCGCCTCACCTGCGCCCGGCGATTTTGTCGAGGTGCGGGCGCGGCGCTGGCTGGTTGAAGGCAGCGATGACCGCGCGGACGGACTTGCCATCCTATCGCTCTCCTGCATCGACGATGACGCGCAGGGCGAACAGCTCAGCATCCTTTGGGACGCGGAGATCGCGGCGCAGCTGGTCGATGACGATCCTTGGTCACAGATCGCCCGCGACGGCACGGACGACGCCGATGTGTTCGCCGCGTTCCTGCGGACGCTGAAGTGGCGCACGGCGACCGCCGCCGATAGGAGCCTTTTTCAGGCACCTTTCCGGGCCGGCATCCGCCTCGACGCCTACCAGCTCTCGCCGCTCGACAAGGCACTCAGGCTGCCGCGGGTCAACCTCCTCATCGCCGACGACGTCGGTCTCGGCAAGACGATCGAGGCCGGCCTCGTCATGCGGGAGCTTCTGCTGCGCCGCCGGATCGATTTCATTCTCGTCGCCGCGCCGCCGTCGATGACGATCCAGTGGCAGGACGAGCTGGAAGCGAAGTTTGGGCTGTCGTTCCAGATCATCGACCGCGAGCGTCTGGCGGACTTGCGGCGGATGCGCGGTTTCGGCGTCAACCCGTGGGCGACCGGCTCGCGCTTCATCATCTCGCACCGCCTGCTCACCGATGAGACCTACGTCGCTGGCCTGCGCGACCTGCTGGGCGAGTTCCGTCCCCGCGCGCTGCTGATCCTCGACGAAGCGCACCACGCCGCGCCCGCCAGCGGCTCGCGCTATGCCGTCGACAGCCAGTTCACCAAGGCCGTCCGCGACGTTGCCCAGCGCTTCGAGCACCGCCTGTTCCTGACAGCCACCCCGCACAACGGCCACTCGAACAGTTTTTCCTCGCTCCTGGAGATGCTCGACCCGCAGCGCTTCACCCGCGGCGTCCCCGTGCGTCCCTCGGACCTCGACCCCGTCATCGTCCGGCGCTTGAAGGCGGACTTGCGCCAGCTCGGCGAAAGCTTCCCCGAGCGTATGGTGGAGCCGATCGTGCTGGCCGGGTTGCCGGAAGACACACCAGAACTCGTGCTGGCGCGGCAGCTTTCAGACTACGAGGATTTGCGCGAGCGCCGTCTCGCCAACCTGTCGCGATCCGAGGCTGCCCAGGCGAGGCTGATCTTCTCCGGTCTGCAGCAACGGCTGTTGTCTTCAGTCGCGGCGTTCGCCAAGACCTTGTCGGTGCATCGCCGCACGCTCGCCAGACTGGTCGACAAGGCTGAGACCGCGGAGAAAGGCGTCAAGGAAGCCGCCCAGGCCTTCGCGCGCAGCGGCGGCGAGTTGGAGGAGCAGGCCGTCGAAAGCGACGAGGCGGATGCGGAAAGCCTGATCGATGCCGATGAAGAGGCCGCGGCCGAACAGGCTTCCCTTCTCGGCGCCGTCGGTGCAGAAACCGCAGCCTTGCGAAGCGAGCTGGCCGCCGTCGACGACATGCTCGCCATCGCCGAGGAGACGAAAACACGGCCGGACGCGCGCGTGCGCTGGCTGGTTGACTGGATCCGCAGCGATCTCCTTGACGGCCATCGATGGAGGGACCGCCGCCTCATCATTTTCACCGAGTACGAAGACACCCGGCGCTGGCTGGAGAAGCGCCTGCGTGAGGCGATCACCGCCACGGATCGGGCCGATGACAGGATCGCCGTCTTTACGGGCGTGACCACCACGGACCGTCGCGAGGCAGTGAAGCAGGCTTTCAACGCCGACCCGGCCCTGGAACCGGTGCGCATCCTCATCTGCACCGACGCGGCGCGCGAAGGCATCAACCTGCAGACCCGCTGCTTCGATCTGATCCACCTCGATCTGCCTTGGAACCCGGCGCGCCTCGAGCAGCGCAACGGCCGCATCGATCGCAAGCTGCAGCCGGCTCCCAGAGTGTTCTGCCGCTATTTCCGCTACGTCCAGCGTGAGGAAGACGTCGTCCTCGAAGCGCTGGTGCGAAAGACCGAGACCATCCAACAGCAGTTGGGATCGGCGGGCCAGGTCATCGCCGAGCGCATCACCCAGCGCCTGACCGCCGGCGGCATCGCCCGCCACCGCGCCCGGCAGCTTGCCGACGAGATCGCGGGCGAAGCCGATGACGAACGCGTCCGCACCGCCCGAAACGAGATGGAAGACTCGGACAACAAGCGGCTCGACAAGGTGAAGGCCGAAATCGACGGCCTGCGCCGCTCGCTGGAACGCGCCCGCCTGCGCGTCGGTGTCGAACCGGCCGAGCTGCGCCACGTTGTCGAGATTGCGCTGCACAGAGCCCGCTTCCCGTTGGGGGAGGCGAAGGGCAAGCCGGCCGGCGCGGTCGAGACCTTCGCCATTGATCCGCAGCATCCCGCCTTCGCCCGCGATCCCGCCTGGCAGGATGCGTTCGACGACCTCCGCAGCCGTCGCCGCGGCCGGCGCGAGCGGGTGAACGAATGGCGGCGCACGGTGCCGCCGCGCGCCATCGCCTTCGAGCCGCCGGTCCTGCCGGACGGCCGCGACGCCGATCACGTCGTTCAGGTCCACCTCGAACACCGCCTGATCCGCCGGCTGCTCGGCCGGTTCCTGAGCCAGGGCTTTCAGAGCGGCCTCAACCGTGCCTGCGTCATTCTGGGCCCGGGCGCCCAGCCCCGCGTCGTCCTGCTCGGGCGGATTGCGCTCTACGGTCCCGGCGCGTCCCGCCTGCACGAGGAGATTCTGCCCGTGACCGCGCTGTGGACGGAATCCGGCCGCGGCACGAAACCACTCCGCGCACTCGGCCGCGCCGGCGAGGAGACGACGCTCGACCAGCTCGAAGCAGCCCTCACCGGCGGCCGGCGCCCGTCCGATGCCGTCATCGGCCGCGCCCTCTCGTTCGCGCAGCAGGACATCGTCGACCTGTTGCCGGTACTGGAGGAGCGTGCCGCGGACGCGATCGCCAAGGCGACGACACAGCTGGAACAACGCGGCGTTGAGGAAGCGGCGTCGCTGGAGGCACTGCTGCATCAGCAGCGGCAGCGCATCGCCAAGGCCGATGCCGGTTTCGACGACCGGCAACTTGAATTGCCCGGTATTGCCGAATTGGAGCGCCGGCAGATGCGCGCCGACCGAGCCCACTGGCGCCACCGCCTCCTTCGCATCGAACAGGAGCTGAGGGAAGAACCGGCGCGGATGCTCGCGTCCTACGAGGTCCGCGCTCGGCGGCTGGAGCCGGTCGGCCTCGTCTATCTCTGGCCGGTGACGGGGTGAGCATGCCGGACATTTCCGAGAGCATCGTCCGCGATCCCGACCTCGAGTGGCTCGACCACGTCCGGCCGACCGGCCTCGTCCTGTCGCCGAGCGTGATCAAGGAGCGCACCCTCGTCCCTGAGCGGCAGACGCAAGTCCACACCGCCCAGCTCGATGAGCTGCTGAGCCAGGACGACGGCCCGGCGCTCGCCGATCCGTGGGCGTTCGTCGAAACGGTGCTCGGCTGGGATGCGCGCTTCGTCGCCGGCGCGCCGGGCGGACCGAACCTGCCCGAGGACCTCGCCATTGCCGTGCCGGAGCATGACACCGCGCTGGCGCCCGACTGGGCGGTGCAGGGCTTCGATGCCGACGCACCGTGGCAGCTGCTGGTCCGGCTGGAGCCGGCATGCGTCGATCCCGATCAACGCGGCGCGGCTGAAGGCTGGGAGGCGACGGCGCAGCAGCGGTTCGAGCGGCTCTTGCGCGAAACCGGCGTGCTGGCCGGGGTGATGATCAGCGACCGTGATCTGCGCCTTGTCTACGCGCCGCGCGGCGAGACCTCGGGCTGGCTGGCCTTCCCCTTGCGCTCGCTCGCAACCGTCGCCGGCCGGCCGATGCTGGCGGGGCTCAAGCTCATGCTCGGTTCCTTCCGGCTGTTCAACGCGCCGGCCGATCAGCGGCTGCAGGCGCTCCTCAAGGAGAGCCGCGAGGCGCAGGCCGCCGTTTCCACCGCGCTCGCCGGGCAGGTGCTGGGCGCGTTGCACGAACTGCTGCGCGGCTTTCATGCGGCTGAACCCGACGCCATCGGCGCACTCGCCCGCCGCGACCCGCACCACCTCTACGAGGGGCTGCTCACCGTCCTGATGCGCCTCGTTTTCGTGCTCTACGCCGAGGATCGGGACCTGATCCCGTCGCGCACCGAGGCGCTCGCGGCTAAGCTCTACGACGACGGCTATTCGGTGCGCGGCCTCTACGCCAGGCTGACCGAGGACGCCGCACTCAACCCCGATACGATGGAGGAGCGCTACGGCGGCTGGGGCCGGCTCTTGGCCCTGTTCCGCCTGATCCACAAGGGCCATGCCAGCGGCTTCATCATCGGCCGGCGCGGCAAGCTGTTCGACCCGGATGTCTTTCCGTTCCTAGAAGGCCGCGCCAGCGTCAGCGACCCGCCGCGTGTCGCCAAGCTCACCGACGGCTGCGTGCTGCGCGTTCTCGAAGGGCTGATGACGGTGCGCGAGCCGAAAACGAAGGTGCGCCAGCGTCTCTCCTACCGCACGCTTGATGTCGAGCAGATCGGCTCGGTCTACGAGACGGTGATGGGCTTCACCATCGAGGTGGCGGCGGGCCGGGTGCTGGCCATCCGCGCCGGCAAGAACAACCGCACGCCGGTGTTCGCGGACTTGAATGCGCTCGCCCGCCTCAAGCCCGCCGAACGCGCGAAGTACCTGAAGGAGGCGTGTCACCGCGGCAGCGTGCCGGCCGGCGTCGAGCGGGCGGTGAAGGCGGCGGCCGATGCCGGCGCGATGGCGGCGGCGCTGGAGGCAATTGC
>JBATPX010000265.1:0-9246 GCA_049291695.1 Defluviicoccus sp.
GAGCGATCACCGGCGATCGATCGGCCGCCCGCTCTGCCGGGACGCGTCCCGGCAGAGCGGGCCATCAAAGGCCAATCAGGGAATTTTCAATCGGCACTTTCAGGGAGAATTCATCCGGTACTGACAGTTGTGCTACGCCGTGGACCGGCGGCTGCGGCGGAACCTCAGCCGCGGCTACCAGCAACGGCGGGCCGTCCTGTCGCGCGTAAAGGGACGCATTGACGTCCTCGACACCTTCGCAGGAGACCTCCTAAGCCGCGGTGCGGTAGCTTGCCGGTTCGAGGAGTTCACCTTCGACACGCCACGCAACCGGCTGGTGCGGACCGCGCTCGATGCCGTTGCCGGGCGGATCGACGATCGGCTCGTCGCCCACGAATGCCGCCGTCTCGCCGGTGATCTGGGGCGTCTCGGGGTGGGCGGTCTCAAACCCAGCCGTGCGGCATTAAGCGCCGATCGGATCGGGCGGCATGATGCCGAGGACCTTTTGATGGTGACGCTGGCGCGCTTGGTGTTCCACTTGGTGTTGCCGACAGATGACGCCGGGGGCCATGCCCTCACGCGCGTCGAGAAGGACGAAATCCTGGTCCGGCACTTGTTTGAGAAGGCGATCGGCAACTTCTACGCGGCCGAGCTCTTCGCCGCCGGGTGGAAAGTCCAGCAGGGGCGACGTCTCAACTGGCAGATCGAGGGGTGTACGCCGGGGATACCAGACATCATGCCGGGCATGATCACAGACATCATCCTGGAACATCCGGCCCAGGGCCGCCGGATCATCATCGACACAAAATTCACCAGCATCTTTAGCAGCTCCCAGCACCGCGAGGCCGTTTTGAAGAGCGGCTATATCTACCAGCTCTACACCTACCTGCGGAGCCAGGAGCGGGTGGAAGACCCGCTTTCGCGTGCTGCTACCGGAATATTGCTTCATCCCACCGTCGGTGGTGAAGTCGATGAAGCGGTCGGCATTCAGGGGCACGAGCTCCGCTTTGCGACCGTGGACCTAATGGCGCCGACGGCGGAGATAATTGAGCGATTGAGAGCTCTTCCGACAGGCTCGCGCCTGGGGCTTTGGAATTCCGGTGACATGGAATTCCGGTGACACGAATTTAGCTAACCGCGCTGCGCCAGCCGGGTCCCAAGGCGGGACGGCGGAGTTCCGGTGACACGATATCGATCTCGCTTCCGGAGTTCCGGTGACACGATAACGATCTCGCTGGGTTGCGATAGCGTGTCGCGGATTGAGGCTGAGCTCCCGGCGACTCCGCGTGGAGGCCTTGCCACGCCGCACACCCCATCGACCCGCGATCGATCGCGCAGCTCCGTGTCGTGTGCCGGCAACTCGCCCGCAACTCGGAGCCGGAACCCGGTGCTCATGCACAAATTACCGCTCGGGGTCGCCTTCGTTGTCCGACGCGAGTGGCAAGATCCCTTGGGCGGTTTCGGGCGGTAGCGGCATGGCTGCAATCTTGATTACCTCGAAGCGGCCTTCGGCAAGCTTGGCAATATCTTCGTCGTCCGAGTAAATCGTGGTCGCGCCCTCGACAGAGGCGATCGCAACGATCTGGTCGTCGAACTTAGCCTTTGCACGTGTTGTCGCCGGAGCGCGCACGCCACCGCCAATTCGTTCGGCTTGTCGGGCTGCGAACTCGACCGCGGCTCTCTCGTCAAATCCGATAATTCGGAAGTGCTTATTGGAACCGAGGATTTGGAGAAAGCGCGGCGCTGCCTCGGCGGCCCTGACCAACACCTCGGCGAGGGCGGGCGTCGGGATGATGATCTTCGCGCTTTGCCGCTGAAGGTTTTCGAGGAGGTGCATCACTCGCGCGTGACAGCCGTCCACTGGTTGACCGGTTGCGGGATCAACAGGCGGATTAGCTTTTTCGTCGATGACGTAAATTAGAATGCTGGCATCGAACGCGACGATCAATGGGCGCCCTCATCGCTGTGGCGCTCTGCCAGCAACGCTCGGACCGGATCTGGCAGGTCGCTCCAGTCGCTTCCCTTGACCTTACGCAGATTGCTTACGACCGTCAGAAGTGGCGCATCATCCAGGACCTCGTAATCGCTAATCCTGAAGCTCTTCAACTCCCATTCGCCGGTCCCTGTTCGGAACCACGTTCCAGTGCCATGAACGCGCAGAATCGGGCCGTAGAGGTGTGGCGCGATACTGCGCGCGATTGCGGGAGTGCAGATCAGGCCGGTGTGAATAACACCGCCGTCGCGAAGGTGAACCGGGACGGTCTCATCCTTGCCGCCGACTCGGATCAGTTGACCGTCGATCGTGCCATCCTGACGAAACGGCCCATAGTCCAGCGGTTGGGGCCGATTGCGACCCAGGAACGGGATGACCACGTCCGCCGTCTCGCTGCTCACGGTGCCCGTTGCATTGTCCTTCCGCAACATCTCGTCCAGAGCGGCAAACGCCTTTTGAGCATCGCTTGGGCCGCGTCCGTCCCTGAGCGCCACGAGGCGATCCCGGACCTTCCGCTGCGCGGGCACATCGATCCTGGCTAATAGCACCGCCGAACCAGGCTCGATGCTATGGAAGTGAACATTCTCCTTTTCACCCAGTAGGTTAGCGAATTCAGCCACGTATTCCGCAAGCCGCTCCATCGGGAGCGTCTCCGGTGTGAATCTATCAGCGATGCAAAAACGGTACTCGCGTTCCATGGCTACCTCAACGAATAGAATAACCTACCTCGCCGTTCCGGTCACGTCCCGAACGGGTTTCGGGGACACGGGGGTTCCGGGGGGTTCGGGGGGGGGTCCGAAGTCCGGGAACACGAGACGGAATTGCGAGATCGATTGCGGGTCGGCAGGGTGTGCGGCGTGGCAAGGTCTCCGCGCGAAGTCGCCGCCAGCCGGGTCCCAAGGCGGGACGGGCCTGGCGCAGCGCGGTGATCCTTCGGCGTGCCGGCGCCGATCAGATGACGCATCAGGATGCCGAGATTGTGGCCGGCGACGTGGATCAGAGCGCTGATCAGGGAGCGCTTATGAACGTTCTCGCGGCCTCTGAGCCAACAATCGGGTTGGGGTAGCCGGGGCGGCTCGCTATTCGTCCCGATGGGTTTTTTCCAGGCGCTCGTGCCGCTCCTGGGCTTCGACGCTCAACGTTGCGATCGGACGCGCCTCGAGCCGGGAGATGCTGATCGGCTCACGCGTCTCTTCGCAAAAACCGTACGTACCGTCCTCGATGCGCTGCAAAGCCTCGTCGATCTTGGCGATCAACTTGCGTGCGCGATCGCGGGTGCGCAGCTCGAGCGCCCGCGTCGTTTCGCTGGAAGCGCGGTCGGCAGGGTCCGGCTCGAGGGGGGTGCCGTCCTGCAGATCAGCCAGCGTCTCATTCGCTTCCGCCAACAGGTCATCGCGCCACCGCAGAAGCTTCTGGCGGAAGTACTCGAGCATCATCGGGCCCATGAAGGGCTCGTCTTCGGTCGGCCGATAGTCAGGCGGGACGCGCACGTTCATGCCATAACACGCCGCGGTTGGAGCCGGCTCTTGCCGCACCCTTATATGGGCGTGTGCCTTCGCCCGCAACAACAAAATTGCTCGCAGAACGGACCTAACTCATTGGCATATTGAGGTTTATAGTGTCGAGCCGGAGATCCGGCGCAGGCCATTGGCGGGGCCAGTGCTCAAATCGCAGGGTCGAGCTTCGCCAGTTCAACCGCGGCCCGAAGATGGATTTCTTCAAGGACCGCCGCCAAGTCGGGGTCGGTGGCAAGCGCGATGCGGGTCGCGAGTGTGCTGGCAAGCGCGCGCAGGCGGGCTTCGGGAACCCGGCCGGCGAGGATGTCATGGCGCAGGTCGTCGAGCTGATGCAGCACCTCGGCGCCGTGGCGGAGCGCCTGCCGGCGTGTCTCTTGCTCGGGGTCGTTCACGACCTCCTGCACCGTCAGCAAACCATCGATGACGGTGACGCTGGACGGCGCCAGAACCTGTCCGGCATCGGCGGCTGAGCCTGCCGACAGGTGGTCCGCGAACGGTCTGCCGCCGGCCGACGACACCTTGCCGCGGCGCGTGGTCTCGATCCTTCGGCTGCCGCTGATACCGCTGGTTCGCATCGAGCGCGTCCTGATCATCGACGAAGTGACGAGGGACCAGTGTCACCGCGGCCGTCTTAACAGCGGCTTAATCAGCGGCTTAAGAGCGGTGGGCGCGCGTGCGGGCGCCGCCCGTGGGCAGAAGTGAGCCGGCAGAAACTGCCGAGGCCGAGCCCCTGCGAATGGATCGAACCCCCCATTCCGGCGGCGGGCGTGCGCCCCGGTGGCATAGGCAGCATGGCATCGCTCTTGCTTGTTCGGTTCGCAGCGCTGTTTCCGGGCAGGTTTGCGGCTCAGCGCGTGTTTCAGGAGCGACGCCATGACCGCCTACGGATGGTTCCAGACGAGCGTGCTCGGGATGACGGGACAGAGCCGTGCGCTCGAAGTCATCAGCGGCAACATCGCTAACGTGACGACCACAGCCTACAAGCGGACGGAAAGCGACTTCCAGACGCTGCTGAGCCGGAGCTGGGCGGGCCCGTCGGCTGCTGCCGGCGGCGCTCCGGTCACGTTCCAGTCCGATATCGCGGGCGTCGTTGCCGTCGACCGGTTGCGGGCGAGCGATCAGGGGGCGATCAAGGGCACCGGCCGGGATCTTGACCTGGCGATCAACGGCGATGGCTTCTTCGTCCTGAATGACGGCGCCGGCGGCAGCGTGTACAGCCGCGACGGTGCCTTCACCATCGCGCCGATTTCCGACCCGACGGCGGCGGCCGGGGCCGAAAGCGCTGGCTATCTTGTCGATAGCAGCGGCCGGACGCTTCAGGGCTGGGCCTACACCGGTGCGGCTGCGGGGCCTGCCGTCGGCGGGGCGTTGGCACCCATGCGCGTCGATTCGGGAGCCTTCGCCGATGCGGGTGAGCCGACGACACTGGCCGCGCTCGGCCTCAACCTGCCGTCCAGCGATGCCGTCGGCTCCAACCGAACCTACGCCATGGGCATCCTCGATTCAGCCCGGATGCCGCACACCCTCGATCTCACGTTCACGAAGGCGGCGCAGCCGAACACCTGGTCGTTCCTCGTCACCGGTGGTTCCGGCGAGGCGATCACCGTCACGCCGCCCAGCACCAACGCCGGTGCGGCAGGGGGCGCTGGCCAGGCGGTCAGCTTCGATGGAACGGGCAGCCTGACGGCGCCGCCCCGCTACACGATCGGGGTGGCGCACGAAGGTGGCGCAACCTCGAGCTTTGAGCTCGACGTCAGCCGGCTGACGCAGCTTGCCGGCGATTTCGCGGTCAGCAGCTTCGAGCAGAACGGCCGCGTCGCCGGCGCGCTGAGCGCGATCGAGTTCGATGCGCAGGGCCACGTCGTCGGCGTCTTCGAGAATGGTTTCTCACGCCCGCTCTACACCATCGCGCTCGCCGATTTTGCCAGCCCCGATGGCTTGGATCCGCTGTCGGGAAACGTCTTTGCGCAGAGCGCCGCGTCCGGAGCGCCGATCCTCGGCCAGGCGGGCGAGAACGGCCTCGGCGAGATCACTCCCTCGGCGCTGGAGCTGTCGAACGTCTCGCTTGAGGACGAGTTTTCGCGCATGATCGTCACGCAAAGCGCCTATAATTCCTCGGCGACAGCATTTCGCACGATGGATGAGATGACCGAAGCGGCGCGCGACCTGAAGCAGTAGTTCGGTCCCGCGCCGCCGCAGCATGAGGGACGGCGATGGCCTTTGTGATCCGGCACGGCGTGCTGGCGCTGGCGGCGCTCGCGTTTGCGCTCGCCGTCCGCTTCCTCGTCATCCGACGGCCGGAGCTGGGGTGGGCGTGTCAGGTCGCAGACGGGCCGCCGTGGTGGTGTCCCCTGCGCGCCGGCCTTATCGCGACGCTTGATTTTGGCGCGCTCGGGTGGATCAGCCTCGCCGCCGGTGTGTGCGCTCTTGCGGGCGGCGGGCGCCGCGTCACGAGTACGGCAATGCTCACGGGCGCTGCCGGATTGGTCCTCTCGGCTGCCGGCGCGTCGGCGGCAGGCCTGATCCTTGGCACCCTGCGCAGCCTCCGCCTGGACCCGCCGGCCCCTCAGGGCGGGGACACTGGATAGAGCAGGCCCACCATCGCCACCGTGACGATCAGCGTCAACAGCAGCAGCGGCAGACCGACCTTGACGAAATCGTTGAATTGGTAGCGGCCCGGCTCCAGCACCAGGGTGTTCACGGGCGAAGACACCGGCGTCACGAAGGCGCACGAACAGGCGACGGCAACGGTGACGGCAAAGGCATAGGGCGACGCGCCGAGATCCTGGGCGGTCGCGATCGCCACCGGCGCGATGATGACCGCCGTTGCGGTATTCGAAATGAACAGCCCCGCGGCGGCCGTGATCACGAACAGCGCGCTCAGCATCGCGTAAGCGCCGAGATCGGCGAGCAGATGGGTGAGCCCGGTCGCCATCGCCGCCGTGACGCCGGTTTTATCCAGCGCGGTGGCGAGCGGGAGCATGCCCGCGATCAGCACCAGGGTCGACCAGCCAACGCTCTGGTAGACGCGCTTGACCGGCACGCAACCGCTAGCGACCAGCGCGAGCGCCGCCACCAGCACGGCAATCACGTTCGGCAGCAGCCCTGCGGTCATCACCGCAATCATCGCCGCGAGGATGGCGAGCGCGACGGGTGCGCGGGCGCGTGCCGGCGCGATCGATTGCAGCTCCTGCGGCAGGCGCAGGATGACGAACTCTCCCGGGTCCTCCTGCAGTCGTGCAATCAGCGGCCAGCCGCCCGCGACCAGCATCAGATCGCCCGCCTGGACCGGCGTGTCGATCAGGTTGCCGCTCACCAGCTGCCCGCGGTGCTTGAGCGCGAGCACGGTCAGGCCGCGCCGCTTGCGGAACTGCGCTTCACGCAAGGTCCGGCCGATCAGGGCGGCATCCGGCGCCAGCATGACCTCGGCGATACCGATTTCCTGCCGCGCCGCAGCGCGAAAGCGCTCGTCCATCGGCTCTTCCTGCAGATCGGCGATGGCCGCGAAGCGGTCGATCAAAGGTGCTGGTGCGGCAACGGCAATCATGTCCCCGCGCCGCGTCACCGTTTCCGCGAGCGCCGGCCGTAAGGCTGAAGCGCCTCCCGACTGGCTTGCGATCGCGACCAGGGTCACGCCATAGCGAGTGCGCACCTGCGCTTCCGCGACCGTGTGCCCGATCAGCTCGGACTTGGCACCGACCCGCAGCAGGCGCAACTGATCGCGCAGCTCGTAGCTGTCCAACAACGCGTCGATCGAAATCGCGGCCCGTTCGCCTTTCGGTTCGGGCTGATTGAGGAGCCGCCGGCCGATTGTCGCCATGTAGACGATGGCAAGCGCAAGGACGACGGCGCCGATCGGCGTCAGCTCGAAAAAACCGAGCGGATCGAGGCCGTGGCTCGCGAGCGCGGCGCTCACCACGAGGTTAGGCGGCGTCGCGATCAGGGTCATCAGGCCGCTGATGAGGGCTGCGACCGAAAGCGGCATCATCAGGCGGGAGCGGCTCGATCCGGTCTGGGCCGCCAAACCGAGGACGACAGGGATGAAGATGGCAACGATGCCGGTTGAGCTCATGAAGGCGCCGATCGAGGACACCACCAGCATCAGGAGCGCAATCAGGCGGGTTTCGCTGCCGCCGCCGACGCGTGCCAGCCAGCTGCCGAGGGTCACCGCGATTCCCGTGCTCACCATCGCCTCGCCGACGACGAACAGCCCGCCGATCATCAGCACCGAAGGATCGCTGAACCCGGCGATGGCTTCCCTGGCGGTCAACAGACCGGACACGGCAAGCGCCAACAGGACGGCCAGGCCGACGGCATCGACCCTGAGCCGATTGCTCGCAAACGCAACGACCGCAGCGGCGAGAATGCCGAGCACAAGCCAGCCGTCCGGCGTCATCCGAGCCGCTCATCCCATCCGCGCGATTGCCCGCCTGTCCTTACGCGTTCTGGCTGCCGATCGCCAAATGCTTTGTTGCCTGGACGGCGGGGCAATCGCGCCGGGCGCAGGATCGCTCAGGCAGTGCCAGGCCGTAAACGCGCGGAACCGGCCGTCTCGGCCGCGGCGGGGCCGGCGCACGCGCGCACGAGCGACGCGATTAGGGTGGCGATGCCGGGGTCGGTGCCGATAGGGCCGAGGTAGGTGACATCTGGCCGGCCGGCCGCCGCCAGCGCGCCCTCGACGTCGTGCGTGGCATGCCGCCCGGCGGCGGCGAACAACCCCACCGCGATTACCGGCGGCGCGATCCGGCGCACGGTGTCGTCGATTCGCGGCGGCTGTTCCAGATAGGCAGAAGTGACCTCGCGGAACACCCGCATCGCAGCGAGCCGGCGCGTCTGCAGCACGGTCGCCTGCTCCGAGCCCGGGTGTCGCAGCGAGCCGTGCGCGATCAGCAGCAGCGCTGCTTCTCCTGCGGCTACGCCGATCCGGTGCGCCGCTTCGCTGGCGCGCCGGGCGATCAAGGCGGCAAGACCCCGATGCGTGCCCACCGGCGGGCAGAAGTGCAGGCGCGGCCGGCAGGCTGCGCCGAAGGCCTTGGGGATTTCCCGGCGCACCGTCTGGCCGTCGCACATCATCACCGGCACCACCAGCGCGCGATCAGCGGCAAGCCTGACCGCCACTTCCGCCGGCCGCTCGCCGCTGCCGTTCAGCATTGCCACCTCGACCGCGGCAAAGCCTTCGCGCTCGCGCAACGCCTGCGCCAACCGCTTGAGATCAAGAGCCGGCTGAGCGGTGTGCGGCGAGCCGTGGCCGACCAGGATGACGGCCGCGTCGGGCGGCGCCCAGCCCGGCGCTTCAGAGACTGGTGCCGGCCGAACGGCTGATCTTATTAAAAACATTGTACTTCCCGAAGGCTTATGCATCGGCAGGCGCTTCACTTCAACGAACCGCTCGGCGTCTTAGACGACACGCTCGCCGTCCATCTCGGATACGCTGACGAGCGCGTGACGGCCGTCGGCGGATCGCCGCCATCGGCCGTGTCACATCATGCAGCTGGCCTCAGCTTGACCGTCATCAATAGTGTAGCGGCGCGATAAGGAATAGTCTTCTGGTACCTTACAACACGGGGAGACGCCCGTTGATCCCACCCCCTGTCGGACAGGATGCCGAGACGCCAGCGCGGCGCTCACCCATCCTCCTCGCTTCGGGGCACCGTCTGTTCTTCCTCGCCGCCGCGCTGTGGGCGAGCGCGGCGATGCCCTTGTGGCTGATCGCGATCGAAGGCGGGCTGCCCCTGACCAGTGCCTGGCATGGCCACG
>JBATPX010000266.1:0-14914 GCA_049291695.1 Defluviicoccus sp.
GCACCCGACTGCCGGCGCCCCGGCCTCGCTCTTTCAGCCGGACAGCGGGCGGCTGCCGAGCGGTTGCGGGGTGCGATCGGCGCCGGCTTCTCGGTCACGCTCGTCGATGGCGCGGCCGGCTCCGGCAAGACGGAAGTCTACTTCGAGGCAATCGCGCGGGCGCTCGCTCAGCCTGCCGCCGGGGACGGCCCGGAGCAAGGCGCACAGGTGCTTGTGCTGCTGCCGGAAATCGCGCTGGGGGCGCAGTGGCTGATGCGCTTTGCCGCCCGCTTCGGTGCCAGGCCGCTTGTTTGGCATTCTGAGATCGGAGCGGCCGAACGCAAGCGCACCTTTCGCGCGGTCGCCGAAGGGCGCGCACGCGTCATCGTCGGTGCGCGCTCCGCCTTGTTCCTGCCGTTTCCGAATCTGGCGCTGATCGTCGTCGACGAGGAACACGAGGCGTCGTTCAAGCAGGAGGACGGGGTCACCTATCATGCCCGCGACATGGCGGTGGTGCGCGCCCGGCTGGGGCAGATCCCGCTGGTCCTGGTGTCGGCGACGCCGTCCTTGGAGACGGTGGTTAACGTCGGCTCGGGCCGCTATGGGGCCGTCGCGCTGCCGTCGCGTCATGCCGTCGCCCCGCCTGCGATCGAACTCGTCGACCTGCGCCGCGATCCACCGCCCAGGGGCGGCTTTCTCGCGCCTGCGGTTCGCCACCGTATCGCCACGACCCTGCAGGCGGGATGCCAAGTGTTGTTGTTCCTCAACCGGCGTGGCTATGCGCCGCTGACGCTGTGCTCCGCCTGCGGCCACCGCCTGTGCTGTCCGCACTGCACGGCGTGGCTGGTCGAGCACCGTCTGACCGGCCGCCTGCAATGCCACCACTGCGGCCACGCCCAGCCGATTCCGCCGGCCTGCCCCGCCTGTGGCCGTGCCGACAGCCTGGTGGCCTGTGGGCCCGGCGTCGAGCGGTTGTCGGATGAGGTTGCGGCGCTGTTCCCGGCCGCGCGGACGGTGCTGGCGACCAGCGATACCCTGACCGGGCCGGGCGCCGCGGCGGCGCTGGTCACCGCGATCGAGGCGCACGCAGTCGATATCATTATCGGCACTCAGATCGTGGCCAAGGGCTATCACTTCCCGCTGTTGACGCTGGTCGGCGTGGTTGACGGCGATCTCGGTCTCGCCGGCGGCGATCTGCGGGCAGCCGAGCGCACCTTTCAGCTGTTGAGCCAGGTCGCCGGCCGGGCCGGGCGGGCGGAACGGCCCGGCCAGGTGCAGCTGCAGACGCACATGCCGGAGCATCCGGTGATGCGCGCCCTCAAGGCTTCCGATCGGGAGCGCTTTCTTGCCGCGGAAACGGCGGCACGGCGGCAGACCGCGATGCCGCCCTTCGGCCGGCTGGCGGCCTTGATCGTCTCCAGCCCGGACGAGGCCGCGGCCGAGGCGGCGTGCCGCCAGCTGGCCCAAACCGCGCCGCACATGGCCGATGTTCGCGTGCTGGGGCCGGCACCGGCGCCGCTGGCACTGCTGCGCGGCCGGCACCGGCGCCGCTTTCTCGTCCACACCGGCATTACGGTGTCGGTGTCGCGGCTGATGCGGGACTGGCTCGCCGCCGTCAAAATGCCCGCAACCGTGCGCGTGCAGGTGGACATCGACCCGATGAGCTTCCTCTAAGGGCCCGCGCGCTGCATCGCCTTTGAAATCGCGGGCGGCCGGCGACGGTCGAGGCCATCTCAATTGCCGGTTTATCGCGCCGCGCGCTGCGGTCCGGCCAAAGCAGGCCGACGAAACGGCCGATGACGGCCGCGCCGCATCCGGGGATGCCCGGCCGCGCAAAGGCCTGTGCCCGGCCGGGCATCCCCGGATGCCGTGTTGCAAGGGCGAATTGGGTATGTTAGAGAGCATTGATCCGCAGGCGAGACTGCTCGCTTGCAGGACCGGCAGGCCTCCCCGCGAGCGGCAGACCTGAAGCCAAGAACAAGAGGACGTTCCCGGGTGACATCCGCAACCACAGGTTTAGGGGGGCTGGCCGGCCGATACGCGCAAGCCCTCTTCGAGCTGGCGGAGCAGGAGAAATCCCTCGATCGGATCGCCGATGATCTGTCACAGCTGGCGGGCATGATCCGTTCCAGCGACGATCTCCTGCGCCTCATCCGCTCGCCGATCATCGCGCGTGACGATCAGCGCCGTGCGATGGAGGCGATCATCAAGGCGATGCAGGGGAGCGCGTTGACGCGGCGTTTCGTGAGCCTGGTGGTGAGCAAGCGGCGGTTGCACGCCCTGCCCGATATGATCAAGGCCTATCTTGGCCTGATTGCCGCCCGCCGCGGCCAGACCACGGCCGAGGTGGTCTCGGCCAAGCCGTTGACCAAGGCGCAGGCGGCGGCGGTTGCCGCTGCGCTCAAGTCTGCCGCCGGGATGGAAGTCGCGCTTGCAACCCGCGTCGATCCCACGATCCTGGGCGGGCTTGTCGTCCAGCTCGGATCGCGCATGGTCGACAGCTCGTTAAGCACAAAATTGAACCGTTTAAGCCTCGCGATAAAGGGGATGGGGTGATGGAAATTCGCGCTGCAGAGATATCCGCCATCATCAAGCAGCAGATCGCCTCCTTCGGCACCGAAGCGGAAGTCGCCGAAGTCGGCACCGTGCTCTCCGTCGGCGACGGCATCGCCCGGGTCTATGGCCTCGATCAGGTCATGTCCGGCGAGATGGTCGAGTTTCCCGACGGCACCAAGGGCATGGCGCTCAACCTCGAGGAGGATAACGTCGGCGTCGTGCTGTTCGGCGATGACCGCGCCATCCGCGAGGGCGACGTGGTCAAGCGCACCGGCGCCATCGTCGACGTTGCGGTCGGCAAGGGCGTGCTCGGGCGCGTGCTCGACGGCGTCGGCGAGCCGATCGATGGCAAGGGGGCGGTCGACGCAGCCGAGCGCCGCGTTGCCGACGTCAAGGCGCCCGGCATCATTCCGCGCCGCTCGGTGCACGAGCCGATGCAGACCGGTGTCAAGGCGATCGACACCTTGATCCCGATCGGCCGCGGCCAGCGCGAACTCATCATCGGCGACCGCCAGACCGGCAAGACGGCGATCATCCTCGATACCATCATCAACCAGAAGCGCATTAACGATCTCGCCAAGGACGACTCGGAAAAGCTGTTCTGCATCTACGTCGCGATTGGCCAGAAGCGTTCCTCGGTGGCGCAGTTCGTCAAGGTACTCCGGGATTACGACGCGCTGGACTACACCGTCGTCGTCGCGGCGACGGCATCGGAGGCGGCGCCGCTGCAGTACCTGGCGCCGTACACCGGCTGCACGATCGGCGAATATTTCCGCGACAACGGCATGCACGCGGTCGTGTTCTACGACGACCTGTCGAAGCAGGCGGTCGCTTACCGCCAGATGTCTTTGCTGCTGCGCCGGCCGCCGGGGCGCGAGGCCTACCCGGGCGACGTGTTCTATCTGCATTCGCGGCTTCTGGAGCGGGCGGCCAAGCTCAACGAGGACAACGGCAACGGGTCGCTGACGGCGCTGCCCGTCATCGAAACTCAGGCGGGCGACGTCTCGGCGTACATCCCGACCAACGTCATCTCGATCACCGACGGCCAGATCTTCCTTGAGACCGAGCTGTTCTACAAAGGCATCCGGCCGGCGGTGAACGTCGGCATCTCGGTGAGCCGGGTCGGTTCGGCAGCCCAGATCAAGGCGATGAAGAAGGTCGCCGGCTCGATCAAGCTCGAGCTCGCGCAGTACCGCGAAATGGCGGCCTTTGCCCAGTTCTCTTCCGACCTCGACGCCTCGACGCAGAAGCTGCTGGGCCGCGGCGCGCGCCTGACGCAACTCCTCAAGCAGCCGCAGTTCAGCCCGTATCCGGTCGAGGAACAGGTGGTTTCGATCTACGCCGGGACGCGCGGCTATCTCGACGGGATTGCGGCCGATGACGTCAACCGCTTCGAGGCGGCGCTTTTGGAGAACATGCGCGCCAACGCCGCGGATGTGCTGGATGGGATCCGCACCGCCAAGGACTTAACGCCTGAGATCGAGGACAAGCTCAAGGCCTTCCTCGACCGGTTTGCCAAATCCTTCTCGTAACCGGCACGCCGGCCTGAAGGGCGAGGACAGGGGCAGGGATCGATGGCGACCCTCAAGGACCTTCGAGTTCGCATCAACAGCGTCAAGTCGACGCAAAAGATCACTTCGGCGATGAAGATGATCGCCGCGACCAAGCTGCGCCGGGCGCAGTCTGCGGCCGAGGAGGGGCGGCCCTACGCGCGCAAGATGGAGGCCATGCTGGCCGGCATGGTGGGTACGCTGGGCAGCCTCGAAACGGCGCCGAAGCTAATTTCCGGTTCCGGCGAGGAGCAGTCCCACCTTCTGATCATCATCACCGCCGACCGCGGCCTGTGCGGCGGCTTCAACGGCAACGTCGTCCGCGAGGCGAAAAAACGCATCTCGGTTCTGCTGCAGCAGGGCAAGGCCGTCAAGGTGATCTGTGTCGGCCGCAAGGGGCGCGACGGCTTGCGCCGCGAGTACGGCGCGCTGGTCAGCGAGACGCTTGAGAACGTGACGCGCGCCGGCGCTCAGTTCGGCCCGGCCCGCGATCTCGCCCGGCGGCTGCTGAGCATGTTCGAGGCGAGCGAGTTCGACGTCTGTACCGTCATCTACAACACGTTCAAGTCGGCCATGTCACAGGCGGTGACGGCCAAGCAGATCATCCCGTTTCGGCTGCCGGATGCCGCGAAAGGCGCGGCGGCGGAAGCGGCGCTTGCGATTGGGTCGTACGAACTCGAACCGGGCGAGGGGCCGCTCCTCGATTCGCTGCTGCCGGCCAATCTGGCGATGCAGATTTTCGGCGTCCTGTTGGAAAGCTTTGCGTCCGAGCAGGGGGCGCGGATGACCGCCATGGACAACGCGACCCGCAACGCCGCAGACATGATCGGCCGCTTGACGCTGACCTACAACCGGACGCGTCAGGCGATCATTACCAAGGAACTGATCGAGATCATTTCCGGCGCCGAAGCGGTTTAACAACGCCGCCGCACCAACAAGCTGGCGCGGGAATGAATGGACGAAGGAGCGAGCGCAATGGGCAATAACGCTACGGGCACCGTAACCCAGGTTATGGGCGCTGTCGTCGACGTGCGCTTTGAGGGGGAGCTGCCGCATATCCTGAACGCGCTGCATGTCGACATCGGCGATCGCCGGCTGGTTCTCGAGGTAGCGCAGGAACTCGGGGAGGCGACCGTGCGCACCGTCGCCATGGACACCACGAACGGCCTCGTCCGTGGGCAGCGGGTCACCGACACCGGCGCCCCGATCAGCATTCCGGTCGGACCGGAAACCCTGGGCCGGATCATGAACGTCATCGGCGAGCCCGTCGACGAGCGCGGCCCGATCGTGGCGAAGAAGTATTACCCGATCCACCGGCCGGCGCCCTCCTTCCTGGACCAGTCGACCGAAGCCGAGATCCTGGTCACCGGCATCAAGGTCGTCGACCTGATCGAGCCTTACGTGAAGGGTGGCAAGGTCGGCCTGTTCGGCGGTGCCGGCGTCGGCAAGACCGTCATCATCATGGAGCTGATCAACAACATCGCCAAGGCGCACGGTGGCTACTCGGTGTTTGCCGGCGTCGGCGAGCGTACCCGCGAGGGCAACGACCTCTACCATGAGATGATCGAGTCGGGCGTCATTCAGCTCGGTGCCTCGGGATCGAAGGCGGCCCTTGTCTACGGCCAGATGAACGAACCGCCGGGCGCCCGCGCGCGCGTCGGCCTCACCGGGCTCACCGTGGCGGAATACTTCCGCGACGAGGAAGGCCAGGATGTGCTGTTCTTCGTCGACAACATTTTCCGTTTTACGCAGGCCGGCTCGGAAGTCTCGGCGCTGTTGGGCCGCATCCCTTCGGCGGTGGGTTATCAGCCGACTCTGGCGACCGACATGGGTACCCTGCAGGAGCGGATAACCTCGACCAAGAAGGGCTCGATCACGTCCGTGCAGGCGATTTACGTGCCGGCCGACGACTTGACCGATCCGGCGCCGGCGACTTCGTTTGCTCACCTCGATGCGACGACAGTGCTCAGCCGGTCGATCGCCGAACTCGGCATCTACCCGGCGGTTGATCCGCTCGATTCAACCTCGCGCGCGCTCGACCCGCGCATCGTTGGCGAGGAGCATTATAAGACCGCGCGCGAGGTGCAGCGGATCCTGCAAACCTATAAGTCGCTGCAGGACATCATCGCCATCCTCGGCATGGATGAGTTGTCGGAAGAAGACAAGCTCACCGTCGCCCGCGCGCGTAAAATCCAACGCTTCCTGTCGCAGCCGTTCCACGTCGCCGAAGTGTTCACCGGTTCTCCCGGCGTGTTCGTCAACCTCGATGACACGATCAAGGGCTTCAAGGCAATCTGCGCCGGCGCTTACGATCATCTGCCGGAGGCCGCTTTCTACATGGTCGGCACCATCGAGCAGGCGATCGAGAAGGCAAAGCGGCTCGCCGCGGAAGCGGCCTGAAACCGGCGGGACGAGGGACGGCGCGATGGCCGAGACCTTTCTGTTCGAAATCGTGACGCCGGCCAGGCTCGCCCTGTCGTGTCAGGCCGAGTGCGTCATCATCCCCGGCGGTGCCGGCCATTTCGGCGTGCTCCCCGGTCATGCCGAGATGCTGTCGACGGTCGACGCGGGCACGATCGAGCTGCGCGACAAGAGCCTCAAGATCCTCGATAGTTACTTCGTCGAAGGAGGCTTCGCCGAGGTCACGCCGGAGCGTTGCACGGTGCTGGCGGAGGTCGCAACGCCATTGCAGGAGATCACGCGCGACGACGCCGAGGACCGGGTCAAGCGCGCCCATGACGCGTTGATGGTTTCGCAAGCGCTGCACATCCGCGTAACGGCGGAGCACGATCTGCGCACGGCCGAGGCGATGCTGGCCGCCGTCGATCAGTACGAAAGACAGGGCACGCATTAAGCTCTGTGTTGTCCCGTTTGCTGCGTCTTGACCAGAAGGCGAATTCCCGCTTCAAAAGGCTTGCGCCGGCGATATCAACTCCGGAGCCGGCTGGGAGGAACGGACATGCACCTCTATCTCGTGCAGCACGGCGAAGCCGTCCCCGAAGACGTCGATGTCAACCGGCCGCTCACCACGACGGGGCGCGCCGACATCGAGCGGCTCGCTCAGTTCCTAAAGGAGTCGGGTGTCCGGGTCACGCGCGTAGTCTGCAGCGACAAGCTGCGGGCGCGGTCATCGGCTGAGATCATCGCCGCTGCGATCGCGGATGCGGGCGCCATCGAAGTGATGGAGAAGGGCCTGTTGCCGCGCGATTCGACGGAAGGCATGGCGGATGCGACGGCGACGTGGAAGGACCCTACCCTCGTGGTCGGCCATCAGCCGTTCATGAGCCATTTCGTGTCGCGCCTCGTGCTGGGCAAAGAGCAGCCGGAGGTTGTCGACTTCGCTCCCGGTACGGCCGCCTGTCTGGTCCGGCGCGCGGTCACCGGCGCGTGGTTTCTGAACTGGATGCTGACACCGGAGCTCCTGCGGCACGACCAGCCCTGAGCGGCGAGAGCGCGGGCGCCGGCGCGGCGCCGTGGCCGACGACGGTCGCGGACGCGATTGCGCTGCAATTCCGGCTTGGGGGCGACATTGAGCGGGCTGACCGCTTCGCACCGCCTGTAACAGTGGCCGGCATCGATGTCGCCTACGGCCGGCGCGGCGGTCCGGCCCATGCCGCCGCCGTTCTGTTCGATCTCACGACGCTCACGCCGCTGGAGCAGGCCGAGGCCACCCTGCCGCCTTTGTTCCCGTACGTTCCTGGATTGCTCAGCTTTCGTGAGGGACCGGCGGCGGTGGCGGCGCTTGCTGGCTTGGGCCGCCGGCCCAATCTCCTCATGTGCGACGGTCAGGGGATCGCCCATCCGCGGCGGATCGGTATTGCCAGTCACTTAGGCCTTATCCTCGATCTCCCCGCCATCGGCGTTGCCAAGTCGCGACTGATCGGCACGCACGCAGAGCCGGGTCCAAACCGTGGCGACTGGACGCCGCTCGTTGACAAGGACGAGGTGATCGGCGCCGTTCTTCGCACGCGCGTAAACGTCCGTCCGGTATTCGTCTCGATTGGCCACCGCATCAGCCTGGAAAGCGCGCTCGCGCTCGTCCTCGCCTGTACGCGGCGGTTCCGCCTGCCGGAGCCCATCCGCGCCGCCGACCGCCTGTCCCGCTGCATCGGCGCCTGACGCGCACGCAAGCGGCTCACCCGTCACGCACGAGTGGCCATGGGGCAACAAGTCTTCACGTTGATAACGGATCCTCAATCATCGCGCTGGCAAAATGCTGCATTGCACCATAACTCTTTCACATGATTCCAATTCGCATTCTCTTCGCGCACGAGCGCCATCGCTATGCCGAGCATCTGTGCAGCCTCGATGCGGAAGCGCGCAGGCTGCGCTTCGCCCGCGCAATCAACGCTCAAGGCATCTGCGACTCCGTTACCGGCCTCGGCGGGACCCGCCACGCCATTTTGGTGCATGAGGACGACACGCTTGCGATCGCAGGCGCCGTGCTGGTGACCTGTCGCGATCGCGCGTTGGCCGAAATGGCGTTCAGCGTCGATCGTGCTTGGCGTGGCCAGGGGCTTGCCACCGAGCTTGCCCACCGCGCAATGGTGTGGGCCCGCAATCGGGATATCGCGCAGGTGGGCATCTACTGCCTCGCCGAGAACGTGTCGATGCGGCGGCTTGCGCAACACATAGGGGTCCGCCTGCAAATCGAGGGGCCCGACTGCGAGGGTACCCTTGAGTTGCCGCGGCGGACGCCATTCTCGCTGATGGAGGAAATGATCGGCGAAGGGACCGGCCTTCTCGACCATTTTGCGAAGCGCAACCGCCTGCTCAATTCGCTGCCGCCCAGCTGCCGGCGGGCCGCCTGAAGCTCCGCCCAGACCGTGCCACCACGGCAGCGGCGGGCCTGCGGTCAGACCGCGCGCACCGAGGTCAGGAACGCGGGCCGTCTGGCCGGCCAGGGCCTTGACCTCGTTCGTAACCACGGCAAAGCGCTTTCCGACATCGCCGGCGCGCGCGGCCTCGATGGTCGTATTGAAGGGCGAGAAGATTGGTCTGGGCCGCGATCGACTTGATCAGGTTGACCACGTCGCCGATCCGCTCCGCCGCCTCGGCAAGGCCGCGCACGCTTGCCAAGCGGCGGTTAACGGGGGTGTGACGGTCGTGGCTCGGCGGGGGAGGGTTCTCACGCAGGCGCAAGGCCGAGGCGGCGATCACGGTTCCGCAGCCACCAGACAACAGGCAGCGCGAGGACGACCATCCACGCCTTGCCGACGATCTGCCCCGGCAGATAGGCGAGGTTGCCGAAGGCCAGCAGCAGGAACAGGGCAGAATCGACGACCAACCCGGCGACGCTGCTGAAAAAGACCGCAAGCACCAAGCCGCGGCGCTGCAACGGCGTGAACACGGCGCAGTCGGCGAGTTCGGAGACCAGGAACGCCACCCCTGATGCCACCACCAGGGATGCGGGCGCAACCGCGGCCGAGAGCACCGCGCCGGCGAGAATGGCGCCCAGCACCCAGGCGAGGCCGAGACGGCGCTGAACAAGGTCGCGCAAGACAAGGGCAAGGCCAATCATCAACACGCCGCTGGGCGCGCTCAAGCCCGGTGCGACCGGGATCAGGCATGGCCCCCCCGGCACGCAGACGGTGCCGACATGGCCGATCAGCCAGTTGGCCGCCGGGATGCACGCCGCAAACGCGACGAGGAAGGCCAAGCCCTCTGCCCTGCGACGATCGATCGGCATGCGTCGAAGCCCCGCTGTCGTTGGCACTCCTTCTACTTAACCGGCCCCCCTTGCTCGCGGCAAGCCCGGTAGCGCCGGTAGCCGTCGGCGCGCAGCGTGCACGCGGGGCAATTGCCGCAGCCGTACCCCCAGGCGTGCCGCACCGATCGTTCGCCGCGATAGCACGTGTGCGTCTCCTCAAGGATCAGGTCCACGAGCGGCACGCCGCCGAGGCTCTCGGCGAGCGCCCAGGTCGTTGCCTTGTCGAGCCACATCAGCGGCGTGTGGATGACCGCACGGGTGCCGAGGCCGAGATTGAGCGCCACCTGCAGCGCCTTGATGCTGTCGTCGCGGCAGTCGGGATAACCGGAAAAGTCCGTCTCGCACATGCCGCCGACCAGCGCCGTCATGCCGCGCCCGTGCGCAATGATCGCGGCCAGGGTCAGGAACACGATATTGCGCCCCGGAACGAAGGTCGAGGGCAGGCCGTTCGCGCCGACGGTGATCGCCTGGTCGTGGGTGAGCGCGGACGCGGTGAGGCCGGCGATCACCCCGAGATCGACCGCGTGATGGTGCCCGAGCCGGCCGGACCAATCGGGAAAACCTGCTGCGAGTGCCTGGCGGACGCGCGCCTGGCAGTCGAGCTCGACCCGGTGCCGCTGGCCGTAATCGAACGAAACCGTATCGACCAGGGTGAAGCGCTCAAGGGCCCAGGCCAGGCACGTGGTCGAGTCCTGCCCGCCCGAGAACAGCACAATGGCGCCGCCGGCGCCGCGGGCGGCGGGATTGGCCGGAGCGGCGGTCATCGGTGTCGTTCTGGTCCGCGCATCGGTGTTGCTCTATAAGTCCGTGCAGAAGGCTGATCGAGGAGCATCGTTGCGCATGCGTGTGTTGTTCGTCCACCAGAACTTCCCCGGCCAGTACAAGCACCTGGCGCCGGCGCTGTCTGCGCGCCGCGAGACGCAGGTGGTGGCGCTGGCGATCAATCGTCAGCCGACGCCAGAGAAGGTGAAGGTCGTTTACTACGAACCGAAGCGAAGCAGTTCGCAGAGCGTGCATCCGTGGGTGTCCGACCTCGAAACCAAAGTCATCCGCGGCGAGGCGGCTGCGCTGGCGGCGGCACAGCTGAACCGTGAGGGCTTTCGGCCGGATGTCATCTGCGCGCATCCGGGCTGGGGCGAGGCCCTGTTTCTCAAGGACGTCTGGCCGGATGCGAAGCTGTTGTCGTTCATCGAGTTTTATTACGAGTCGCAAGGCAGTGACTTCGCGTTCGATCCGGAATACGCGGACACCAGCCTCGCCAGCCTGGGCCGCCTGCGGTTAAAGAATGCCAATCACCTCCTGACGCTGGCGGCAAGTGACTGGGCGATCAGTCCGACCCACTTCCAGCGCGACCGGGTGCCGGCCCTTTTTCACGACAAGATGAGCGTCATCCACGATGGCGTGGACACCACGCTGGTTCGGCCGAACCCAGCCGCCACATTGACGCTGGAGAAGGCGGGCGTGACGCTGTCGCGCGCGGATGAAGTCATCACCTTCGTCAACCGCAACCTCGAGCCCTACCGCGGCTTCCACGTTTTCATGCGCGCGCTGCCGGAGATCCAAAAGCGGCGCCCAAACGCGTGGGTCCTCATCCTCGGCGGTGACGAGGTCAGCTACGGCGCACAGCCTCCGAAGGGCCAGACGTATCGGCAGATTCTTTTGGGCGAGGTCGGCGCCAAGCTCGACATGAACCGCATCCGCTTCCTCGGTCGCGTCCCCTACGGCCATTTCCTCAAACTGCTTCATATTTCGTCAGCGCACGTCTATCTGACCTACCCGTTCGTGCTTTCATGGTCGATGCTGGAAGCGATGGCGGCGGAGTGCCTCGTCATCGGTTCCGCGACGGCACCGGTGCAGGAGGTCATCGTCGATGGCGAGAACGGCCTTCTGGTCGATTTCTTCTCGCCTCAGTCGATTGCCGACGCCATCGACCGTGCACTCGACGATCCCGACCGCCTGCAGCCAATGCGGGCGCGGGCCCGGCAGACGGTGATCGAGCGCTACGATCTGAACACGGTCTGCCTGCCCCGCCATCTCGCCCTTGTCGACGCGGTTGCCGAAGGCCGGCTGCCGCCGCAAGGCCTGGACGCGCCGGCGTCACCCACGGCTGCCGCCATGCGCCGCGCCCTGCAAACCAAGCGCGAGCCGGAATACCGTCGGCACGTGAACCGCCGACGTCGGTGAGCGTGGCCGGTGAGCGTGGCGGTGGAGCGTGGCGGTGGAGCGTGGCGGGTGTTGCCCCTCGTAGCACCGCGCGCAAGACGCCTTATCTTGAGGAGACTTCGAGTGGTTGGGCTGACGATACGACGCTTGGTGCTGGTCACGGCCATGCTGGCGCTGGTCCTGCCAGCTGCTGGCTGCGGCCGTAAGGATCAGCCGGAGCCACCGCCGGGCTCGGAGCCGCGGCGCAGCTATCCGGCCCGCTGAGCGCGAAAGGGCTGCCATGGACTACTTCCAGTACCGCGAGCGCATCCTGCATGCGGAGGCGGTCCCGCTCACCGACCTCGCCGAGGCCGTCGGCACGCCCTTTTACGTCTACGCCTCGGCGACGCTGCGGCGGCACTATCGGGTGTTTACGGACGCCTTTGCCGGCCTTGATGCGCTGACCTGCTTTGCCGTCAAGGCGAATGGCAATCTGGCCGTCATCGCCACGCTGGCGCGCCTGGGGGCCGGCGCCGACGTCGTGTCCGGCGGTGAGCTGGAGAGCGCGCTGGCGGCGGGCGTGCCGCCGGCGCGGATCGTCTTTTCGGGCGTCGGCAAGAGCGAGCGCGAGCTCAAGGCCGCGCTGGCCGCGGATATCCTGCAGATCAACGTCGAATCGGTGCCGGAGCTGGAGGCCTTGAGCCGCATCGCCTGCAGTGTCGGCGCGACTGCGCGCATCGCCTTGCGCATCAATCCCGACGTCGATGCGCAGACGCACGCCAAGATCACCACCGGCGTGCGCGAGGCCAAGTTCGGCATCGAGTGGACGGCCGCGCATCAGGTCTATGCCCGTGCCGCCGCGCTGCCGGGGCTGCAGCCGGTCGGCATCGCCGTGCATATCGGCTCCCAGCTCACGGCGACCGAGCCGTTCGCCGACGCATTCCACCGGCTGCGCGATCTCGTTACCATGCTGCGCAGGGATGGCCACACGATTGCCACGCTTGATCTCGGCGGCGGCTTGGGGGTGCCCTACGGCGACGAGGCGGCACCGATCCCCGGTCCGCAAGCCTATGCCGACGTCATCCGCCACACGGTCGGCGACCTCGGCTGCCGGTTGATCCTCGAACCGGGCCGGCTCCTGGTTGCCAATGCCGGGATCCTCGTCACACGCGTGCTCTACGTCAAGGAAGGGGCGACGCGCACGTTCGTCATCGTCGATGCCGGCATGAACGATCTCGTGCGGCCGGCCATGTACGGCGCCCACCATGCGATCCTGCCGGTGGTGAGCCAGAGCGACGACGACGGGGAGATGGTGGCTGACGTCGTCGGCCCGATCTGCGAGACGAGCGACACCTTCGCCACCGCCTGCACGTTGCCGCCACTGCATGCCGGCGATTTGCTGGCTATCCGCACGGCCGGCGCCTACGGCTCCAGTATGGGATCGTTCTATAACGCGCGGCCTTTGTGTCCGGAGGTCCTGGTCGCCGATGCCGGCTACGCGGTGGTGCGCGAGCGGATCCCGTGGCAGGTGCTGTTGTCCTGGCAGCGGTTGCCCGGCTGGCTCGCGCCGGCCGCGGGCGAGGGCCACGGCCAAGCGGGCGGACGATGAGCGGCGCGCGCGGCCTCCGCTACCGCCTCCTCGTTCGCCTTGCGGCTGCCAGCCTTGCATGGGAGGCCTTGTGGCCGCGGCTATGGCCGGCCGTCACGCTCTTGGGTGCCGGCGTGGCGGTGGCCTTGCTCGACGTTCTGCCGCTGCTGCCTGCCTGGCTGCACGCAGGTGTTCTGCTGGTTTTCGCAGCGGCACTTCTGGCCGCACTGGCTTGGGCCGGAACCGGCCTGCGCCGGATCGGCCGGCGCCAGGCGCTGCGCCGAATCGAGCAAGACTCGGCGCTCAGCCACCGGCCGCTGTCGGCGCTCGACGATCGGCAGGGGGCTGGTGTCGACGATCCGCTGGCGCGGCTCTTGTGGCAACGTCATCAGGCCGATCTTCGGGCCGTCCGTCACCGGCTGCAGCTCAAGGTGCCCGCGCCCGGCGTTGCCCAGCTCGAACCCTGGGGCCTTCGGGCGGGTGTGCTGCTGCTGCTTGTGATTGCCGTCGCCGCCGGCGGTCGCCAAGCCTCCGAGCGTCTGGCGCGTGCCGTTCAACCGGGCTTTAGCACCGGCGCAGCCGCGCCGGTCGTCGAACTATGGCTCACGCCGCCGGCCTACACCGGCCACGCGCCTCTGTTTCTCAAAGCCGGTACGGCGAGCGAGGGGCAAGGCAGCGCCGGCAGCGCCGGCAGCGGTGCTCCGGTGCCCGAGCGAATCGCCGTGCCGGACGGTAGCACGGCGGTCGTGCGCGCCACCGGTGTCGCCTCGGCGCCGACGGTCATCGTGGCCGAACAGCGCACGCCGATGACGGCAATCGGCTCGGAACAAGGCGGTCGCGGCGGCGCGTTTTCCGCCTCGGTTGTGATCCGGGATGGCCGCTCCGTAAGCGTCGAGGCCGACGGCCGCATCATTGCCCACTGGCCGCTAGCGGGCATCCCCGATCAGCCGCCGACGATCCGCTTTTCTCAGCCGCCGGAGGGAACGAGCGGCGGCGCGCTCGACCTCGCCTACACCGCGCACGACGATTACCCGCTCAGCGCGATAACGGCAATCATCACCCCGGCGAGCGAGACCGGCGCTGACCCGGAAGCAGGGCCCGATGCCGCGTCGGAAGCCGATCCCGGCCTGCGCGTGCCGCTTCCGCCCGATGCCGGCACCGCCGGCGTGTTCAACGGCCGCAAGCAGATCGACCTAGCGGATCATCCGTGGGCCGGGCAGCCGGGTTCGATCGTGCTGGAGGCCGAGGATGCCGCGGGGCAGATCGGACGGAGCGAGCCGTTAACGCTCGCGCTGCCCGAGCGCACGTTTACGCACCCGGTCGCGCAAGCATTGATTGCGCTGCGCAAACGGCTGCTGGCGGCCGGCGAGGGCGCGCGCGGCGATGTGG
>JBATPX010000267.1:0-25387 GCA_049291695.1 Defluviicoccus sp.
CCGCGCACCCGCCCGGTGCCGGTGACGCGCGCAAACAGGGTGCTGACCCGGTTGAAGGCGCCGCCCGCGGGTTCACCGGCCCTGGCGGCTGCATTCGGCACGTTGGCCGCCATCGGCTCGATACCGCGCCGAGCCGCCGTGACACGCGAGGCCGGCGCCGGCGGAATGAACACATTGTTGAGTGCCGGCACCGGATCGGCGGGCAGATCGGCCACGCGCTCTTCCCGCGGCTCACGCGATTGGCCGTGGTCGCGCTCGCCACGGCCCGCCTCGCCGCCGCGGCCGCCATGCAGGAGATCGCCGCCGCTCAATGTCGTCACCGCATCGCCCTTCGCGATCGGCTCCTCGGCGGACTCCTGTCCCTGGCCGCCGAAGGCCAGCTTGGAGGCTGGCTTGTTCGCCGCTGCGCTCGCCGATTCCATGCCGGTCGCGACGACCGAGACGCGGATCTTGCCGGTCATGGTCTCGTCAAAGGTCGAACCGAAGATGATGAACGCATCGGGATCGACCTCGCTGCGGATCCGGTTGGCCGCCTCGTCGACCTCGAACAATGTGATGTCGGGTCCGCCGGTGATGTTGATCAACACCCCGCGGGCGCCCTTCATCGACACGTCGTCGAGCAGCGGGTTGGAGATCGCCGCCTCGGCCGCGTCGAGCGCCCGGCGGTCGCCATCGGCCTCGCCGGTTCCCATCATCGCCTTGCCCATTTCGCTCATCACGGCGCGGATGTCGGCAAAATCGAGGTTGATCAGCCCCGGCATGACCATGAGGTCGGTGACACCACGCACGCCGGAGTAGAGGACGTCGTCGGCCATCTTGAACGCGTCGGCAAAGGTCGTCCGATCGTTGGCAATGCGGAACAGGTTCTGGTTGGGGATGACGATGAGCGTATCGACGAACTGCTCCAGATCCTCGATGCCCGTCTCGGCAATCCGCATCCGGTGCGCACCTTCGAAATGGAACGGCTTGGTCACCACGCCGACCGTCAGGATGCCCTGTTCACGGGCGGCCCGCGCGATGACGGGTGCGGCGCCGGTGCCGGTGCCGCCGCCCATGCCGGCGGCAATGAACACCATGTGGGAGTTGCGGATCTCCTCGACGATTTCGTCGATCGCCTCCTCCGCCGCGATCCGGCCGATATCGGGCCTGGAGCCCGCACCTAGGCCTTGCGTCACCGTCACGCCCATCTGGATGCGGCGCTCGCAGCAGGACTCGGCAATCACCTGGGCGTCGGTGTTGGCGACGATGAACTCGACGCCCTCAAGCTTCGAGCGGATCATGTTGTTGACGGCATTACCGCCGGCACCACCGACACCGATGACCGTGATCCGCGGCCTCAGATCGAGCTCAGAGTTCGTGAATGGAATGCTCAAGTTGATACTCATGACAGCCTCCGTCGTGGAAAAACGTTACAGCTCATCGAACCAGTCAGAAGTTTTCGCGCAGCCATTGACCAAGCTTTCCCCACCGGCCGGCGGGCAGCTCGTCCGGCCGATAATTGCCTTGCAGGCTCTCCTGGGCGTGGCTGGCGGCGTAGCGCAACAGGCCGATGCAGGTCGCGAACGCCGGCCCGCTGACCGCTTCCGGCAAGCCCTCGAAGCGCTTCGGCTTGCCGATGCGGACCTGCTTGTCGAGGATCATCCCCGCCAGTTCGGGCGCACCCGGAAGCTGACATCCGCCGCCCGTCAGCACCAGCCGGCGCCCGGCAACGCGATCGAAACCGGCATCTTCCAGCCGAGCGCGGATGATCTCGAAGATCTCCTCCATGCGCGGCCGAATGATGTTCACCAACAAAGCGCGCGGGACATGGCCGATATCGCCGCCATTGTCGTCCGCCATCGGCGGCACCTCTACCATCTGGCGGTCATCCGACGGCGACGGCAGGCAGCTGCCGAACAGGGTCTTGATCCGCTCCGCCTGATGCATCGGCGTCGACAGGCCGCGGGCGATATCGCGGGTGACGTGGATGCCGCCGACGGCGATGCTGTCGGTGTGGACGAGTTCGGAGTCGAAGAAGACCGCAACCGAAGTCGTCCCTCCGCCCATGTCGATAAGCGTAACGCCGAGCGATGTCTCGTCGTCGACAAGACAGCCGAGCGCCGCGGCGTACGGCGAGACCGCCTTCGCTGCAACCTCCAGATGGCAGCGACCGATGCAGGTCGCGAGGTTGCGCAGCGCGCCGGCGGGCGCCGTGATCAGATGCAGGTTGACGCCCATCCGCTGACCGTACATGCCGCGCGGATCGCGCACGCCGCGGCAGCCGTCGATGCTGTAGCCGACCGGGATGGTGTGGATGATCTCGTGGTCGCCGGGCAGGGTGTGGGCGTAGCCAGACGGATCGAGTATGCGGCGGACGTCGGCGTCTCCGATCTCGTGGCCGGCAACCGAAATCTCGTAGGCGATCAGGCGCGACTGCGGCGTTCCCGCCGAAACGTTGACGACGACCTGGCGGATGTTGTCGCCGGCCATCCGTTCGGCCGCCTCGACCGTCGAGCGGATCGTCGCTTCTGCCGATTCGAGATCGACGAAGGTGCCGCTGCGCAGGCCGCGCGAAGCCTGATGACCGATACCGACGACGCGGATCCCGTCCGGCCCCGCCGCCTTGGCAATCAGGCAGCAGACCTTGGTGGTACCAACGTCAAGCGCCGCAATGAAGCCGTTGCGGCCTTTGAGCTGGGTCGTGCTGCGTTGCTGTTTCACTGACGATCCTACCCTCGACTGAGTCCCTTAAGTCTTTCGGTGTTTCAGCTGCTGCCGGCCTTGAGCGCCATCTCTTCATCGCTTGCCTTCGGCGCGCGCCGGATGACGACACGGTCGGCTAAACGCAGATCGACCGTCTGCACGCCGCGATCGAGCAGGCGATGCACCCGCTGGTACACGGCCAGCCGATGCAGCGCGCCCCGCGCGTCGTGATCCGGCAGACGAACCGTGATGCCGCCCTCAAGCGCGAGGTCCCAGCGTCTGCGGCCGACCCAGACCGCGCCTTTTACGCGCGGGCCGATCGTGTCTTCGCCAGCCAGCATCTGTCGCAACTCGATCGCCCGCTTGGGCGCGCCCTCGCCGACGATGACAAGAAGCGTGTTGAACGCGGTAACGTCGGCACCGGCGATCGTTTCGCCCGCGGCATCGACCAGAGTGAAGGTCCCGTGCCGCTGCCAGAGCGCGACGGGCTTGCGCTCGATGATCCGGATCACGACGGTATCCGGCAGCACCCGCTCAACCGAGGCATCGCGGACCCACGGCAAGGCAAGGATGCGCTGGCGCGCCGCGGTCAAGTCGACGCCGAGGATGGCGCTGCCGCGGTTGGCACCGAGCGCCTTCAAGAGCTGCGCTCGCGGCGTCTGCACCCGGCCAACGACGAACACCTCGCGCACCTCGAAGCCGAGAGCAGCCGTCGCCGCCAACAGCGCTTCTCGCGACGCTTCGGCCGCCCGCGTGAAGGATCCCGTCTTCCAGCCCCATGCGGTCGCCGCGGCGATGGTCATCAACAGCGCGAGCGCGCTCACCGCCGCCACCCGCCGGCTGCGCCAGAACGGAACGACGCGTTTGCGGCGCCCGCCCTTGGCCGAAAAGCCCTGGAACCAAGGCGCCATCATCGGTCGTACTCCGCCTGCTCGACGATCCACGACACCAAGTCCTTGAAGGGAATGCCGGCGTGGGCCGCCTGTTCCGGCAACAGCGAGGTCGGCGTCATGCCGGGCTGGGTGTTGACTTCGAGGATGAACAGCCGATCGCCATCAAGCCGGAAATCGGCCCGCGACACGCCGCGGCAGCCCAACGCCTGGTGCGCCGCCACGGCAAGCGCCAGCGCCTGCTCGTAGACCTTGGCCGGCACCTGGGCGGGGATGACATGGGTCGAGCCGCCGGCGGCGTATTTCGCGTCATAGTCGTAGAAGCCGCGATCGGTGGCGATCTCGGTCACGGCGAGCGCCCGATCGCCCATCACCGCGACCGTGAGCTCGCGGCCGGGAATGAAGCGCTCGACCATCACCTCCGCGCCGACCGGCCAGTCATCGGCGCCGGTCGGCAGCGGGTCGCCAGGGCGGACGATGCGCACGCCGACGCTCGAGCCCTCGTTCAGCGGCTTCAAGACATAAGGCCGCGGCAACACGTCGGCGTCTGCGAGCTCGGCGGCGGTTACGATGCGGTGCTCGGCGCAGTGAATTCCGGCATCCGCGAACAGCCGCTTCGCCATCGCCTTGTGCATCGCCAGCGCCGAGGCCAGAAGGCCCGAGTGCGTGTACGGGATGCGCAGCATGTTCAGGATGCCCTGGACGCAGCCATCCTCGCCGTAGCGGCCGTGCAGGGCGTTGAAGACGACATCGGGCGAAGGCGTCAGCGCCGCGATCAGCGCCGCCACATCAGCGCCGGGATCGATGGAGCTGACCCGGTAGCCGGCCTCGGCGAGGCTGGCCGCCACCGTGGCGCCGCTGACCAGCGACACCTCGCGCTCCGCGGAACACCCTCCCATCAGAACCGCGACCGACTTCACCATTCGCCTTCTCCGACACCCGTGCCGGCGCCGCCATGCACGCCGATCCTGCGGATTTCCCACTCCAGCCGGACGCCCGAGGTTTCGAAGACCCGGCGCCGTACCTCCTCGCCCAGCGCTTCCAGGTCGGCAGCGCTTGCAGTGCCGGTGTTGATGAGGAAATTGCAGTGCACCTTCGACACCTGCGCACCGCCGCGCACGAGGCCGCGGCAGCCGGCCCGGTCGATCAGTTCCCACGCCTTCGCACCCGGCGGATTGGCGAACGTGCTGCCGCCGGTGCGGGCGCGGACCGGCTGCGAGCCCTCGCGCACGCGACGGATCTCCTCGATGCGCTCGCGGATGGCGCGCGGGTCGGCAGGATGCCCCTGAAGACGGGCGGCGAGGAACAAGGACGTTTCCGGCAGCGCGCAGCGGCGGTAGGCAAAGCCGAGATCGGCCGCATCCACGGTGCGGACCTGACCCGCGGCATCGAGCAGCGTCACGTGCAACACCACGTCCTTCATCTCACTGCCGTACGCGCCCGCGTTCATGCGCAAGGCGCCGCCGATGGTGCCCGGAATGCCGCTCAAGAATTCGAGCCCGGCGAGGCCTTCCGCGCAGGCGGAGAGCGCAACGTTGAGATCGAGCGCTCCAGCGCCGGTCTCGAGAACGTCCCCTCGCGGCGTAATCGCGGCGAACGCCCGGCCCAGGCGGATGACCACGCCGGGCACGCCGCCATCGCGCACCAGGAGGTTGGAGCCGACACCGATCACCGTCACCGTCACGTCGGCCGGCCTGGCAGCGAGAAAGGCCGCGAGATCCTCGGCATCGGCGGGGCGGAACACGACTTCCGCCGGCCCGCCGACGCGGAACCAGGTGATCGGCGCCAGCGGCACGTTTTCGCTGTAGCGGCCGCGGACGGCCGGCAAGCGATCGAGGAGACTGTCCGACTTGCGCTGCGTTGCCATCATCGCGCGGCCGCCTCGGTGGCGGACGGCCGCAGCGCTGCGAGCTCTGCGGGGAGCGCATGCGCCCACTGGGAGATGCTGCCGGCGCCCAAGCAGACCACGAGGTCATGCGGCTTGGCGAGGTCACCGATCAGCGCGGCGAGGTGCGTGTGGTCCGCAAGCGGCACGACGGCGCGATGGCTGTGGGCACGCAGGCCATCGACCAGGGCGTCCCGATCCACGCCTTCGATCGGGTCCTCGCCGGCCGGGTAGACGTCGGCGACGATGACCACATCCGCGTCATTGAAGCAGGCGCAGAACTGCTCGAACAGGCTGTTCAGCCGGCTGTAGCGATGCGGCTGAACGACGGCGATGATCTGCCCGTCGGTGACCGTGCGCGCCGCCTGCAAGACGGCCGCGATCTCGACCGGATGGTGCGCATAGTCGTCGATGATGGTGACGCCTCCGACCTCGCCGGTCTTGGTGAAGCGCCGCCCCACCCCCTTGAACGCAGCAAACGCCTGACGCACGACGGCGTCGTCGATCTCGATCGCATCGGCGACAGCAAGCGCAGCAAGCGCGTTGGCAACATTGTGGCGACCGAACATCGGCAAATAGAGCCCGCCGACCATCCGCTCTGTCCCCGATTTGCGCGTCCGCACGACCGCCTCGAAGTGGGCGCCTTGGGAAGTCGTGCGGACGTTGATGCCGCGGACGTCGGCCTGCGGACTGAAACCGTAGGTGACGATGCGACGATCAAGGACGCGCGGAATGATCCCCTGCACCTCGGCATGGTCGATGCACAGCACCGCCAGGCCGTAGAACGGGATGTTGGCAAGGAAGCTGACGAACGCCTCGCGCAGGGCATCGAAGGTGCCGTAGTGGTCCAGGTGCTCGGGATCGATGTTAGTGACGACCGCCACCGTCGCCGGCAGCTTGACGAGCGTGCCGTCCGACTCGTCCGCCTCAGCCACCATCCAGTCGCCGCTGCCGAGCCTGGCGTTCGAGCCCCAGGCGTTGATGATGCCGCCGTTGATGACGGTGGGATCGAGGCCGGCCGCATCGAGCACCGATGCGATCAGCGACGTCGTGGTGGTCTTGCCGTGAGTACCGGCAACCGCGATCGACCACTTAAGTCGCATCAGCTCGGCCAGCATTTCGGCCCGGCGCAGTACCGGGACCAACCGCTTGCGGGCGGCGGCGACTTCGACGTTATCGGGCCTGATCGCCGAGGAGACGACGACCACTTCGGCTTCGGCAAGGTTGGCCTCGTCGTGGCCGATCCGAATGGGCACGCCAAGGGCGCGCAGCCGACGGGTGTTGTTGTTGTCGCCGCGATCGCTGCCCTGCACCTGATAGCCGAGGTTGTGCATCAGCTCGGCTATCCCGCTCATGCCGATGCCGCCGATACCGACGAAATGAAAGGTGCCAGGCTTGAAGGGCAGCGGTTTCATGCTGCCCCCCTGCCCACGACGAGGCCGAGACGCGGCGGCCGCGCCGTCGCCATGACGAGATCGGCCAGCCGATCGCCTGCATCCGGGATGCCGAGCGCGCGGCACTTCGCCGCCAGCGCGGCGAGCGCATCCGGCGCACTCAAGAGCGCCTCCAGCTCCCCGGCCAGTCGCTCCGCCGTCAGACCTGCTTCCTTCAGGGCAACGGCGGCGCCGGCGGCCGCCAGGGCGTGGGCGTTCGCCGCCTGATGATCATCGGTGGCGTAAGGATAAGGGATCAGGATGGCGGGCCGGCCGACGGTCGTGAGTTCGGCAACGGTCGAGGCACCGGCACGGGCGATGACGACGTGCGCAGCGGCCAGGCGCGAAGGAACGTTGTCGAAAAAGGTGGCGAGGTCGGCGGCAATGGCGAGTTCCGCATACGCGCTGCGCACCGTATCGAGATCCTCCGGCCGGCATTGCTGGCTGATGGCAAGGCGGCGGCGCAGATCCGGCGGCAGGAGACCGATGGCCGCCGGCACCAGCGTGCTCAGCACCCGCGCGCCCTGGCTGCCGCCGAGAACGAGCAGACGGACGGCACTATCGGCCGCGGGCGCCTGGTACGACTGCCGCTCAAGGCCGACGAAGGCCGGCCGGACCGGCATGCCGGTGCGGACCAGCTTCGCCGCCGCCGCCGCGGGCAGCCGCGCGAGCGTCTCGAACGCGGTTGCGATCCTGTCCACTCGGCCGGCGAGCAGCCGGTTGGCACGGCCGAGAACGGCGTTCTGCTCGTGAACGAGGCTCGGGCACCGAAGCCAGCACGCCGCCAGCACCGTTGGCAGCGACGCATAGCCGCCAAAACCGACGACGGCATCGGGCGCCAGCCGGCGCAGACGGAGCATAGCCTGCACGAGGCCGGCGGCGAGATCGACGATGCTGCGCAGCCGCGCCGCGATGCCGAGCCCGGCGATGCCGCCGGCACGGATCCGGCACACCTCGGCTCCGGCCAAAGCACCGCCGAAGCTGCCGCCGCGACGATCGGTGAACAACACCGTGCGTGCGCCGCGCGCGGCAAGCGCCACCGCCAGCGCCTCGGCCGGAAAGATATGCCCGCCGGTGCCGCCGGCAGCGAGCACGATGAGCGGCCAGGGCGCGCCGTTCATGGCGATTCCCTCGTGTTCGGCCGCTCGCGCGTAAGGGCGAGAACCATGCCCATGGCCCAGGCGAGCGCGATCGTCGCCGAACCACCGTAGGAGATGAAGGGCAGCGTAATGCCCTTCGGCGGGATCAGGTGCAGCGTCGACGCCATGTTCATCAGCGCCTGTGCGCCGAACAGGGCGGCCAGGCTGGCGGTGGCGAGCACGACGAACAGATCGTGCCCTTTCAGTGCGCGCCCCAGCGCCTTGAGGACGATCAGAGCGAACAGAAAGACGATCACCAAGCAGGCCAACAGGCCCATTTCCTCGCCGGCGACGGCGAAGATGAAGTCGGAGTGGGCGTCCGGGAGCACCTCCTTGACCCGGCCCTCGCCGGGACCACGGCCAAAGAAACCGCCTGAGCGGAACGCCTCCAACGCGCTTGCGACCTGGAAGCCGTCGCCAGTGGCCGGGTTAAGGAAATGATCGACGCGGTCACGCACGTGGCCGAACATCATGTAGGCAAAGACGCCGCCGCCAAGGAACAGCATCACCAGGAGGGCGACCAGCACCAGCGGGCAGCCGGAAAGGAACACCTGCACCGACCACGCGCCCAGCATCAGAACGCTGGTGCCGATGTCCGGCTGGCGCGCGAGCACGGCCACCACCGCAATCAGGAGAGCGGTGCCGACGGCGTAGCCGCCGTAGGTGCCGGTCAGGCGGGCGCGGGCGAATAGCCACGCACAGACCACGGCGAAAGCTGGTTTCAGGAACTCCGATGGCTGCAGCGATAACCCGCCGAAGTTGAGCCAGCGCCGCGCCCCTTTCACTTCCGCGCCGAAGAAGAGCGTCGCCAGGGTGAGAAGCAAAAACAGGGCAAACATGAGGGACGCCGTGCGCTGCACCCCCGTCGGCGACATCAACGATGTCAACACCAGAACGATGAGCGACAACGGCAGGTAGATGGCCTGGCGGCGGGCAAAGTAGAACGGGTCAAGCGACAGCCGCTCGGCGACCGGGGGTGACGCGGCCATCGTCAGCACGATCCCGATCGCCGCCAGCAGCAGCAGCGTGATCAGCGCCCAGCGATCGACCTCCCACCACCAGCGGCTCAAAAGACTGGTATCGGAGCGCGCAAACAAGCTCATCGCGGCATCTCCTCGACCAAGGCTCGGAAAACGTCGCCACGGTGCTCGAAGCTGCGGAACTGATCGAAGGACGCACACGCAGGCGACAACAGAACCACCGGCTGCGCTGCCCCGTCGCCGCGACCGCGATCGGCCTGTGCCGCCCGCGCCGCCGCCGCGACCGCCTGCACGAGCGTGCCGCAGCGCTGCACCGGCACTTTGCCTGCGAGCGTGGCGGCAAAATCGGCTTCGGCCTCACCGATCAGGAAGGCCGAGCGGACCGGAGCCAGATGAGGATCGATCCCCTTAAGGCCGCCTTCCTTCGGCCTGCCGCCGGCGATCCAGTAAATCGCGTCGTAACAAGCGAGCGCGCGAACCGCGGCATCGACGTTGGTCGCCTTGCTGTCGTTGACGAACAGCACGCCGTCGATAACGGCGATTCGCTCCTGTCGGTGGGCAAGGCCCGGAAACGACGCAATCGCGTTCGCCGCGGCCGGATGAGGAATGCCGAGCGCAAGGGCGGTCGCGAGCGCCGCCGCCGCATTTTGTGCGTTGTGGACGCCGGGCAGCGCCTTTGCCACCGCCAAGTCGAGGACGGCCCGGCGTTCGCCTGCGCGATCGTCATAGAGGATGCCGTCGAGCGCATAGACGCCGCCCGGCACGGCGGTCTGGCCGGAGACAAAGACAACCCGCCTTCGACCCGAGGCCGCGATCGCACGCCCGATTCGCCGGCACACGGCATCATCGGCCCCCACGATCGCTGTCGCCGACGGCCCGCCGTCGCGGAAAATGGTTGTCTTGGCGGCGATATAACCCTCCATCCCTCCGTGCCGGCCCAGGTGGTCCGGCGAGATGTTGAGAAGCAGAGCGGTATTAAACACTAAGTTTGGCGTCAGCTCCAACTGATATGATGAAAACTCCAAGACATAGACAGATGTAGGTTCCAGCGCGTCCAGCGCGAGAACGGGCGTGCCTAAATTGCCCCCGACGGCACAGCGCCGACCTGTTGCCTTCAGGATGTGGCCGATTAGGGCAGTCGTCGTCGACTTGCCGTTTGTCCCTGTAATTCCGACAAATTCGGCCCCAAGACCGGCCTGCGCGAGAAGCTCGCCGTCGCCGATGACGGGACAGCCGGCCTTCCGCGCGCGTTCGACAACCGGATGCGGCCGCGGGTGCGTGTGCGGAATTCCGGGGCTCAAGACCAGTGCCGCCGCCGGCGCCAGATCGGCCGCGGCGAGATCGAGCAGTGGAATGCCAGCCGATTCGGCTGCCGCGCGAGCCGCTGCGTTATCATCCCAGGCCCAGACCGTCTTGCCAGCGCCAATCAGCGCGCGACAAGCCGCGAGGCCGCTGAGCCCAAGGCCAAGCACCGCGAACGGTCTGTCGGGCAGCGCATGGAGCGGAATCAACCAAACGCCCTTTCATCGCAGCTTCAGACTCGACAAGCCGATCAGGGCGAGAATCGAGGCGATGATCCAGAAACGGATGACGATCGTCGATTCGGCCCAGCCCAGCTTCTCGAAGTGGTGGTGCAACGGCGCCATACGGAAAACCCGCTTGCCCGTCAGCTTGAACGAGATCACCTGGACGATCACGGAGACGGCCTCCAACACGAACAGGCCGCCCACGATCGCGAGCACGACCTCGTGCTTGGTGATGACGCTGATCGCGCCCAGCGCGCCGCCCAGCGCCAGCGAGCCGGTATCGCCCATGAACACCTTGGCCGGCGGGGCGTTGAACCACAGGAAGCCGAGACCGCTGCCGACCAGTGCGCCGCAGAAGACGGCGAGCTCGCCGGTGCCGGGGACGTAACGGATCTGCAGATACGATGCGAACACCGCGTTGCCGACGAGGTAAGCGATCAGCGCGAACACGCCGGCGACGATCATGACCGGCACGATGGCGAGGCCGTCGAGCCCATCAGTCAGGTTGACCGCGTTCGAGGCGCCGACGATGACGAGAATGACGAACGGCACAAAAAAGTAGCCGAGATCCACCAGCACCAGCTTCAGGAACGGGAACACCAGCATGTTCTGCAGCGCCGCCGGCGACAGCGCCGTGACCCACAAAGCGGCGCTGCCGGCGATGATGATCTGCAGGATCAGCTTGGCGCGGCCGGGAAGGCCGCCGCTCGTCCGGCGCACGACCTTGCGATAGTCGTCGAGAAATCCGATCGCGCCGAAACTCATCGTCACAAACAGCGCCACCCAGATGAAGCCGTTGCGCAGATCTGCCCACAACAGCGTTGAGAGCGTCATCGCCATCAGGATGAGGAAGCCGCCCATCGTCGGCGTGCCGCGCTTGGTCAGGAGGTGGCTTTCGGGACCGTCGTCGCGAATCGGCTGCCCGCCCTGCTGCCGGCTTTTCAGCAGCCGGATCAGCCCCGGTCCGGCGAGGAAGCTCAGCACCAGCGCGGTCATGACCGCGCCGCCGGAGCGGAACGTGAGATAGCGGAATACGTTGAACGCAGCGAACTGGTCCGCGAGCGGTACGAGAAGATGGAACAGCATCGTCAGACCTCGCTCCTATCGCGTTTGACGCCGCGCCCGCAGCCCTCGCCGCCGGTACCGCGCAGGGCCTTCACGACTGCGCCCATGCGGCTGCCGGCCGAACCCTTGACCAGCACGACGTCGCCCGGCTTGACGGCGGCGCACACCAGAGGTGCCAGCGCCGCCGAATCAGCCACGTGTGCGCCGCAGCGGCCCGAAGGCAACGCCGCGACCAAGTGTTCCATCGCGGTGCCACAGGCGAAAACGAGATCAGCGCGGTTTTCGAGCAGCGGGCCGACGAGCGCGGCATGCAGGCGGGGGCTCTCCGCGCCCAACTCCAGCATGTCGCCCAGGACAGCGATGCGGCGGCCCCCGGCTTCCGGCGCCGTCCGGCCGAGGACATCGAACGCCGCCGCCATCGAGGCTGGGCTGGCGTTGTAGCTGTCGTCGATGACGATCAGGCGCCCGGCCGGCCGATCGACGACAACACGGCCGCCGCGCCCCGTAACCGCGGACACCGAGGCCAGGGCGTGGGCCGCGGCGCTCACATCCGCACCTGCCGCTTTAATGGCGGCCAGCACACACAGGCTGTTGTCGATCCAGTGGCTACCGGCCAGGTTGATGCGATAGGCCACCTCCCTGCCGGCAACAGCGGCCTCGACCGTGCTGCCGAGCGCGTCCGCCGATGCCGACACCAGGCGGACAGCGGCTGAAGCGTCGCGCCCGAACGAAAGAACGTCCAGCCGGCGTCCGCGCGCTGCCGCCGCCATGCGATCGTAGAAAGGCGTATCGTGGTTGAGAACAGCAACGCCACCGGAGGTAACGCCGGCGAAGATCTCCGCCTTGGCATCGGCGATCGCGGCCAGGGACGGGAAGTGACCGCAATGCGCGGGCGCGATTGCCGTGATCACGCCAACGTGCGGGCGCGCCAACAGCGAAAGCGGCGCGATCTCGCCGGCATGGTTCATGCCCATTTCCAGGACAGCGAAAGCGGCCGTGCGCGGCAGCCGGGCGAGACTGAGCGGCAGGCCCCAGTGATTGTTGAGGTTGCCTTCGCTGGCAGACGTCGAGCCCTGCTCCATCAGCACATGCCGCAGCGCTTCCTTGACCCCGGTCTTGCCGACGCTGCCGGTGACCGCGATCAAGCGCGCGCCTGAGCGCTGGCGCGCCGCGTGCGCGAGGTCACGCAGGCCGATGAGGGTATCCGCGACCACAACGAGGCCGGCTTCATTGGCAAGGCCATCCGGCACCCGTTCGACGAGCGCCGCGGCAGCCCCTTGCGCCAGTGCCCGGTCGGCATAATCGGCGCCGTCGAAGTTCGGCCCGCGCAGGGCGACGAACAGATCACCAGCGACCAGGGTGCGCGTATCGATCGAGACCCCCGTCGCCTGCCAGGCGGTCGCCTTCGTCTGGCCGCCGGTTGCCGCCAGCACTTCGGCCGCGGTCCACAGCGCTGGTGTCGTGCTCATGCTGCAACCTCGCTTAATGCCGCGGCGGCGACGAGGCGATCGTCAAACGGCAGCACGCGGTCGCCTGCGATCTGGCCGGTCTCGTGCCCCTTGCCGGCGATGAGCAGCACGTCGCCCGCCGCAAGCGCACGCACGGCAACGGTGATCGCCTCGGCGCGATCGGCGATTTCGCTCGCATCGGGACAGGCGACGAGAATTTGCCCGCGGATCGCGTCTGGCCGCTCCGAACGCGGATTGTCATCGGTGACGAAAACCCGATCCGCGAGGCGTGCCGCCACGGCGCCCATCTGCGGCCGCTTGCCGGCATCGCGATCGCCGCCGCAGCCGAAGACGACGATCAGCCGGCCGCGCGCGTGCGGGCGGAGCGCGCTCAACGCGGCGGCCAGTGCATCCGGCGTGTGGGCATAATCGACAAACACCGGTGCAGCCCCGTACCGCGCCGCGCCGACCCGCTCCAGCCGGCCCGGAACCGGCCGCAGGGTTTCAAGCGCAGCGAGCGCCGCTTCCGGTGCAGCGCCGGTAGCAAAGGCGAGACCAGCGGCACAGAGCGCGTTCATGGCCTGAAAGTCGCCGATGAGCGGCAATGCGAGCGCGTGCGCGGCACCATCGACAACGACCGTGATCGCTTGGCCGGCCTCGCTGTCTGCCCGCGCCGCCAGGCGGAGCGTGCGGCCGGCACGACCGCAGCTCACGACCGTGAGCCGAGGTGCGGCGGCCGCGATCACCCGCGCTGCATGGGTAGAGTCGGCGTTGATGACGGCAGCGCCGCCGGGCGTGACGCATTCACAAAAGAGGCGCAGCTTAGCGGCGAGGTACGCATCCTCGCTCGCGTGATAGTCCAGATGATCGCGGCCGAGCGTGGTGAACGCCGCCGCCGCGATCCGCACGCCATCGAGCCGGTGCTGGTCCAAACCGTGGCTCGAGGCTTCCAGCGCCACGTGTTCGATCCCGTCAGCCGCAAGGCGCGCCAGCGTCCCATGCAGGGCGACCGGATCGGGGGTGGTGAGGCTGCCCGGCTCCGTTGCTGCCGGGGTGGTGAGTCCGAGCGTGCCGAGCGCAGCTGCCGGATGTCCAAGCGCCTGCCAGATCTGGCGCAGGAACCAGACCACCGAGGTCTTGCCGTTGGTCCCGGTTACGGCGGCAATGCACTGCGGCTGGCGGCCGAAGAAGCGGGCCGCCATCAGCGCAAGACAGCGGCGCGGGTTGGCATCGACAATCACCGGTACCGGCCGGCCAGAGGGGCCAAGCAAAGGAACCGGCGGGGCACCCTGCGGCGGCACGAGCACGGCCGCCGCACCACAGGCGACGGCATCGGCAATGAACTGGCTGCCGGCCAGCCTAGCCCCGGGTAGGGCGGCAAAAAGAAACCCTGGCTCAACCGTGCGCGAGTCGGATGTCAGACCGGTGATGATGACCCCTGAAGCATCGCGGCCGCCGTTCGCTGCGCTCGTCCCTGCGTCCAGAAGTTCAGTTAGCCGCAAGCTGTCTGCCCTTGCTGCTGGCGATCGCCTCGCGGATCGCTTGCATCATCTGTTCCTTATGCGACGGCGCATTCCTGGTCGGCGAATTCTTGACCTCTTTGACCCCTTCGACCGGCGCAATGCCCAGCACGGGCGCACTGCGGGCGATCACGCGGCCCACCAGCGGGGCCGCAACCCAGCCGCCGGTTGCGTAGTTGAAGGTCTTGCGGGTGCCCTTCGGCTCATCGACCACGGCAAACACGACATAGCGCGGCGCTTCCATCGGAAACGCGCCGATGAACGAAGCGACGCGCTGATCGCGGCGATAGCGTCCCTTGACCAGCTTCTCGGCGGTGCCGGTCTTGCCGCCGACGTTGTAGCCGGGGACATCCGCCTTCATGCCGGTGCCGAAGCGGACAACGAGACGCAGCATCGCCCGCATCTGCTGCGATGTCCGCGTCGTCACCGCCCGCACACCGGGAGCGAGCGAAGAGCCATCAAGGCACAGGAGCGAAGCCGGACGGTAGATGCCGCCATTGACGACGGCTGCGGTGGCGACCGCCATCTGCAACGGCGTTACTGCAATGCCGTGGCCGAAGCCGACCGTCATCGTGTTCACCTCGCGCCACGGGTTAGGCACCAACGGCTCGCCGATTTCCGGCACCGGCAGATCGACAGTTGAAGTGCTCAACATGCCGAGGCGTTGCAAATACTGCCGCTGGCGGGCACTGCCGACGTCCATCGCCATCAGGGCGGCGCCGATGTTGGAGGAATGGATCAGGACTTCCGGCACCGACAGCCAGCGGTTCTTGGCATGGTAGTCCGAGATCGTGTGGTGCCCGACGCGCAAGGGCCGGGAGGCGTCGTAACCGCGCTCGAGCGTCGTCGCGTTTGAATCGAGCGCCATCGCCAGCGTCAACAGCTTGAACACCGAGCCCATCTCGTACACGCCCTGGCTCACGCGATTGAAGCGCGTCTGGTCATCAGGGACGGCGGGGGCATTGGGATCGTAGTCGGGCAGCGAAACCATGGCGAGGACCTCGCCCGTACCCGCGTCAAGGACCAGCCCGGCGGCACCGATTGCCCGATGCTCAAGCACTGCCGCCTGCAGCTCATCGCGGACGATCTGCTGGATGCGCATATCGAGCGACAGGCGAACGGTCTCCCCATCGGCCAACAGCGCGTCAAAACTGCGCTCGATGCCGGCCATGCCGAACTCGTCGATGTTGGCGCGGCCGAGTACGTGCGCCGCGCTGCGCCCTTGCGGATAGACGCGCCGGTACTCGGTGCGAAAGCCGAGACCGGGGATGCCAAGGCGGTTCACGGCATTCTGTTCGGAGGGGCTCAGGTTTCGCTCCAGCCAGACGAAACGGCCGTCGAGCGTGAGCTTGGACTGCAGCCACGCCCGGTCGAGCGACGGGAACACCTGCGCCAGCGCGGCCGATGCCGCCCGCGGGTCGAGGACCTCCTTCGGATCGGCGAACAGAGAGGCGGTCGGCAAGCTGGTTGCCAGCAGGACTCCATTGCGATCGACGATGTCGCCGCGGCCGACCGTCCCGGTGACCGCTGCCACCGCCGGCCCCTCCGCACTACCGCCGCCGAAAGCACCGAGATCGACCAAGCGGCCGGCACAGATAAGAAACGCGACAACGAACACGAGCCCGGCCGCCAGCAGGCGATCGCGCGCCGTCTCCAGCGCCCGCAACCGCAGCGCCTCGGCATTGTTCCCGCTCCCGCCCCCGCTCCCACCCGCGGCCGGCTGTCGGCTCTCGCCGGCGGCCTTTGCGCCAAGCGTGCCGGCGCTCATCGCCGCGCTCCCGCCGCCAGGGACGGCTGCTTGGCCGTGCCGGGAACGGCAGCGCTGGTCGGTTGATCGAAGCTTGGATCGTCGAGGCCGGCGAAGGTTGTGAGCTGGGCCGGCTCGATCGGCACCAGCCCCAGATGCTGCGTTGCCAACCCGCGCAGCCGATCCGGCTCGGTCAGATAGCTGAACTCCGCCTTGAGGATCTGGATCGTCTGCTTTTCCTGCACGATCCGATCATTGAGCAGCGTCAGCTCCTCTTCGTAAGCCTGGACCTGGTACTTGATCGACATCAGGACGACGGCAAGAGCGACCGTCAACAAGCCGCAGAGAACCGCCGCCTGCCGCATCAGATTCGACCAGGCGCTCATGCCGCTCTCCTTTCTCCTGCCCGCCCGGATCTGGGCGAAGCTTCGGTACGTTCTGCAGCACGGACCCGCGCCGAGCGCGCCCGCGGATTGCTTGCGATTTCTGCCGTTGCAGGCCGCAGCGCGCGTCGCGTCAACAGCCGGAAGGTTGGCGCCGCGTTCGTGCTGTGCGTGATCGGCTGGTGCCGCGAGGGCCGCGGCTCAAGACCGCAGCAGGCACGCAGGAAGGCCTTGACCCGGCGGTCCTCCAGCGAATGAAAGGACACGACAACAAGCCGGCCACCCGGCGCGAGCAGATGCTCGGCGGCGCCCAAGCCGCGGTCGAGCTCGCCTAACTCGTCATTGACGACGATCCGCAAGGCCTGGAAGGTTCTGGTCGCGGGGTCGATGCCCTGATCGCCGCGCGGCAGAACGGCGCGGATGATCGAGGCCAACTGGCCGGTGCCGACGATGGGTCGCTCGGCGCGCGCCTTGACGATCGCAGCCGCGATGCGGCGCGCCACCCGCTCTTCCCCGTAGGTTGCAAGGATGCGGGCAAGCTCGCCCTCGCCTGCAGCATTGATGACATCGGCCGCCGTCGACCCGTCGTCGCGGTCCATGCGCATGTCGAGCGGACCGTCGCCCTGAAAGGAGAAACCGCGCGCGGGATCGCTCAGCTGGGCCGACGAGATCCCTAAGTCGAGGGCAATGCCGTCGACGCGGTCGATGCTGGCGTCGGCCAGCAATGCCGCCATGTCGCCGAAGCGACCGTGCACAAGCGTCAGCCGATCGCCGGCCCGCTGCTTGAGGTCCAGGGCGCGGAGCAGAGCCTCGCGGTCGCGATCGATCGCCACCACGCGGCACGGCGCCGCATTCAGGATTGCTTGCGTGTAGCCGCCGCCGCCGAAGGTCGCATCGACATAGAGCGCGCCGTCGCGAGGACTCAAAAGCTGCACCACCTCAGCCAGCATGACCGGCACATGCTCCAGCGCTTCGACCATCAGCGTTCCCGTTCCTGTGGCCGCAGCTTCAACGTCGGCCCGCCGGTCTTGAGGCGTTCGACCACCTCGCGCCGGCTCTCGCGATACGTCTCCGGGTTCCAGATCTGAAAGCGGCGACCGCGCCCGACAAACAGCGCCTCGCTATCGATGCCGGCGCAGGCAATCAACTCCGCCGGCAACACGACGCGGCCCTCGGGATCGAAGGGGAGCTGGTGCGCACTCTCCAGGAGCACCATCGCAAGCTCGTCCTGATCGCGGGAGAACATGTTCAGGTCGTCGACGCTCTCGGCCACGCGGGTCATGTAGTCCTCGTCGCACGCCTCCACTGCCGCATCCTTGAACAGCGGGTAGGCATAGACGCCGGCAAAGCCGCCGTTGAACGGCTGCAAGGCATCGCGGAAAGGCTTCGGCACGGACACCCGGCCCTTGCGATCGATCTTGTTGATGTAACGGCCGACCAATAACGGCATATCTGCCCTCGGGGGAAGCCCGAACAACACAACAGCTTGTATCGAGGGCCGCTTCGCCGCGATGCCAAGGCTGCATTGCGCCAGCGTGCGTCTCTACAATGGGATAGCATGGGTTATCATGGGCGTCAATGGTTCATCATGGTGTCGGCTGGTTTAAGGAAGTCTTGACGGAAGCGCGAATCGCCCCTTTCGCAAAACTTTCAAGTCGATGGGAAGTCGGCGGCGAACAGTCGACTTGGCAATTTCGGCGTTCGATTCGGGCGACTCGCGAATCGGTGCCGGTCTAACCCGGCGATAACAGTCCAAGCGGCTTTATTTGTTCTTTGTATGTTCTTGCCGCGAGGCCCGCGCAAAGATATCGGAGAAAAATGCCAGACGACCTGTAAGCCGGGTTCTGTCCCCGCCGCAAAGCGGGGGATGACCATTCATCTGGGACGTCCGTCACCGGACGCCTCACGCGACCGACCCGGACGACGACGCGAAAACAAAGCCCGGCCGCCTGCGCGGCCTGTCGTCCCTACTTGGTCTTGCTCCCGGTGGGGTTTACCGTGCCGCTTGCCGTTGCCGGCAGCGCGGTGCGCTCTTACCGCACCCTTTCACCCTTGCCGGCGGACCAAAGGCCCCGGCCGGCGGTCTACTCTCTGTGGCACTGTCCCTGGGGTCGCCCCCGCCGGGTGTTACCCGGCACCGTGTTTCCGTGGAGCCCGGACTTTCCTCCCCCGCGGCCGGCGCGAACCGGAGCGGAGGCGGCCATCCGGCCGTCTGGCATGAAAGAAGTCTAGGCGCTCGCCGCCGGACGTCAAGACCGCCGCGACCCTTAATCGGACCGTCACCCGAGGGCGGCAATCCGCTCGGCGAGCCCGCGTGCCAGCCGCGCGGTTTCGAAGTCGATGCGGCCGTTGACGCGCGAGGGGCGAAAATGACGTTGAAACGCGCGCACGCTGGCGAAGAGATCGACTGTCTCGTAGCCGCACACGGCGAGCAGAGCCCGCATGCTATCGGCATCCATGGTGCAGCGGTCGGACTCCGCGGGCCAGATGCCGACGCCGGCCCACGCCAGCCGGCGCCAGTCGAACAGTTCGCCGGGATCGCTTTTTCGCCGCGGCGCGATGTCGGAATGGCCAACGACGTTGTATGGCGGGATGTGATAGCGGCGCACGATCGCGGACGCCTGCGCCACCAGCGCCGCCATCTGCGCTTCGGGGAACGGCCGGTAGCCGAACTCGTGGCCGGGATTGACGAGTTCGATGCCGATCGAGCGCGCATTGAGACCGGTAGCGCCGCGCCAGTACGACTCCCCGGCATGCCAGGCGCGGTCCTTCTCGTCGACCAAGCGATAAAGCGTGCCGTCCTCGTCGATCAGGGTGTGAGCGCTCACCTTCGCCTGCGGGTCGGTCAGCCGGTCGAGTGCTTCGGCCGCCGTCGGCATGCCCGTGTAGTGGATGACGAGCATATCGATGCGCACATCCGGCGGCCGGTGGTCGAAATTCGGCGACGGCTTGAGGCGCATCAGCCGCGCCCTCGCGGCCCGGCCCGGCGCGCGCCCAGAAACTGGATCATCGCCACGCCGCTGATGGTCAAGGCGCCGCCGATGAGGATCGGCGGGCTCAATACCTCGCCCAGCAGCAGCGCGGACAACAAGACGGCAAGCACCGGCGCCAACAGCGTCAACGGAACCACCTGGTTGACCTCGTATTTCTCAACGAGATGGTACCAAAGCCCGTAGGCCGTGATCGAGGCACCCACGGCCATGTAGGCGATCGCCGCCCAGCCCAGCCAGCTCGCACCCGCAAGGGCTTGGCCCTGCCCGGTCTCCAGGATCAGGCTCCAGCCGAGTAGCTGCGGCGCGGCGAGCGCGGCGATCCAGGCATTGAGCTGGAACGCGTTCATCGGACCCAGGTCCTTGATGAGAAGGTTCGACACCGACCAGGCGAGCGCACCGCCGACGACCGCCAGGAGGTGCGGAGTGCTCAGAGGATCGGCAGACGCGCCGGCCAGCAGGTAGACGCCGGAGAATGCGACCAGCATGCCAAGGATCTGCCATCGGCCCAAGCGCTCGCGATAGACGAGAAACGCGAGCAGTGCGCTGAACGGCACCGTCAGCTGGGCCGCGATCGCCGCCGGCCCCGCGTCAACGCCCGAAAGGCCGAAGAACAGGAGACCGAAATGGCAGCAACCGAATACGACCGAAAGCACCATGACCCGCCGGATGCGCCGACCGAGCGGTTGCCGCAGGCACGGCGCGAGCAGGAGCGCGACAAGGCCAAAACGCAGCGCGATCAGAAACAGGGGCGGAAACTGCTGCACACCCACCTTGCCGGCGATAAAATTGAAGGCCCACAGGACGACCACCGCGAGCGCCGCCGTCAGATCGAGCGGCGTCAGAGCGCGCGGCGGCGCCATCCGGGGCTGTGCGGAAAAGGCTATTTGAGCCCCCGCTCTTTGACGATCTGATCGTAGGCGGCATTGATCGTCGCCATGCGCTCGTTGACGACCTTGAGAAAGTCCTTCGGCAGCCCCTTGGAGACCAGCGCATCCGGGTGATTCTCCCGGATCAAGCGGCGATAGGTCTTCTTGATCTCCTCGTTGCTGGCGCTCGCCGCAACGCCCAGCACCGCATACGGATCCGGGGCTGGGCGTTGCGCGAAGGGCGCCCGCAGGCGCTCGAAATCCGCGCTCCGCAGGCCGAAGATCTCCGCCAGGTGACGCAGATAGGCAAGTTCGGCGCGCGAGATGTCGCCATCGGCGCGGGCAACGCAGAACAAACCGGTGAGCAGTTCCTCCAGCACCGCCGGATCGTCGCGGAACACCACCGCCATTTGGCGGGCATACGGCTCGTACCCGGCGGCATCGCTCTTGGCGGCATCGAAGATCCGGCCCACGGTGCGCATATCCTCCGGTCGGATGCGGAACACCTGCTTGAAGGCATTGACTTCGGCACGGCTGACGGCGCCATCGACCTTGGCCATCTTGGCGCCGAGCACGACCACGGCAACGCTGAAGATCATCTCCTTGCTGGCACGGCCCATGTCCGGCCCGCCCAGCCGGGGCGGTACGTCTGCCGTGGCGGGGGCCTTGAGCGCGTCGTAGGCGTGGCCGGCGACGGCGCCGAGAATGGCGCCGAACGGCCCGGCCATGGCAAAGCCGGCCATGCTGCCGACGATCTTGCCCCAGATGCTCATCAGGTACTCACCGCCGCCTTCTGTTCATCCCGCCGTCGCTCACCAATGCCCCTCGCCGCCGCTGCCGAACCGACTGCCGAACCGACTGCCGAACCGACTGCCGACCCGACTGCCGGCCCGACTGCCGGCCCGACTGCCGATCGCCCGCGGCAGGTACAGGAAGCGGCACCGGCGCGCAACGATCAAGGCCCTTGCGTCTCGGCAGGACCAAGGGCACGGTGGGTGCTGGAAATGCGGGCGCGCGGACAATCGGGCTCGGGAGGGCGGCATGGCGGCGCAAGGGGGCAATCTCAACGGCAAGGTCTGCCTCGTCAGCGGCGGGACAGCCGGCATCGGCCTCGTCACCGCGCGCACGCTCGCGGAGCGCGGGGCTTGCGTTACCATCGTCGGCCGCGATGCCGCGCGCGGCCACTCGGCGCTGGCGGCGATACGTGCCAAATCCGGAAGTGAATCGGTTCACTTCCTGCAGGCCGACCTTTCCGACCACAACGCGATCCGCAATCTGGCCGCCGTGTTCGCCGACCGGCATGGGCGGCTCGACGTGCTCGTCAACAATGCCGGCGCGATGTTCGGCATTCGGCAGGAAACCGCCCAAGGCTACGAGATGACCTTTGCCCTCAACCACCTTGGCTACTTCCTGCTGACGCTTCTGCTGCTGCCGGCTCTGCAGGCCGCGGCGCCAGCGCGCGTCGTCGTCGTTGCCTCCGAAGCACACCGCGGCGTCACGCTCGATTTCGACGACCTGCAAGCGAAGAAGCGCTACCACGGCTGGCGAGCCTACAAGCGCTCCAAGCTCGCCAACATCCTGTTCACGCATGAACTCGCGCGCCGGCTCGACTGGCAGCAGATCACGGTCAACGCGCTGCATCCAGGCTTCGTCGCAACCGACATCGGCATCCGCCACGGGTTCGTGCCTGGCTTTCTGTGGTGGCTGGCCAAGCGCGGCGCCACCGATGTCGAAACCGGCGCCCTGACCTCCGTTCATCTCGCCGCCAGCAGGGAAGCGGAGGGCATGCATGGCCGCTACTTCATCAAATGCCGCCCGGCGAATGCGGCTGCCGCCGCGCATGACCGCGCCGCTGCCTTGCGCCTGTGGGAGGAAAGCGCGCTGATGACGGGGCTTGCCGCAGACCTGGTGCCACAACTGCTCCCGCATGCCAAAGCCGCGGGTTGAAAACGAGGCGAGCGGCATTACCCCGCCCGGGCGGCGGTGATCAGCTCCTTGAGGCTGTCGAGTTCGATGGCGCCAGGCACTAGCCGGCCACCGATGACGAGCGCCGGCGTCCCGTTCACGCCGATTTTGCGCGCGAGTTCGGCCGTTCGGCGCAGATGGTCCTCGATCGCGCTGTCGGCCATTGCGGTGCGCAGGCGCTGCGGCTCGATGCCTTGGGCCTGGGCCAGTTCGAACACCCGCGCCTCCGGCAACGCGCCGCGGTTTTCCATCAGCGCAACGTGAAACGGGAAATACTTCTCCGGCGCCAGCCTCCAAACCGCGAGCGCAGCCTTCGCTGCGGTCAGCGATTCCGGACCCAGGATCGGAAGCTCGCGAAACACGTAGCGGATATCGCCATCGCTCTTCAGAAGGGACTGGATCGTCGGCAGCATGCGTTTGCAATAGCCGCAGCGGTAGTCAAAGAACTCGACGATCGTCGTCCCGCCCTTGGGATTGCCGGCGACAGGGGCGCCCGGATCACGCTCCAACTCCTGGCGCACCGGCCCGATTGCAGCCGCAGAGGCCTCCTCGGCGGCAGCGCCCTGCCGGGCCTCATAGGCCTGCAGCGCATCCACGATCGTTTCCGGGTTCTTGAGCAAGTATTCGCGCACGATTTTTTCGATCTCGGTGCGCTGCGCGGCCGGTAGTTCGGCAGCGTGCGCCGGCGCAAAGCCTCCCCAGCTGCTGAGCCCGGCAGCGGCGAGAAACAGCCCGAACAGGGCCTTCAGCGTGAAGCGGAAATGCATCGCAGTCTCACTCCCTGTCGTGGCCGCACGCGCGGCGACTGTCATCGGTCATTGTCTTTCTGTTGCTCGATCGCCACCAGAATATCCTGTGCCCGCAGCCAGCCGGGCGATCCCTGCGGCAGGCTCGCCGCCGCTTTGCCGGCCTGAAAGCGGGCTTCAGGTTTCTTGCCGAGCAGGAGCGCCTCTTCCGCCAGTGACAGCGCACTTTCTCCCAGATCTCCGCTGCGGCCCTGGGCAATAGCCAGCTGGCGCCAGGCAAACGGCCGGTTCGGCTCGCGCAGCACCGCAGCGCGCAGGTGCTCCCTCGCCTCCGGCAGTACGGCTGGATCGTTGAGCGCCATCAGGACACGCGCGAGGTCGATGCGGATCAGCGGCGCCTCCGGCAAGAGCGCACTCGCGCGGCGATAGGGAGCCAGCGCTTGTTGCGGCCGCCCCGTCTCGAACAGCATCTGCCCTTTCAGTTCAAGAAAATAGGGATCGTCCGGACTCAGCGACAGAAGCTCGTCGATGCCAGCGAGCGCGTCTTCGAACCGATGTTGGCGATGAAAGGCGATCGCGCGCGCATAGCGGGCCTCGATCGACTCGTCGGTCGGCGGATAGCGGCGCAGCACCAGGGCCGGATCATCGAGGAAGGCGTGCAGCTTCGCCTTCAAGCGCCGGTACAGCCGCTCGAACTCCGGGCGCAACGGCGTGTCGGCGTAGCGCGAGTTGCCGACGAACTCGGCGATGGCGAGAATCCGATCGCGGGTCAAGGGATGGGTACGGAGATAGGGGTCCTGCCGCGCCGGGCTCAGCAACTCCTGCCCTGCCAACGTATCGAAGAACTTCAAAAGTGGTCGTGCCGACTGCTGCGTCGCGTCGAGGTAGCGCATGGCGGCGGCATCAGCGGCGCCTTCCTGCGTGCGCGTGTACTGAAGAAAATTGCGCATCGCGATGTCCTGGCCGCCAAGGGCGATGGCGGTGCCGAGATCGGGACGACCCGCAACCGCAGCGGCGGCACCGAGAACGATGGCGGCAATCGTTTCCGCCGTGCCGCGCTTGAGTGCGTCATGAATGCGTGCCAGATGGCCGCCCTCGATATGCCCAGCCTCATGGGCGATGACGCCGATCACCTGGCCGGCATCCTCGCTGCGCAGCAACAGCCCCGTATTCAGGAACAGATTCTGCCCGCCGGCGACGAAAGCATTGATCTGCCTGTCGTTGACCAGATAAATCCGGATCGCGCGCGGGTCGAGATTGGCCGCCTCGAAGAGCGGCGTCGCGTAGGCGAGGATCGTGCTCTCAATTTCCGTATCGCGGATGAGCGATATCCGGCCCTCGTTGGCATAGTTCGAGCGAAGCGGCGCGAGGATGAGCGCGAACAGCGCAAGACAGAGCAGAAAAATGCGACACAGCAAGGCGAATAGCCTGTTCCTACGCCAGACAAGTGGTTTCGCGCGCGCGGCACGTCAACGCGCGAGCGCGCTGGTTTTGGTCCTCCTCGCCGCCTGCAGCGCCAATGACGGGCCGCGCGAGGCGAGCGAGCCGCTCACAGGGTTTATCGGTGCCGTCGGTGCCGACGAATCGCAAGCCGCCTTGATCGGTCGCGACATGCTAGCGGTCGGCGGCAGCGCCGTCGATGCTGCCGTGGCCATCGCCCTTGCCCTCGGCGTGACCCTGCCGTCTCAGACCGGGATCGGCGGCGGCGGCGTGTGCGTCGCCTTCGAGCAGAAGACCGGCGCCGTGCACGCGCTCGACTTTCTCGCCGAAGCACCGGCCTCGGTTGCGTCGACTGCGGACCGCCCATCGGCGGTGCCGGCGATGGCGCGCGGCCTCTACACCCTGCACGCCCGCTACGGCCGCCTGCCCTGGTCGCAACTGGTGGCACCGGCGGAGCGCCTGGCCCGCTTCGGCGCCCCGGTTTCGCGCGCATTCGCAAGAGACCTCGAAGCGGTGCAAAACACGCGGGCAGGCGAGAACGGCCTGCGGCGGCTATTCGGCACCGCGGACGGGAGCCGCATGCTGGGCGAGGGCGACACGATCGTTCAGCTCGAACTCGCGGCGACGCTCTCGCGCCTGCGCAGCGAGGGGCCTGCGGGCCTCTACACCGGTCCGGGCG
>JBATPX010000268.1:0-1606 GCA_049291695.1 Defluviicoccus sp.
TGTGGAGGGTGCGGCCAGCAGCTGAAGCACCCAGCTATTCAAAAGCGACGCAACGTCGCTTTTGGCCCCGTACCGTTCGGCGGCGTTCATCCAGCGTTGGGCGGTGCGTTCGGTGAACGGGAAGGTCTGCGCCAGCCACTGCGTGAACAAGCCGTGGCCAAGCGCGTTCTTGACCTCGAGCAGATCGCGCCCGTTCTCGATGACGGTGACCACCGTTCTCGCCTTGATGCGCTCTTCGGCGCGCATCGCCAGCGCCACGTGTTCAGGAGCAAGGCCCTGGTAGAACGTCATTTCGGTGCTCATGCGAGGTCCTCCGCCACCGCTGCGGCGTGTCGCTCGGCCAGTTTCAGCGATGGCTGCATCGCCTTGGCGAGGCGCTCGACATGAACACGCACGTCCGCCTTGATCGCTTTTCGGGAGCGCTTCTCGGCCATGCCGAGGCGAAACAGATCGGCGGTTGTCCGCTCGGCAACGCGAAGAAACTCCAGCTCGCTCTCGCTCAGGGCGTCGCGGGCATTCTCACCGGCCGCGTTGGCGCGACGTTGCAGCGCGTTCAATTGCGCCGGGCGGTAGATCATCGCGGTCATGTTGCGATACGCCCAATCGGGACGCGTGCTGGCCTTACCGCTCGGATCGATGTAGGCGGCAAACTCCCGGATGGCGTCGGTCAGCCGCCGGCGATCGGCTTTGGCGAGAGCGCGCTGAACGTCGCGGCGCGCCTGTCCGATTGCCGTAAGGTCGGCCGACGGCGGTGTGACTTTGGCAAGGGAGGTGTTCATGGGGTCACCTGGCTGCGGGTTGATCCACACGCTTCCTGCAGCGCCGCGGACACCGGCACGTCGTCGCTGGCCCCAGCGCTGATCAGCAGATCGAGAAGCTGCGTGAGCGCCTTGGCTCTGCGCTGGTCGTCGGCGATGCCCTTCCAGAACGCATCGACTGCGGCCCGTAATTCGCCGACCGTGGCGCACTTGCCTCCGAGCAGCGGCCGATAGATCGGATCGTCATCATCGTCGTCGTCGGCCGAGGGCACCGAGATCACGGCCGGCAGATCGGCGTCCAGGCGTGCCAGCGTCCGAAGCAACGATGTCTCGATCGGGAAGGTTGTTTCCGTCGTCATGGGAGTTCCTCCACTGCTGCCGGCATCGCGCTGATACAAACCTGCGGGATGAGCGCGACCGGCCGGGACATCGGCCTGGCGGCCTGTTTCTGCCTGGACGCGATCACCGCGAGATAACGGAACACACCGCGGCCAAGGCGCTCTTGGACCAGCAGCACCCGGCCGGCCTCGGCGAAGGCGAGCGCGAGATCGGCGACGGCGGTGAGCGCTTGGCGCACCGGCGCGCTGAACGGACTTAAGACTGGATCGCGGTCTACCGTGAGAAGGCCGTGGTGGTAGGCGCAAACATCGCCAGGGCGGCCGTACAGTGCCCACACGGCAAACGCGTCGGCGGGGGTGAGGATGTCGCCAGGTTCTGGCGCAGTGGCTTCAAGGGGGGCGTTCATGGCGTTACCTGCTCAATGGGTTGGTGGAAAATGGTTTCTGCTGTTCTATCGACGGGTTGCTGGCTGGCCTGGCGTCGACCGGAGGAGCGATGCCATGGCGCGG
>JBATPX010000269.1:0-2193 GCA_049291695.1 Defluviicoccus sp.
GTCGGCGTCGCGGGTGCCGCGATTGGCGCCTACTTCGGCGCGCCGGGGGTGGGCTTCGCGCTGGGCATGGCGGTGGGCGGCGTGCTGTTCCCGCAGGACGGGCCGCCGGATCAGGTCGCCGAAGGCCCACGCATCCATGATAATAAAGTGCAGTCCTCCGCCTGGGGGCAGATGATCCCGATCGTCTACGGCCAGGCCCGGCTCGCCGGCAACCTGATCTGGGCCGGGCACCTCGGCCATCGGACCGAACAAGACAGCACCGGCAAGGGTGGCGTCATGGGTGGCGCCGAGACCAAGACGCGTGTCTACTATCGCTCGTTCGCGGTCGCGATCTGCGCCGGGCCGATCATCAAGCTGCACCGGATCTGGGCCAACAACACCCTGATCTACGACGCGACGGTGGTGCCGATCAGCAATCCGCGTGGAGCCGCGATCTATCCCGGCACCGACACCCAAGACCCGGACCCGGTGATCGAGGCGGTCGAAGGATTGGGGAAGGCGCCGGCCTATCGGGGCACCGCTTACGTCGTCTTCGAGCGGATGGAGCTTGCCGACTTCGGGAGCATGCTGCCGTCGCTGTCGTTCGAGGTCGAGGCCTGATGGCGCAGCTCGCGGTTGGGGTCGTCGGTGCCGCTGTCGGCACCGCCTTCGGGATGCCGGGCCTCGGCTTCGCGATCGGCTCCATGGTCGGCGCGCTGATGTTCCCCCAAGACGACATGCGCCAGGCCGATGCCTACCAAGTCGGCCCACGGCTCACCGATCTGAAGGTTCAATCCTCCGCCTGGGGCCAGATGATCCCGCTCTGTTTCGGTGTCGCACGGGTCACCGGCAATGTGTTCTGGGCGTCGCCCTTCCGCGTCGGTCGCGAGGAGATCCCCTACACCGGCCCCGGCGGCGGAAAGGGTGGGCCAAAAGTCCCCGCCACCGTCACGCGCGAGTTCGTCTATTCCAGCTTTGCTGTCGGTTTGGCGGCAGCGCCGACGCACCTGGAGCAGACCTTCGCCGCCACCGACAAGGGCGACGAAATCGACGATGGGCCCGTGTATCGGGATCGGCCGGAGATTTCCGGCGTGCGCAGGATCTGGCTCAATGGCGATCTCGCCTACGACGTCCGCACCAATCGCGACAAGCCGGTAGGCGCCAAGCTGCCGGTCGAGCTGTTCCTCGGCGGCGACAGCCAGACGCCGGCGGACATCATGGAAACCGAGGAGGGCGTTGGCGCGGTTCCCGGCTACCGGGGCCTCGCCTATCTCCTGTTCGAAGAACTCGATCTCACCCCCTACGGCAACCACCTGCCGAATGTCAGCGCCGAGGTGATCGCGAGCCTCGATCGCATCGAGGCCGAGGAAGGCGTAGAAGGTTTGGCCCTGGGCCTCGACGGCGATCTCTGGATCTGCTGCCATACGAGGCGCGTCGTCGTGCGCGCCGATCCTTCTGGCTTAAGGGTCAAGGCCACCATCGCCCGCGCCGATCCCAACGCCTACCTCGGCGATCTGCCGGCGCATCCGTGGCGGATCGCGGTCTCGCCCATCACCGGACTGGTGTGGGTTGTCTGCCTCGCCGATCGGGCGCTGGTGGTCATCGACCCCGCCACCAACGCAGTATCAGCAACGATCGATTTGGCCGAGAACTACCCGCACGAGATCACGATCGGCGCCGATGGCGTGCCCTGGGTCTCGTTCCCGCTGCAGAACAAGGTCTGCCGCGTCGATCCTGGTACCCATGCGCAAGAGTACACCGACGTCACCGGTGCACCGCACGGGTTTCTGCGTGTCGGCGATGAGCTGTGGATCGGCTGCAACGCCGACGTCAAGGTCCTCAATCTCGCCACCATGGCGGTGACGCACGCGCTGCGGGTGCGCACCGGCTCGCCGGATGCGTTCTTCACCGGCGGGCTCGCCTGGTCAGCCAAGTCCAACTTCGTCTGGGCGGTCAGCCCGGGATCGGACCTTGCCAATATCTGGGACGCGCACGAGAAAAAGGCGGTTGCCACCAAGCATGTCGGCACCGGGCCCACGGCGATCTCGATCAACCAGGGCGACCCTTGGCAGCCGGTGTGGATCTCAACCCACTACGGCAACCGGCTGACCGCGTACACCGCCGGCGGCGACAAGCTGATCGCGTTTGGCACGATCTCCTTTCCCGGCCCGGTGCTGGCCTTGGCCGACGGCCGCTGCCTCGTCGCCAACACCA
>JBATPX010000270.1:0-2260 GCA_049291695.1 Defluviicoccus sp.
CTGTCAATGCCGCTTGAAAATTCCCCGAAAGTGCCGGGCGAAAATTCCCTGGTCGGCGGGGTGGGTGATCAGCCGGCGTGTTGATCGAGGCTCCTGTTTTTGGGTGGCCTGCCGCGGCGGCGTGGCGCCTGCGGAGGTGGTGGGGTGATCAGCGCCTTGGATCGGAGGTGCTCCGGGACAAGGTCGGCGTGCTGGCGGAGGCGGTAGCTCGATCCCTCGATCTGGATGACGACGGCGTGGTGGAGAAGGCGGTCGAGCAGGGCGGTGGCGACGACCGGATCGCCGAAGACATCGCCCCACTCGGCGAAGCCGCGGTTGGAAGTGAGGATCATCGCTCCTCGCTCGTATCGAGCGTTGACCAGCTGGAAGAACAAGTTGCCGCCACCGGGGATGACCGGCAGGTAGCCGATCTCGTCGACGATCAGCAGGGCGGCGCGAGCAAGCCAACGGATGCGCTCGCGTAAGCCTCCTTCGCGCTCGGCCTTGGCCAGCGAGGCGACGATGTCGGCAAGCGTCGAGAAGTAGACGCTGCGGCCGGCCTTGACCGCCTCGACGCCGAGTGCTGTCGCCAGATGCGACTTGCCGGTACCCGGGGGGCCAAGGACGTGAACCACCTCGTTACGGTCGATGAACTCCAGTTGGGCGAGGGTCAGAATGCGGTTGCGGTCGAGCGACGGCTGGAAGGAGAAGTCGAAGCCGGCGAGTGTCTTGATCGTGGTCAGCCGGGCCATCACCAAAGCCGCCTTGATGCGCCGGCTCTCGCGGACGGTGAGTTCCTCGGTCAACAAGGTATCGATGGCCTCCAGAGCCGAGATCTGGCCGTGTTCGAGCTGGCGGACGATCTGATCGAGGACCTCCAGCGCGCGGGGCATCTTCAGGCCGACCAGGGTGCGGCGGATCCGCTCGAGGGTGGCAGGCGTGCTCTCGACGGTGACGGTCATGACCGCTCTCCCTCACCGGCGAGGCGACGACCGACGGCCTCGTAAACTGCGAGCGAACGGCAGACGACCCGTTCACCGGGACGGGCGGGGATCAGCGTCGGCTCGCCACCGACCGGCAGCCTGGCGGTGACGATGCGGAGCTTGCGGTGACCGGGGGCAACCCGTCGCCGGCCACGTCCTTCGAGGACCGGATGCGTGGCGATGAGCGCACCGTCCTCGAAGATGCGGATCTCGTCCGCCAAGGTATGCACCTCGACCAGGCGTCTCCGGTTGGCGTCAGGAACGCTGTAGAGATTGCCGCCGACAGAGACCATGCCTTCATGGGAGACCCGGCGTTCCAGCTTGAGCACCGAGCTGAACGGCAGCGGCGGCAACTCCTGCAGCTTCGGCTTCTCCTCGGCGAAGGCTTCGGCCACCACCCGGCGGGTCGTCGCGTGGACCCGAACATTGGCCACCGTCGCCAGCCAGTCGGCGAGCTGGGCGTTCAGATCATCGAGGTTGCGCAACGTCCGGCCGAGGAAAAAGTCCTGGCGAATATAGCGGAACGGCCGCTCCACCTTGCCCTTGGTCTTGGCCCGGTAGGGGCGACAGGCCTTCGGATGAAAGCGGTAATGACCGGCAAAGTCGAGCAGCGTACGGTTATAGACGATGCCGCCTGCGGCCGCTTCACCGATCACGGCCGTCTTCATCCGGTCGTAGAGGATTTCCTCCGGCACCCCGCCAAGGTCGGTGAACGCGGCCATGTGGCAGCGCAGCACCGTCTGCAGATCCTGATGCAGAACATAGCGCGCCCATAGCCAGCGACTACAACCGAGCACCAGCGAGAACAGCCAGACGATCCGTGTCACTCCCGGCTCGTCGGTGAACTCCACCTGGAACTGGGCGAAGTCGACCTGCGCCTGCCGACCTGGCGGCGTTTCGAAGCGCACCTCGAACGGCGCTGTCGCCGGCGGCCGCACGCTGCGCAGAAAGTCGGTCACCGCGGTATAGCCGCCGTCGTAGCCGAGAGCCCGGATCTCCCGCAGCAAGCGCCGGCCGCTCAGCTGTGGGTAGGCGGCGATCCGCTCCTGCAGGTACGCCTTGTACGGATCGAGGCGGCACGCCTGCGGCGGCCGCGGCCCATAGACAGGCGCTTCCAGGCCGCGGGCAATGCATCTACGGATCGTCTTTGCGTCCTTGCCTGTCTCGCGAGCGATCGCGGCAACCGACAACCCGTGTCGATGAAGCTCCAGTATCATTATCAGCTCCCCAAGTTTGACCACCGCCTCCCTCCCGTCTTTGTGGCGGGAGCGATCACCGGCGATCGATCGGCCGCCCGC
>JBATPX010000271.1:0-5995 GCA_049291695.1 Defluviicoccus sp.
GTGAGCTCAACCAGGCGCTCCGCCGTCGCCGCTTCCGCCGCCAGCACCAGCGCCCCTTGGCCATCGCCGCCGCGCAGCGCCACCGCCCGGCCGCGCCGCAGCTCGGAAATTGCCCGTTCGACGCTCAAGAGCGACAACGGCTCGCGCGAGACGGGGATGAGATGGCGGTACGGCATCGGCGGGCGAAAATCTCTTGCTCGAAAGGACCCGGAACTCCTTTACAATAGGAGGACACGGAACGACCGGCAACCGGCGGCGCACACGAAGCACCTTCGGCAAACAGCACGATGAGGATGGAACGGTGACCGCAAAGGAGACGATGGCCGAAGTCATCAACGCCCAGCCGGACGACGCGAGCTATGAGGAGATCCTGCGTGCGCTGGCGTTTGAAAGGATGGTCGCGCGCGGTCTCGCTGACGCACGGCAGGGACGGGTTCTCTCCGAAGCCGAAATGGCGCGCCGGATCGGAGAATGGCAGAAACATCTAGAGTAAGGAGGAAGCGAGGGATTCCTTGGTAGGAATGGACCGCCCACTGGGTTGGGCGGGTTTCGTGTAGGACGGCACTCCTATAGCGTGGCTTGGCCAACAGCATATGGGTTGGAATGACAGGCGTCATCCCGGCCGGGGGTTTTAGGTTCCCTGCCGAGCGGAATTGTGATTCATTGATCACATGGTTAAGGGCCATACATCAAGTTCATGACATCACCTTCCCAAGAGCTCGTCACGCCCAGCGAGCGACCGGCCGATCTGCCAGATTTCGCGAGCCCGCCTGTGGTCGAGGTCGCGCTCGGGATTCAGTTCGCGGAGTTGACGGCGTACCGAACGTGGCACACCGGCTTGCTGTGGGATTCGACGTTTCGAGCGCGATTCCCGCAGTGCATTGAGCAACCACCTATTGAGCCTGTCTTCGAGCTTTTTGGCGCTCAACCCCCCTCCCGTGAGCTGCTGAGAATACAAACCCTTTCTGGGCCTGTCGTTCCGCGGTTGTGGTTTATCAGCCAGGACAATTCTGAGCTCGTCCAATTTCAATCTGATAGATTTTTGCACAATTGGAGAAATTATGGGATTGGCGCTGAGTATCCACGATATGAGAAAATTCGGAGCTGCTTTTTTGAGGAGCTTACCAACGTAAATAGGTTTCTCGACTCGTCAGGGATTGGGCGTATGATTCCGAACCAGTGCGAGGTTTCCTATTATAATCACATCGCCATACAAGACTGCGGAACAGATCTTTTTACATCCGGAAACTTGTTTGGATTTTTTCCGCCGACGCAATCCGATGGGCGCGCTGATATCACGGACAACGTCCATTTTGAGGGTGGACGGTTTTATATTCAGTATATCATTACAGAGCCCAAGAGCCACACCCCCAGGGGACGGCTGCATGTTAGCGCTGAACCCGTCGTCGAAGCGAGTGGAAGTCCGGTCATTAGGCTCAGCCTAACCGCGCGCGGTTCGCCACTCTCCCGGGAGGTTCAGGGCATCGCGGATTTTTTTGACTTGGGGCGGAGCGCGATTGTTCGAACATTTGCGGCAATTACCAGCGAAAAAATGCACAATATATGGGGACGGAAAACATGACAGCACTCGCTGAACCAATCCCTTCGTTCGAACGACGGACATGGGGACGGAAATCGCGACTTGATCAGTCAAGCGCAGCCCTCACCAAATTTGCAGATACAGCTTATCCTAGCAATCCAGAAGTCGCCGGCTACAGGGAGTCGGCTTGGGTGGAGTCAACGCAAAGACAACTTGAAGAAATACAGGCGCTTCAGGACGGTTGGGATGGTTACCGGGCCGGTCCCATTCGCCGCGATGTAATTCATTTCGCGGAGGCCGTCCTCAATCAGATCATGAAACCTTTAACGCCGGCGCCGCACATTGCGCCAATGGCCCATTCTGGCCTTATGATCGAGTGGCACACAAATGGAGTCGATCTGGAAATCGAGATCGAGCACCCAGGTAGACTATGGGTCTCTTTTGAGGATTCCCGCACTCAACAAGAAAACGAATGTGGTTTGACAACTGATTTATCGAAGCTGCAGGGGTGGGTCGACGAAATATCTCGCAGGCATCCTGGAGGCTCACGTCTGATAGCAATGAAGTGATCGGGGACAATCGATCTTAGGATGTCCGACCCACCTCGTGACGAAGACGGTTACGTTCAACCACATGACGACTACGACTTAATACCCGATGATGCGTTGTTAGTACGGTACGTGCAGCAATGGAATTTGACGCCTCAAGACGACAGCGAGCTGCAATTATCAAAAAGTGCTTTCGCCGCATCAAGCAAAGATAGAGACCGCTACCAAGGTATGTCCGTAGATTTGTTGCAGAGATTGGAACGCGACGCGGTAAATATTCTGACACGTATGCGACCGGGATATCAAGGTGCAGTTCTCTTGCGCGCGGGCTGCCTTAGGCAGTTGGGGCTTATGGTGGGCTCCGATCCGATGCAATCCGCAGACCCCTACCATTGCGCTGTTTGGGGTATAACCGAGGGGCTTCGAAAGAAAATACGGAAGCAATGTTGCGTGCGGTGGCTCGTTCAACCGAAGAACACCGCCGCGCTCTGAAAGCTTCGCTCGTTCTCAGTCGCCTACTCGTAATTCTTATGAGCGATCCGATCGAACTTGTCGTGCCAAGGGCGGCACCATCTTGCGCCCGGCTGGCACGCGCGGGATAGTGGCAGGCGGCGACGAGGTCGTGCGCGCGGCGGCCGACGCCGGCCGCGGCCGGGAGCAGGGTGCGACGGTGGAATTCGGCAAGCGGGTGCTGATCGTCGACGATGATGCGAGCCTGACCGAACTTGTCGGCGAGCAATTCGTGCGCGCCGGCGGCTTCGTCGTCGAGATCGCCGCGACCGGGGCGGCGGCGCTTGCCCTGGTGCCGGCAGAAACCTTCGATGCGATCATCCTCGATGCCGGGTTGCCCGATATCGACGGCTGCCAAGTCTTGCGGCAGCTGCGCCAGGCCGGCGTTCGCTGCCCGATCGTGCTTTTGATCGAGGAAGGCAAGGACAGCGAAGCCCACGCCGCCGCCGGCCTCGCGGCGGGCGCCAGCGCCTGCGTCGCCAAGCCGTTCCGCTTAGGCGCGCTGTTGACCCGCGTGCAGGCGGAGCTGCGCCAGCACGAGCGGTCCGATGATGCCGCTGTCGCCGTCGGTCCCTACAGCTTTCACGCCGAGCTCAAGACGCTGATCCACGAGGCCACCGGCGCCCGCATCCGCCTGACCGACAAGGAAGCGGCGATCGTCAGCTACCTGCAGCGCGCCGGCGACCGGGTGGTCAGCCGCAGCCTGCTGCTGGAGCAGGTCTGGGGCTACAACGCGCACGTGACGACGCACACGCTGGAGACGCACATCTATCGCCTGCGCCGCAAAATCGAACCGATCCCGGGCGAGGCCAACCTCCTGATCACCGAGGCTGGCGGCTATCGCCTTGTCCCGTAGGGGCAAAAAAAAGCGCCCGGCCAGGGGGGGTAGCCGGGCGCCAAGCTTCCTCGGCGGAAGCTCCGGATGGCAGGGGAACCATCCGGGAGGGGCTTCTCCGAAGAGAAAACCAACCTCCACTGATTCACATGGGGCAAGGATGCTGCCATAACCAATGCACTGAGAACATGGCTGCCTTGCACCATGCGCATGGCTCGGACTGCTGCGCCGCGGCTCAGTCGCGCAGCTTTTCCTCCCAGAAGCGCGGATCGTCGAAGCGGAACAGCTTGTCGGATAGCGTGCCGCCGAAGCGCGCATCGAGCAGCCGCACGGTGGTGGTGATGCCCTGGGCATCAGTCACCTGCCATTGCGTCAACGCGAGCGGCTGATCGGCGAACACGAGCGTCAGCGTTCCCTCCGACGGGCTCTTGCGGCGGACCAGGCTGATGCGCACCGTTCCCGCGTCCGCCTCCGCTGCGGTCACGCTCAAATCGCCGCCGTCGAGCTTGATGCGGTCCGAGAGCAGGATCGAGGCCGGCGTCGAGCCGAGCGGCAGGTAGCTCACCTGCTCCAGCGCGGAGTCGGAATAGATCAGCCACGTGCCGTCGGCGATGACGAGGATCGGCGACGGCGGTGCGTAGGCGAGGCGCAGCCGGCCGGGCCGGGCCAGGGCCAGCGTGCCCTCGGCGATCTCGCCGGTCGAGGCGCTCTGCACGAAGCGCGCCTCGACGGTGGTGATCGCGTTCAGATAGCGCTCGATCCGCTCCAACTGAGCGCGGTCGATGGCGGCGGCGGCAGGCGGCGCCAGCAGGACCCACGCGCACACGAGCATGAGCGCAAGCACGGCCAGCCAGCCGGCGCAGCGGCCGCACTGAGGCTGCAGCGCCGCCGGCAGCGGCGAACGGTCAGGAATCGCGGTCACCGATCAGCACTTCGCGCCGGCCGACGCGGTCCGGCTTCGACACCAGGCCCTCGTGCTCCATCCGCTCCATCAACCGGGCGGCGCGGTTGTAGCCGATCTGCAGCCGGCGCTGGATGAAGCTGGTCGAGGCCTTGCCCTCGCGGCTGACAATGGCGACCGCTTCATCGTAAAGGGCATCGCTGGTGCCGGAATCGTCGCCGTCGACCACGTCCGCCGGCTCGGCATCGCCCAGGTCGGTGATATCCGGCAGGTACGAGGGATCGCCCTGAGACTTAAGGTAGTGCACTACCGCCTCTACCTCGGCATCGGAGACGAAGGGGCCGTGCACGCGGCTGATGCGGCCGCCGCCGACCATGAACAGCATGTCGCCGTGGCCCAGCAGCTGCTCGCCGCCCTGCTCGCCCAAGATGGTGCGGCTGTCGATCTTGGAGGTCACCTGGAAGCTGATCCGGGTCGGGAAGTTGGCCTTGATGGTGCCGGTGATGACATCGACCGAAGGCCGCTGCGTCGCCATGATCAGGTGAATGCCGGCCGCGCGCGCCATCTGCGCCAGCCGCTGCACGGCGGCCTCGATGTCCTTGCCGGCGACCAGCATCAAATCCGCCATCTCGTCGACGACGACGACGATCAAGGGCAGCGGTTCGAGCTCGAGCGGCTGGTCCTCGAACACCGGCCGGCCGTCGGCGTCGAAGCCGGTCTGGACACGGCGGATAATCTCCTCGCCCTTGCGCTTTGCCTCCAGCACGCGGGCATTATAGCCGGCGATGTTGCGCACACCGAGCTGCGACATCGCCCGGTAGCGCTCCTCCATCTCCCGCACCGTCCATTTGAGCGCGACGACGGCGCGGCCCGGTTCGGTAACGACCGGACAGAGGAGATGCGGAATGCCGTCGTAGACCGAGAGCTCCAGCATCTTCGGGTCGATCAGGATGAAGCGGCAGACCTCCGGCGAAAGCCGATACAAAAGCGACAGGATCATCGCGTTGATCGCGACCGACTTGCCCGAACCGGTGGTGCCGGCGATCAGCAGGTGCGGCATGCGGGCGAGATCGACGAACACCGGTGCGCCGCCGATGTCCTTGCCGAGTGCGAGGGTCAGCGTGCCGGCGTAGCGTTCGAACGCTTCGGAGGCGAGCAACTCGCGCAGCGCGACCGTCTCCCGCCGCTGGTTGGGCAGCTCGATGCCGATCACGTTGCGGCCCGGGACGACGGCGACGCGCGCGGAGACGGCGCTCATGGAGCGCGCGATGTCATCGGCGAGGCCGATCACCCGCGAACTCTTGGTGCCGGGGGCGGGTTCGAGCTCGTACAGGGCCACCACCGGGCCGGGGCGGACCTTGACGATGTCGCCGCGGACGCCGAAGTCGTCCAGCACGGTGGCCAGCATGCGGGCGTTCTGCTCCAGGCCGTTCTTGAACGCCCCTTCATCGAGGGTGCCGTTCATCGCCACGGGCTCGCGCAGGAGATCGAGCGAAGGCGCGCGGTAGGCCGGAGCTTGTGTGAAATCGAGCGTGCCTTGGCTGTCGCCCTCGCCCTTGCGGCCGGAGCGGGCCTTCGTGCGGCGCGCCGCGACCAGATCGCGCACGCTCGCCGCGGCGACGGTGTCGGCGAGCGACGGCCCGACGATGTCAGGCGTGCAC
>JBATPX010000272.1:0-6718 GCA_049291695.1 Defluviicoccus sp.
TGGCAGGGCTAACTGACGCAACAACGTCGCCGTGCCGACCACCAGCAGCGCGCCAACCACGGCAGCGGCAGCGATGGTCTTGCCGCTCGTACCGAACTGCGCGCGAACGAAAGCGGCCAGCGCCGCCCATCGCCAAGCCGGCGCTGCCGGGCCGGCCGGCGCTTCGAAATCGCCCTGCGAGAGCGCTTCAGCGTGCGTCTCCGGGGCACGCTTCGCCACCGCGGCGGCAGCTGCAGCGGCCTCTGGCTCCGGCGGATCCTGGGCCGCCTGTGTTACCGCTGCCGCCGGTGTTGCCGCTGCCGGCTGCTTTGGCGCTTCCGGTTGTTCTGGTGCTTCTGGTTGTTCGGGTCCGTGGGAAACCGGTGCCGCAGTAGCTCCCGCGTCCGCTGCCGTGTCGGGCCGCAATACCGGCGCTCGATCCTGATCGGCACACGCGGCGACCGGCGAGTCCCTCGTCATCAGGGCGTCCGCACTGTCGGCAGAAGGCGGCAAAGCCAGCATTTCGGTCTCCCCCAACATCCCCGCCTGTTCTTCGGCCGACAGGTCATCGATCCCGGAATAGGCGACCTTCTCCTCGTCGAGCCAGCAGTCGAGCGCGGCCTCATCCAGGAGCGCCGCCTCGACGACGCGATGCCCGCGCGCTTCCGCGAGCGCCAGGGCGGCTTGGCCGAGGCGGTTGATGACGGCGGGCAGGCCGCGGCTGTAGGCGAAGATCCGCGCCATCGCATCGGCGTTGAACACGCTCGCGTGGCTGCCGCCGGCGGCAGCCAAGCGATCGGCAAGATAGGGCTCTATCTCCTCCTCGCTCAGGCCTTGCAGCCGGACCAGACGGATCTCATCGCCGCGCGCCGCTCGGGCCGCGACCGCGTCCAGATCGCGGCAGCGCTCGACGAGCAACGGCGTGCCGACCAGCACGACGCAGAAACAGCGCTCTCCTTTCAGCGCCCGCTCCGCCTTGAGCTGAAACAGATCCTCGATCGTAGGCTCGATCAGCGCGTCGGCATCGTCGATAATCAGCACTGTCGGCCGATCAAGGCCCGCCAAATGTGGTTGCACGACGCTGACGCCCGCAACGGCGGTATGTTCCGCAGCCAGATGCACGCTCACCGGCGTCGCCGTGAAGGCGGTCTCGAGCAGGCTGACGGCGGACACGAAGGGCTGCTGCTCGGCGTTTTCCGCATTCCACGTCGCAACCAGCCAGCCCGCTTGTTCCAGCCGCGGCCGAAGGGTTGTGATCAGGGTCGTCTTGCCGACACCGGCAGCGCCGACGAGAAGGACGATCCGGGTCCGCGGGCCGCCCTGGCCCAGAAGCCGCGGGGCTTCGCTGATCGCCTGCTGAAGCGCCGTCTGCGCCCGTTCCGCCGCTGCCGCCGCAAACAGCCGCCCTTCGCCGGCCGCGCCCGCGAACGGATCCCTGGACAAGCCGAAGCTCTCAAACGTCATTCGTCGTGTCCTCTTCCTCAGCCGCCCGAAGACAGATTGCCAGATTAGCAAACCATGCCGTGCACCAGGTAGCAAACGACTCAAGCAGCAGGACTGGTTGCGACCGGCGTCCGCAGCGTGACAAACTCCTCGGCTGCCGTCGGGTGAATACCGATGGTGGCATCGAAATCGGCCTTCGTCGCCCCGCATTGGAGGGCGATCGCGATCCCCTGGATGATCTCCGGCGCATCCGTGCCGACCATGTGCGCGCCGACGACGCGGTCGCTGGCGGCATCGACAACGAGCTTCATCATCGTCCGGCCCTGGCCGCCGGTCATCTGCTGCTTCATCGGCCGGAAAGCGGTGCGGAAGATGCGCACATCGGCGAATCGCTCCCGCGCCGCAGCCTCGCTGAGGCCGACCGTCGCCGCGGGCGGCTGGCTGAAGACGGCCGTCGGCACGCCGTCGTGATTTGCCCGCGCCGGGGCAGGCCCGAACAGGCTGTCCGCCACCGCCTGGCCCTCGCGGATCGCAACCGGCGTCAGGTTGAGGCGGTCGGTGCAGTCGCCGACGGCATAGATCGTCGGCACCGAGGTGCGCTGATCGGCATCGACCACCACCGCGCCTTTGCCATTGAGCGCGACACCAGCCGACTCCAGGCCGAGATCGGCGGTCAAGGGCGCGCGGCCGGTCGCGGCCATGACCGCATCCGCCTCAAGCGTCGTGCCGTCATCCAGGGTGACGGCAAGGCCGTGCGCGGTCCGTGCGAGAGCGCGGATGTTGACGCCGAAGCGCAGATCGATGCCGGCGCGGCGCATCTCGTCTGCAAGCGTGCTGCGGATGTCATCATCGAAGCCGCGCAGGAACAAAGGCCCGCGGTAGAGCTGGATCACCTGCGCGCCCAAGCCTCGGAAGATGCCGGCGAACTCGACCGCAATGTAGCCACCGCCCAAGATGACGATCCGCTCCGGCAGGCGATCGAGGAAGAACGCCTCGTTCGACGTGATCAGGTGCTCGGCTCCCGGAAACGACGGCACCACCGGCCAGCCGCCGGTGGCGATGAGGATATGGCGGGCCGTCAGCCGCCGCTCGCCGACCGCGATTGTGTGCGCATCGATGAGCCGCGCCCGGCTCTCGATGATCGCAACGCCGGCATCCGTGAGCAGGCCGCGGTAGACGCGGTTCAGGCGCTCGATCTCGGCATTCTTGTTGGCGATCAGCCGTTGCCAGTCGAACGATGGGGTGCCGCACGCCCAGCCGAAGGCCGCCGCCTCGCGCCATGCCTCTGCGTACTGGGCGGCGTAGACCAGGAGCTTCTTGGGCACGCAGCCGACGTTGACGCACGTGCCGCCAAGGAAGCGGTTCTCCGCAACCGCGACGCGTGCCCCGTGAGCGGCGGCAACGCGGCTCGCCCGCACGCCGCCCGAGCCGGCGCCGAGGGTGAAGAGATCCAAGTCGAAAGCCGTCATGGGAACCCTCTCTACATGGCTGCTCGCGCGATCGGCACCAGACTGGCATACTTAACCGGTTCGGGCGGCGGCTGCCATCGGCGCGCAGAAGCCGGCCGCTGAAGAAACGCAAACTGTGGGGAGCAGCCATGAACCGTGTGATCCTCGGAGCGCTGATCGGCTGGCTGGTGAGTGCCTGCGCCTCCAGCCCGACCGGCCGCTCGCAGTTGATGATCGTGCCGGAAAGTGCCGCCATCAGCGCGTCGGAGGAGGCCTATCGCGGCCAGCTCGCGCCCTACGCCCGCGCCGGCCGGCTGGACAATGATGCGGCCCTGAATGTGCGGGTCGACCGCATCACCAGCCGGCTGGTGGCCCAAGCCGTGCGCATGCGCCCCGATACGGAAGGCTGGGAGTGGAGCATCAAGATCCTCGATGACCCCAAGACCGTAAACGCGTGGGCGATGGCCGGCGGCAAGATGGCGCTCTACACCGGCCTGGTGCTTCAGATCGAACCCTCCGATGACGAGCTGGCCCAGGTCCTGGGGCACGAGATCGCGCACGCGCTCGCCAAGCACACGGCCGAAAAGATGTCGGTCGCGCTGGCGACCCAGCTCGGCGTAGCAGCCCTCGCGCTCGGCACTGGCAGCCAGACCGCCGGTGCCGCCGGTGCGCTGGCGGCGACGCTCGCGATCGAGCTCCCCTACAGCCGGACCGCTGAAAGCGAGGCCGATCGGATCGGCATCGAGCTTGCCGCCAAGGCCGGCTACGACCCGCGCGCCGCCGTCTCGCTGTGGCGGAAGATGGCACGGGTCGGCGAAGGCAAGGCGCCGCCGCAGTTCCTCAGCACGCATCCCAGCCCCGAGACCCGGATCGAGGAGCTGGCCGCGATCGCGCCCAAGATGATGCCGTACTATGAGCAGGCGCGCCAGGGCCGGCCACCGGAGTACCGGCTGCAGAGTTCCTGACACCCCCCTCTCAGGCCGGCGCGAGGCCGAGCCCCTGTTCGATGGCGCTGCACAGCATGTGGCCGAGGACGATGTGCAGCTCCTGGACCCGCGCGGTCACCGCCGACGGCACGGCCAGCAGATGATCGCACAAGGGCGCCATTTCCGATGGGTTCGCGCCGCTGAAGCCGATGGTAAGCAACCCCTTCCGCCGCGCGGCGGCGAGGCCTTCGAGCACGTTGCGGCTGCGCCCGGACGTGCTGATGCCGAGCGCGATGTCGCCGGACTGGCCCAGGGCATCGATCTGGCGGGCATAGATCTGCGCGAAGCCCAAGTCGTTGCCGGCAGCCGTCAGCACGGCCGTATCGGCGGTAAGTGCGAGTGCCGGGATCGGCCGCCGGTCGCAACCTAAGCGCACGGTGAGCTCGGCCGCCAGGTGCTGCGCGTCGGCGGCGCTGCCGCCATTGCCGAACAGGAGAAGCTTGCCGCCGGCAGCGAGAGCCTGCACGCAGGCGGCGGCGGCAGCAGCAAACGCATCCGCCTGCGCCGCCTGGACCGCCTGCGCCAGTTGAAGATGCTCCGCCATCTGGCGGTGGAAGATGTCAATGATGGCCGTCACGACGGCCGCCCGCCGCCGGCGCCGCCGCTTGGGCGCAGCGTCCGCATCGGCGCCCGCCATGTCATGCTGTCCGCTCCCTCGCCCCAGCTCTGCCCCGCCGCTGCCGCCTCTTGCTGAGGAGTATCATTCGCACCGGCGGGATGCAAAGCCCAGGCGATCGGTCGTCAGCACGGCGTCAGCCAGAGCCGCGCCTCGGCCTCGCGCCGGCGCTTGAGGCCAGCCAACACCTTGCCGCCGGCGCGGACCCAGCGCCTAAGCTCGTTAGGCACCGCCGCGCTCTCGCCCGCGTTCAGTTTGCGCAGCAGCGAGGACCGTCTGAACGCGCCGATGCCGATGTTGAAAACGAAACTTTCCAACGCGCAGAACTGGTTATCGTTGACCGGCACCGTGATGGCGGCCTCCAGAGTGGGCAGAAGTGCGCGAATGTCGTCATCGAGCAGCACGCGCGCCTCCTCAAGCGTGATCCCGTGCGGGTAGATCGCCCTCGCGCGCGCGGCCTCGCGCCCGCCCTTCAGCATCCTGCCTGCGGCATCGCGCACCACATGCCCCCAGCCGATCGTCCAGTACCCGGCCGGGCAGAGGTAGGGATCGAGATTCGCGGTTCGCGGGTCGCCGTCGAGCAACCCCTCGAAGGCACGGATGGTCTCAACGGCTGGCGCGAGGTTGCGGGCCATCGGCTGCTGTCCTTGATGGTGGCATCAAGGACATTATTCCTATCACCCCGCGAAATCAAGGGCGACATTCACACCTTCGCGCTGGGACGGCTGGCGACGGCCTCATACCAGCGCCTGGCATGGCCATGGTCGTCGGGCAGCTTGAGCTTGAGCCAGCCGGCGAATTCGATGCTCACGAACGCGGTGATGTCGGCAACGCTGAATTCCGGCCCGGCGACAAATGCGCTTTCGCCCAAGCGCGCGTCGAGCCACTTGAAGAAGGCTTGCACACGCGCCTTGCCGCGCTCGACCAGGGCCGGGATCTGCGTGAAGTCCTCGGCACCCGGCAGCGCCCGGCTCTTGAACGCCGGCGTCTGGTTGCGGAAAGCTTCGCCGGCGGCATGGAAGCCGTCGCTCTCGCAACGGTGCTCCCACATCGCGATCACGCCCTGCTCGCGCGCGTCGCGCCCCATCAGCGCCGGCTCCGGGTAGGCGGCCTCCAGATAGCGGCAGCAGGCGATCGCCTCGCTGATGGCGGTGCCGTCGTCGAGCTCCAGCACCGGGACCGTGCACCAGGGGTTGAGCTTGCGGAACTCATCGCTGAACTGGCCGCCTGAGCGCAGGTCGACCTGCACAACCGGGATATCCAGGCCCTTCTCGGCAATGAACATGCGCACCCGCTTCGGGCTCGGCGCCGGTCCGCAATCATAGAACTTCATCGTCCTCCCTCCTCCAGCCGCTCACCCCATGGCCGTGATCTAACGCCAAGCGCCGACGCCGGCGCAACCCTCATTCGCAAGCCAGTGGGGGCTCAGGGGGCAGTGGGCTTGCGGGCGCGTGCATCATCAGCGTTTCGAATGCAGAGGGAGATTGCGCATCCACACAGCCGGACGGGTTGCGGCCCCCTCCCCCCCGCCCCCTCCCGCAAGGGGAGGGGGGAAGTTCCGGAGCGCCGCCCCTGCCGCGCGACGGGGAGGGGGAAGGAACGGCCGATAACCGTTTCCCCCTCCCCCTGCCGCGCGACGGGAAGGGAGAGGGAACGGGCGGCAATTGTTTCCCCCTCCCCTCGCGGGAGGGGGCGGGGGGAGGGGCGCTGGCCGCGCTTCGTCGTGCGGTCGCTTCGTGTATAGTCCGAAGCGGGCAGAAAGGGGGCCGGGATGGCGGCGGCAGGTGGGGTTAAGAAGGACTTCTTCATCAGCTACACTGGCGCCGATGTGGCCTGGGCGGAGTGGGTCGCCTGGCTGCTGGAGGACGCCGGCTATACGGTGCTGATCCAGGCGTGGGACTTTCGTCCGGGACAGAGTTTCGTCCGGCAGATGCAGGAGGGCAGCGAGGGTTGCGCACGAACGCTTCTGGTCCTTAGCCCGCGATACTTCCACTCGGATTTCACCGCGGCCGAATGGGAGGCGGCGTTCGTCAAAGATCCTGCGGGCGAGGGGCGGTTGCTGCCTGTCCGGATCGAAGCGTGCGCACCGCCCGGGCTGCTCGCGCGGCTCATCTACGTCGACCTGTTCGGGATCGAGCAAGAGGCAGCGAGGGAACGGCTGCTCGCTGCCGTCAAGCAGACCCGCGCCAAGCCCTCGGCCGCGCCGCGCTTCCCCCGCGCCGCCGCCAAGCCGGCGCAGCCCGCGC
>JBATPX010000273.1:0-3240 GCA_049291695.1 Defluviicoccus sp.
AAGTAGATCCGCGGTGGCGGCGTCACAAACCGACGCTGGTGAGCCACGCGCTGAAAAACGCCTGCCCCGCTTTCGTTACCGACGGCGTGAAGCGTTCGGTATCGGCGCGCAAGGCGGCGACGGACAGCCCCGGTTGCGCCCCGATTTCCGCGGCATGGCCGACGAACCAGCGCTCCAGCCCGCGCCCGCCGGCCTCAGCATGAAACTGCAGCGCCAAGGCCGATGGCCCCCACGCGAACGCCTGGTTTTCGTACAGCGCTGACGAGGCAAGATGCACGGCGCCGTCGGGCAGCTCGAAGGTGTCGCCGTGCCAATGCAGGACAACGCTGCCTTCGCTTTCGCCAACGAAGCGTAAGGGGCTCCGGCGGCCGGCCTCGGTCAGCGTCAGCGGCGCCCAGCCGATTTACTTGACCGGCCCCGGATAGACGCGCGCGCCGAGCGCGCGGGCCATCAGCTGCGCGCCTAAGCAGATGCCGAGGGTCGGCCGGTTCGCCCGCAGGCGACGCTCGATCAGGCGAAGTTCATCACCCAGGAACGGATAGGCCGTGTCCTCGTAGGCGCCGATCGGACCGCCCAGCACGACCACGAGGCCCGGCCGCATGGCATCGATGGCCGCCAGGTCATCGGTAACCGCATCGACATAGCGAACGCCCAAGCCCCGCTCGGTAAGGACGGCTTCGAAATAGGCCAAGTCCTCGAAAGGAACATGACGCAGCGCCAGGACGTCGCTCATGCCGGCAACGCCGCTCGCCTACCGGCTCTCAATAAACTGGATGAGGGTGACATCGCGCACATCGAGGTACTTCATCACACCGCCTTCCATCCGTGCGTCCATGATCGCCGGCCGCTGGATTTTCATCCAGTGTTTGGAGGTCGTCAGATCGGTCGTGCCGTCAAGGCTGAAGAACGCCCACACCACCTTCTGACCCGCCGGCAGCATCGGCGGCGGAGCGGCCATGGCGATCTCGGGGTAGAGCCCCTTGTAGAAGGCCAGCACCTTCTCGAAAGACGCCTCGGAGGTGTAGAAGCGGATCATGGTCCCCGGCGGCATGCCCATACCGGGTTTCGCCTCGACGACCTCCGACTTCGCACCGGGAAAGATTTTGGGCTCGGCCGCGTGCGCCGGCGATGCGGCGATCAGGCCGGCGGCGGCAAGGCAAAGCAGGCCTTTGAGGATCACGGATCGCCTCCCGTTCCTGGCCACTTCAGGCAAACTGCTGAGCGCCGACAAAGCGCGCAACGGCGTCCAGGAGTTCGTCCTTTCTCTCCAGGTGCGGGACATGGCCGCACGCCGGCATGATCAGCCGCTCGGCCGGACCGGAGACGCCTTCGACGATGGCGTCCACCTGAGCGAGCGTGCCATAGCGGTCATCCGCGCCCTGAACCGCAAGAAGGGGCTGGGTGATGCCGGCGAGCGCCGGTGCAATGGTCCAGCTGCGGAAGGCCGGGCTCAGCCAGATATCGCTCCAGCCCCAAAACACCGCGCTCGCCTTGTTTCCGTGGTAGCGGGCCAATGGCTGCCGAAAGCTTTCACGGTACTCCCGCTTCGCTGCCTCGATGCCTTGGAGCGTGATCTCTTCATTGAAGACATGGGCGGCAATCGTGACCACGGCCCGAACCCGCGGGTCGCGCACGACGCCCGCATGCAGAAGCGCCATCGTCCCGCCGTCGCTGTGGCCGACGAGCACGGCTTGGCGAATGCCGGCCTGGTTGAGCAGCTCGGGCAGGCAGTCGAGTGCTTCGCGCTGGTGATAGTCGAGCGGCAGCGGCAGCACGCCCGGGCCGGACCGGCCAAAGCCGGCGCGGCTATACACAAGCGCGCCAAAGCCGAGACGGTCTGCGAGTGAGCGCGGAAAGGCACGCCAAGCGGCGACACACCCCAGCGCCTCATGCAGGAAGATCAGCGTCGGCGCTGCATCCGGTGGCGGGCCGAACCAGCTCCACTCGATGATCTGTCCCTTGACGACGGTAAACCCCGTCTTTTCCGCCGCGGCAGCGCCGACGGCCGGCCCCGGGCGCGCGATCTGGTGCGCCGGTTCGAGCGCGACCATGGCGCGCATCAGGAACCACGGACTGCCGTCCGGTTCCGGCAGCGGCAGCGGGCGTGAAGCAAGATTCTTGCGGCATTGGTCCCGCGCGGGCCGGCTTGAGCCTCGGATACTGCCATTGCGCAAGCCGGCCTCCCGTGCTGTCCGTATCACGTTGAGAGGCATTGCAGAGGCACTGGGAACGCTCCCGTGTCCAGCCTGCTCTCGGTCACGTCGTTCGATGAGCCGATCGCCTCCGCTGCCGCGGATCCCGGCGGACGTTCCCGCCACACTGGCAGCTTGTGCCTCGGCTCGTTCGTCTCCCGCAACTATTTCAAAGATTTCTCGCCTTGTGTCAAATTCGATCACACCTGTTCTGCTGGATCGCGAGGACCCGAGGAATGCGGATCGAACGGCTGTCGTGTCTGCCCGGAGCCGAAGCCGCGCGCGGGGTTGCCGTGATCATCGACGTGTTTCGCGCATTTACATGCGCGCCGCTGCTGATCCGGCTTGAGGCGCGGGCACTTCTGCTGGAAGCGGACATCGCCCGCTGCCTGAGTTTAGGCGGTGATGCGGTGCTGATCGGGGAGCGGAACGAACAGCCGATCGAAGGCTTTGACCTGCCGAATTCGCCGTTCCTGATCCTGAGCGCCGGCCGGGCCCGCTTCGCGGGGCGCACGGTCGTGCTGAGAACCACATCCGGTGTCGCCGGCGCACTGATCGCGCTCGGCCAAGCGGATGCCGTGCTGCTCGCCTCCTTTATCAATGCGCGGGCGACAGCGGCCTATGTCAGCGCATGCGGGGCGTCCGTGGTCAGCCTGGTCGCGATGGGCACGCACGGCGAAACGCCGGCACCGGAGGACGAGCGGTGCGGCGATTACATCGAAAGCCTGTTGCGCGGCGGGACCTACGATCATATGGCCGCCGTCGCCGAAATCCTGGCGAGTTCTGCCGCGCGGCGGTTCTTTACCGCCGTGAAGCCCTATCTGCCGGCCGCCGACCCGGCGATCTGCCTGCAGCGCGATCTGTTCGCGCACGCGATTCGGGCCGAGGCCGAGGACGGCTGGGTGCGCGCCATCCCGCAGCCGTCGGGCCGCAGCATCCCGACGCGACGCTAAAGGCCGAGCAGGCCGATCTTTCACGATCACTCAGTCCCCAATCTTAGCAGCAGCTGCTCGATAGAGCGCTTGAATACCGGCAGATCACCCTCAAC
>JBATPX010000274.1:0-3234 GCA_049291695.1 Defluviicoccus sp.
CAGCGCGTCCTTCTCTCTCTCGCTCAGGCGGTATCGAAATGGCGGAGTCACTCATACGTTGAGTCAGATTCGCGCCGCCCGCGCAAGCGAAAAATACCGAAAAACGCCAACCCCGTGAGCTGTTACATGTGTACGGCCAGGTCGATTACGCTTTTCTGAGAAAGTGTCTTTTAGCAGGAGCCGACTGCTTGCGAATACTTTGTCGCACCGAGGAGGTCGCCGCGTGGGAAAAGAAGGCAGCGGATCTTGGTGCTCCCGGGCCGATTGGCTTTGGTTTCGGTCCTATGGGCGTATTTGCATTTGTTTCACCGGACTCTCTTGCAACGAATTGACGCGGGCCAACCGGCACACTCTTTTTCGACGAGCGAGATTGAAGGCGGCTTGCCCCCAACGGCGAACGAGCGGTAATAGACACGCGTCTTGGTCTCGGTGCCGCCCGTGACGCCACCCTTGCCGGGGCTATCCTGCTCGGTCCGGTGGCCGAGGGGCCCTGCCCAGATCAGGTTGCCGGCGAGCCGGGCCTGGCCGTAGACGATCGGGATCATCTGCCCCCAGGCGGACGTCTGCACCTTGTTGTCATGGATGCGCGGGCCTTCGGCGACCTGATCCGGCGGGCCGTCCTGCGGGAACAGCACGCCGCCCACCGCCATGCCCAGCGCGAAGCCCACGCCGGGCGCGCCGAAGTAGGCGCCAATCGCGGCACCCGCGACGCCGACTGCCAACTGCGCCATCGCATCAGTCCTCGACGCCAGGGAAGGCGAAGGCTGAGCGCCGCCACAGAAGCCAGCGTCCGGTGAGCCGCGAGGCGATCACCGCGCCCGCTTCGGCATAGGCGTGCATATGACATCAGGCTCGATCAGCATCGCCCCGTGTGCGGCCGGGCCGCGGCCAAAGCCGAACAGCAGGATATCGCCCGGCCGTGCCGAGAGCAGCGGGATCTCGGTGCTATAGCGTGCGAGCCCCGCGCGTAGCCGTTCTTCGGCCCGGTGCACGTGCCAGGTGGGCGAATAATCGGCCGGCAGATCGACAATGCCGCCGAAGGAAGCGAAGATGCCTTTGAGCAAGCCGATGCAGTCGCAGCCCACTCCCTTGAGCGCCGCCTGATGATGGTAAGGCGTGCCGAGCCACGACCTGGCCTCATTGATGATGGCGGCACGCTTCATCGCCGTCCGGCCTACACCTTCCCATACACGCGCCAGTTGTGCGTGTAGTAGGCAGCAGTCTTGCGCGGCTTTTGGCTGTCCGCAGTGGACACGCCGCCCAACATGTCGCGAAGGAAGATGCCGCAGAACCGGTGACCGCCCTTTTGCGCGTTCTGTCCGTCGTTGGTGTTCGACAGATCACCGTCGCCGAAACTGTACTGCTGGCGGTTCTGGCCGTTCTTCGCCGTGCCCGAAGGGGCAGCCGGCTTGAACCGGCCCTTGTACAAACCGCGATCGCCAACCCAGCCGCCGAGATCCAGGTTCGGCGCGTGGGTGATCCGGTTGCCGTCGACCCACATTTCCAAGGTGCCATCGCCGCGGTCGCTGTCGATCCGGCCATACAGTTCCAAACGGAACCAGCGCCCCTTGGGGATCTTGACTTTCTCGTATCCTCTGTACCCGTGGATGTTATAGAGCCGGGAGAACACATCCGCCCGAAGCTGGTTGACGCCGCCAACGCGCGCGCCGACCGCGTGCGGATACCACTCAAACTCGATATTCCCCGTCGCCGCGCGGTAGGTAAAACTCACGCCATTCTCGGAGCCGATCTGGTCTTCCGGGACGCAGACTGCGCCGCGCCATGCGCGCTCGATCGGCACGCCTGGCTTGTGGAAATCGACGCACCCAGACAGCAGGCCAAACATGGACTTGCCGGAGTTGTCGCCGCCGAGAAGATTCGTGAGATCGAAGTCGGACGGGTAGAGGACGTCAACGCATAGCCCAAGCTCACGGTAGCGCTGCGGCAAGTACTGAGCGCGGTGGTTCAGCCAGCCGGGCGCGTTCGCTGGGTATTCGCTCTTGAGACAGCGCCGCCCGTCGAACGTCACGAACGTCAGACGATTGGTGCCGTTGTCGTTCTGCTGCCGGCTGCCGGCGGTCGACCCGAAGAACTGCATGCTGCTCGGAGGCTCGTTGCTCTCACCCAGCCGATCCTGCCAGACCAGCGACAGCCCCTTCGCCTGCAGTACAGGGGCCGCCGTGGTCTTGGTCGTGCTGCCGGGCGGTGGTGATGGCGGCGGCGGCGGTGGTGGCGCGGGTGGCTGTGGGATCGTCGGCGGAAGCTCAACGGGCGGGACGTACGGCGTCTCAGGAGTGGTCACCGCCGCCGCGGTTGTCGAGGTGCGCAACATCTCATCGACCCCCGGCAGATGCGGGAAGCCGCGGAAGTTCACCACATTGCTGAACACGGTGCGGCAGGTATTGAACGTGCGATCGCAGCCGCGGATCGCCTGGAAGCTGTCGCCGACCGAGACATCAAACGGCAGCGGCAGCTGACACGTGAAGACGCCGCCCGCGTAACTTTTTACCTCCGCTTCGTAGCCCTGGTTCGCGCCCGACAGGAACTTCACCGTCCCGAACGAGAACGTGTGATCGGCCTGGAGATTGGCCGCATGGGCGAACTGGCGGCGCGGCTGGGGCAAAGCGCTGACAGTGAGCATGTGCGTAAACGGCGCCAGATCGACCTTGCAGCGCTCATCGCCCAGCCTGCGGACGTTGCAGCCAGGCTGATACAGCTCGCCCACTTGCGTGGCGAAGGCTTGTGCGAGACCGCGGATCTCGGCGGCGAACTGGGCGCGGCGCAACGTGACCTCACCCAGCGTGCCGCGGCGGAGCATCAGCTTGCCCTGGCTCGGATTTTTCCAGTTGACCAGGAACACATCGATGCCGGCGCCGTCGAACAGCCCGCGCCGAAGGTCGTCCTCGGTGATGCCGTCATCATCAAGGATCGCCTCGATCTCAAGACTGTCGACGGCAAGATCTTGCGTCGTTTCGACGGCCGCGGCCGGCGAGAAACCGCCCTTCGCCTTGTAGACGACGCCATCGATGGAGAGATCCGCGGTGCCGCTGGTAAACGCGAACACCGTGCCGTCGCGCCGGATGACGCGGATGCAGGTGGCAAGCGTGGTGACTTCCCCGCCCAGATGCAGGGCGAGCTCGGCAGAGGTCTCGATCATAGCCGCACCTCAATGATGGGGATCTGCTCCCAGACCATCAGGTCATGGGTCTCCAGGCGGAACTCGAGGCGGTCGGT
>JBATPX010000275.1:0-3813 GCA_049291695.1 Defluviicoccus sp.
GATAATCGGTCATGAGCGCACCCTCCACAGCGTATGTTCATGATGCGTTCTATCATGAACACGCACGGCTCGCCACAAGGGAATAAGGCCGGGGGACCACGCTGGGCTCAACCGGATAAGCAATTTCGATATTGTCAATCAGTAAAACAGACGGCCCTTCGAGCAATGCCGCAAACAGCTCCTTTTCGGTTTCCGCCGACACTTTCTTTGGCGCGACCAAATACGCATCGCGCCCCGTGGCGACAAGGGCAGGCAGCCGCGCCAACAAGGACTTGCCCGAGCCGGGCTTTGGCGCCGAAAAGGCGAACGCTGGTGCCGTGCCCAGAACCTTCCGTTGAACCGCGGTTAGGATGGCGGCGAGCGCCACGCTTTCATCTGCCGCTGCACAGAACGGGAAATCTTTCAGGAGATCGCGAAGCCGAGTTAGCGCGGCGAGTGCGTCAGCCTGCGTCGGGTGAGGAGGCACCGGCGGAAAATCCGTCCCCAACGGGGCGAAAAGCAGACCTGTTGCGTCATCAAAGCCCGCGCACTCCAAGACACTGCCATCAGGCCGCACGACAGGACTCGCGATCACACCGATAAGCTCGGGCAACCCACTCCACGGCGCGGCAGCGAGAACACTCCCGATCAGTACCGCAGGCGGGTTGACCGTGACGGTTTCCCCACGCCGAACGTCGAACTTCTCGACTCGGGCGTGGTCGGCAACGAAGGCCCGAAGCCAGCCTTCGTCAACGGGGGTCAACAGGATCGCACCAGCCGGCCGCTTGCGGCCGGGCGATGCCTTAACGGCCGCGGCCTCGACGAGGATCGCGCGACAGAGCAACCGCGCGGCCATGCGGTACGGCCCCTCGAACGGGCATTCCACAGTTGCGGCAGACAACGCCGCTAACGCCTCCCTCACGTTCCGTCCGAGCGCACCGCCCTCGAACCGGATGACGGGTAGGGTCGCATCGGCCGGCGGCGGCCCACCGCTTGCACCGGTCGTTTCCGCCGTCCGCTTGGGCGGCCGGCCGCGCTTCGCCCGTTCGTCCGCAAGCGATACCGGTTTTTGCACGGCTTGACCGCCCGCCGCGATTACGTGCTTGACAGCATCGAGGCCGCCGGAAAGCTCGCTTTCGTGTGTGTCGTGTTCGTCGGCCATTAGGCGGCCTCCTGCCGGACACGCATCGCCGCAGGCGGTAACGTGACACTAAGCGCCAGGCCGGCGGCCGGTGACGAACGAGCGAATTGCGCCGACAGCCAAACATCGCAGCCGCCGTCGACGAGCTCGGCCAGCGCCAGGATGGCCTTTTCGTCAAGGTCGTCGGCAGCTTCGGCCGTGATCACCGCCCGACCGGCCGCGTCTGTCCAGCCCTGCAGGCCGCCGAACGCGCCGCCAAGGGCGTCGGCTGTAACCAGCAGCGCATCGCCGGCCAGCAGCTCGGGCCGCGCAACCAGGCGCCGAAACGCCATCGCTTCACGCAGCGGCGCCGCGACGCGGCCGAAGGCCTCTTCGACCGCCGCCAGGCCGAAGTCACGCCCCGCCGCCCTGAGCGCGGCGATCGCCTCGTCAGCCGCCGTCAGCACCGCCCGAGGCCGGCGCTCGCGATCGAAGAACTCCCGCGGCGATGCCCTCGGCTCTCGCCGCCGGCCGGCCCGCGCGGCTTCGAGCGCAGGCCCGCCAATGCGAAGCGAGAGGGTGCGGCTGGGGAACCACAGCGCCGCGCGGCTATCGACCGCGAGCTCGAAACCTGCGTGAACGAGCGCCTCAAGATCCAGCAGAGCATCGTTGCTCAACTCGTACGGCTCGCCAATGATCGATGTGATGCCGATCGGCCCGCGCCAGGCGCTGCAGTGATCGAGCCAGCGCACCGCCGGCAGCAACGCGCCCGGTTTGCGCCCGAGCAACGCAGCCACGCATGGGGCTGATCTGACTTCCCACCATCCCTCAGCGGCGTGGCGCTCAGCCCGAAGCCGGGCCGCGACAGTGGCGAAGGCCCGCTCAACTATGTCGAGGCAACCGCCGTCGACGTCGCGGGCCTTTTCGAGCATGGCCACGGCGTGCGCTATCGCGCAGACGCGGCCTTCCGCCGGCTGTGATCCAGCCGGCCAATCGCAATCGTCCATGGACGATCACGCCGCTTGGTTGTGAGCCGAGGAGGACGGCCGTGCCGGCGTCAGTCGGGACGCAACCCACTCGTCAAGATCAGCCGGCCGATACAGCGGCGTGCGGCCGAAGAGGGAGTAGCGCGGCCCGCCACCAACACAGGCGAGCTTCGCCAGCGTCGAAGGGGCGTATTTGATGCCGTGGTGGGCGCAAAGATAGGCTGCGGCTTCAGCGCGCCGCAGCAACCGGTTTGCAGGAGCGTTTGCGTTGTCGGTGATCATGTCTACCTCTAGCCATTACCTGCCTATTCGCAGGACTAAAGGTGACGTGTTGCTATTCCGTTTGCGGAAACAGGGGGGGTTTACGAAGTTCTAGCCGGTCAGACCGGGCGCGTCTTGTTCTTCAAAACATCCATGAGGAAATGCGCCGCATCGGCTGTAGTGCTCTTAAGATCGACAATGCGAACATCAGCTCCCGGATCTCTTGCAATGTCTGATGCGCCGTTCTCCTTATAAGAAACGAAAGACTTGTACATTGGGCGTATTACATCTCTTTTCTCATCATCGATATGCGTCCTAAATCTTTTCAGTTTTTTTATCGGTAATCCGCTAGCGGCTGCAATTTTTCGGTACGAGTCTTCCAGCTTCCCGTTTGCTTCGAAGTCCAAGCTAACTGCCGCTGATGCAAGCGCCAACAGACACTGTTCCTTAATCGGCACGCGCGGCCTGCCGTTGACTTTTCGCGGCTTGAATAGGGGTGGGTGTGCTCCAGCATCACAATCCGCGAGCGCTCCGATTACGTTCCAGATCGGCTCTAACGCATGGAGCGGAAGCCGTGGCGTCAGGTAATGAACGCACGCTAACAATGCCGCTGCCGCTGCCTCTCGCTGCGGGTGTTCCAGCTCACGTTCGGCGGCAAGTGCGTCATCAGCAGGCACCGGCTGGCGAAGTTTCCTGTTTGCCGCTTGCAGTTTCTCCGCCAGCTCTCGCGTCGGATGATGCATTTCTGCGACCATGACATGCCGCGCAATTTCGCATAACTCCAACAGGGCTGCAGAGTTGTTTGTTGCGGCAGAGTGTTTGCGCCGTAGCGTCGCATTCTCGGCACGCAAGCGCGCATTCTCGGCACGCAAGCGCGCATTCTCGGCACGAAGCAGAACCAGTTCGCTGCAACCACCATCACCAACGGACGGTTTGTCAACGCAAGGGTGGTCAGGCATCGGCGCTCCTTCGCTGAACGCACTTCGCAGGGGTTAGGCGCGGCAGCCTGGGCGAAGACCAGGTTTTCGGCGGCCAAACCTAGCCGCGCCAGGTGCGAGTCTACGGGAAGCACACGTGATGACGCCACCAGATTTTGCGCGCCAATGAGTGACGGCCTACCGCCGGCCAGGAATGAGCGGGACAACCTGGCCGCTACTGGCGCGCGCGGGTTCGAGGGCATCGGCGATCCGTCCCGCCACGGCATCCGCAGCCGCGCGAATCGGATCATCGGCGAAATGAGCGTAGCGCTCGGTAGTCCGGCTTTGCCGATGGCCAAGAAGCTTTGCCGTCAACCACAGCGACGCACCGCCGGCAACGGCAGCGCTGGCGAAGCTGTGCCGCTTATGCCGAGCTCGGCATAAGCGGCATAATTCCGAGTCCCGGATTATTCCGAGCCATGCATTGGTGATCGCCTAATCGTTTCTCGCGCTCAAGGACTTAGATTAATATCGGATCGTTGATGGCTCG
>JBATPX010000276.1:0-41277 GCA_049291695.1 Defluviicoccus sp.
CCGGAGACTGACATCACCATCAACGTCCAACGGCGCCACTACCCCCGCGCCACACTGGTCGCGATCGTCCGGAACGGGTGGTCGCGATCGATCGGAACGGGTGGTCGCGATCGTCGGAATGCGCAGCGGGCGTTGACGTACGCCAGCTTGGTCCGATTGGAGCCAAAATCGATTGCTACCGTGGTTGTCATCGCGAACCCTACCCGTTGTTTCCAGAGTTGGTTGGGCCGCCCGACGCGCCGATCCCGCGATCAAGGCGCGGCGCGAACTCGTGCCAATCCTGCCATGCGCGTCAATTGCCTGCACGTCCGCGGTGCAGGGCGAGCTGATGCCAGATGCTCATGTTGATCGACCAGAAACGCGTCCGCGGAGTTGCAGCAGCCCCTGGCTCGAAACCAGGAGATCAGCGCTTCGGGCTCGCGCACCACCCCGCCGCCGCTACAAGCTCCAGGCCGCCACCGCTGCCTACACCTCCGGGCGGTCCGCGGCTGGCGGCTTGGCCGGGCGCCGGCTGGTCTTCCGGCCACCGTCGCTGAGGTCGACGCGCAGTGGCACGGACGTCCTCACGTGCAGGTCACGCTGTGCGAAGGGGACTTCGATGCCGTACTTGCGCAAGGACTGGTAGATCGCCCAACAGTAAGCGGCGCGGGCGCCGAGCGGGCGGTGGATGCCCTCGCTGGTCAGCCAGACGACCAGCTCGAACTCGAGTCGGCTCTCGGCGAAGTTGACCAGCCACAGCTGCGGCACCCGGCCGCTGTCGTCCTTCAGCGTGAACTTCACCTGGTCGGCCGACTCGCACACCGCCTGGCGCACCAGCTCGAGGTCGGTCCCATAGGCGACGCCGAAGGGGACGTGAATGCGGGCGTGCGCGTCCAGCATCGTCCAGTTGGTCACCCGGCCGTTGACGAACTCGGAGTTCGGCACGGCGACGTCGATGCTGTCCGGCGTGGTGATGATGGTGTTGCGGATGTTGATCTGGCGGACCGTCCCGGCGAGGTGGCCGCGCTCGAGGTCGACGAAGTCGCCGACCTTCAGGCTTTTTTCCGACAGCAGAATGAGACCGGCGACGAGATTGTTGAAGATCGCTTGCAGGCCGAAGCCGATGCCGACGCCGAGCGCGCCGGTGAAGACGGCGAAGGCGGTGAGGTCGATGCCGATCGTGCCGAGCGCGATGAATATCGCGGCGATGATCAGCACCACCTTCAGCAGCCGCGCCGTCAGCAGCTGCAAGGACGGGGTCGCTCCGGACCGCGAAAGGACGCGAGACTCCAGCACCCGCGCCATCCAGGTGGCGAGCCACAACAGCAGGCCCAGCCAGACGAGGCCGGTGACGATCGCCATCGGCGAGATGCGCAGGCCACCGACGCTCCAGCTCAGGCCCTGAAGAAAAGTGGCCGTGTCGTCCAGGACCCCGAAGATGTTGAGCGCCGCGATCGCCCAGACGACGACGGCGATGGCGCGGGACCAGAAGCGCTCCCGCACCAGGCTGGACGTCAGCCGGATCAGCACCCAGGCGGCGAGGAGGCTGACCACCAGCCTGATCGCCTGATGCGGCCAGCCGGCGTGTTGCGCCGCCAGCAGCGCCGGCCACAGCAGCAGCAGCGCCACGAACGGGGCAATCAATGGCGTCAGCGCCAACGTCAGCCGTCGAACGAAGGCATTGGCCGATTGGCCGAGGCGGGACTCGCTATCGACGCGCCGGTGCCACGTTCGGATCCATCGCTGGAGTCGCGGTGCGAGCAGCATTGCCAGCCCGCCCGCTGCGGCAATCGCTGTCGTCTGGGCGATGATGCTGGGCGAGGACAACTCGCGAGCGAGCCACGCGCGCACACCGGCCACGCTGTCGGCGAGAGGTTGCAGATCAGTGATCATGTCCATCGTCGGATCCTCGAAACTGTGCGCCGCGACGGCGCGGCGTCACTCCGTGCCGTCGCCTGGTGCCAGTGACTGACGTGTCCGATGGTGGAAGAAACTGGCGCGACCGGTCGAGTCCGGAATTAACCCATCTTGTTGTAAGGGTTCCAGATCGTGTGAATCGATCAAGATCGGGCAGCGCGTGCTGCGGTGCGTGCGATGGGGCGAACAGGAGGTCGTGTCTGGTGACTGTATTGGTCAGCACGCACCCCACGTGCAGGCGGGGGATCCCTGTCTGCGGTACGGACACAGGGGTGAAGAGGCTGTTTTAGCTTCGATAATGACAGGACGCCATCGCTGGCTTGGTGGTGGTTACGGCCAGACTCTACCGCGGCCACTCTACCGCGGCCACTCTACCGCGGCCCGCGGCGGTGGCGACTTCCCAACGCCATCCTCAGCCAGTTCGTGCTGCCTGCCCTTGTCGGCGGGCCACGCATGAGCCTCCAGACCTGGTGCGCAGGCGGCCCGATCTTTCGGCTATTGAACCACGGACTGGTAGACGTTTTCGGTGAACGCAGCGACGTTGTCCCAATGGAACATGCCTTCGACGGCGCGGCGGCCGTTCACGCCGAACTCGCGGCAGCGATCATGGTCGGCAAGTAACGTCCCGATGCCATGGGCGAGGCCGCGCGGATCGGCGTTCACCAGCAAGCCGTTGACCCGATCCCAGACGAACTCCCGCGGGCCTCCGGCAACGGTCGCGACGACCGGCTTGCCGGCTGCCCAGGCCTCCAGCACGACAATCCCGAACGGCTCGTTGCGACTCGGCACCGCGACGATGTCGCAGGCGCGCGTCAGGGCAACGCACTCCAGACGAGGCGGCGAACCGGCGAAGACGATGGACCGCGAGGCGCCGACCTGATGGGCGAGACGCATGAGGTGGCTCTTCTCCGGCCCTTGGCCGACGATGACGAACCTCGCCTCCGGATACGAGGCCAGCACCATCGGCACCGCCTCGATCAGCATGTCCAGCCCCTTTTGAGGCGTCATGCGGCCGATTGACAGCACGGTGGGTGCCATCGGGGCGATACCCCAGCGCGCCTTCACCTTGCCGGGATCGATAAAGCCATCGTAGGCTCGGAAGTTCACGCCGTTGTGCACGACGTTGATCTTGCTGCTCGCAACCCGATAGAGGCCGCTTAATTCTTCCGCCAGGAAGCGGCTGACGGCGATCACCACGGTTGCCTCACGGCAACCGGCCGCCTCCCGATCGCGGATGGATCGGGCAAAGCCGTCATGGAGGACGTTCCCAGCGCGGCCGTACTCGGTCGAGTGCATCGTCAAGACCGACGGCGTGCCGAAGCCGCCCTTGATGTTCCGCATGGCGTTGACCGTCGACCAGTCGTGCGCATGCGCGAGGTCGAACTTGCCGATCATCGAGGTCACTTCACGAAACCTGTCCGTCATCGCCCGGCACATGGAGTCCATCCGATCGACCAGTCCGTCCCGCATCTCTTGATCGACCCGGTGGTAGTGGACACCGTCGATGCGGTCGTATCGGCGCTGACCGTCGGCCCGCCGGCTGATGACATGCACCTCATGCCCGCGCCGCTCCAGACCGGCAGCCAGTTCCGTAACATGCACCCCGAGGCCACCGGCCGCGATCGAATGCAACGACTCGGACGAAAACATGGCAATTCGCATCGGCGCTTCTCCGTTGCCGAAAAGAAGAATTATCGGGGGTATTGGCTCACATGCAAGTTGTCGGCTGGCCACACGACCTAGCCGCAAGAGAGTTGCTGGAGACGGGGCTTGATATGAAGCTGAAAAACTTAAAGTCAATCGTCAAACCCAGCGCACGAGCTATTTAACGAAATCATCGGCGGCTTGGAGTGACTTTGGGGTGACAGTGATCGCTGACCGCTGACCTGTAACCGGCGCTCAGGTCCGACGAGTTCATCTCGTTGAGTTTTCGCCGTTCGCGCTGGGGGGCGAGGGCATGGCCGAGGAGTGCGCCGGTCCCGTCCGGTACCGGCGCTTGGAGCGTTCGGCGGAGCCTCGTCAGCGACCGCCGCTGCGGATCATCACCACCAGCGATCGCGCGGCTATCGCGAACGCCTCGCCGTCTGCGCAAAAGCGGTGATCGGCGAGGCCACCCTGGCCGCGAACGTACGCGTCAGTGTCGACCAGCCGTTCCCAGCCGGCGCCTGCCGCGATTGGCGGCAGCACCCAGGACATTGGCTCGTGGCTGGCGTTCAGCGCGATGAAGAAGCTGTCATCGGGCTGGGGCTCGCCCCATGCCGTAAGGTGGTATTGGCCCGCTTCGCCTCGAATGAGGAAGCCGAGGCAGCGCGCTTCGCCATCGGCCCAGTCGGCCTCGGTCATCTCGCCGCCGTCGGGCTTGAGCCAGGTGATGTCCTGAATGTCCGTTCCGGGGATGAAGCGGGCGTGGAAAAAATGGCGTCGATGAAAAACAATGTGGTCGCGGCGCAGGCGAATGATGGCGCGCACGAACTCGACGAGCGGCCGTTCCTCGCCGTCGATCGGCTGCCAGTCGATCCAGCTCAGGGCGTTGTCCTGGCAGTAGGCGTTGTTGTTGCCGTTCTGGCTCGAGCCGATCTCGTCGCCCGCCAGTAGCATTGGCGTACCCTGGGACAACAGCAGCGTGGCGATCAGATTGCACCGCTGTTTCAGGCGAAGGCGGCGGATCCCGGCATCGTCGGTCGGCCCTTCGACGCCGCAGTTCCAGCTATCGTTGCCGCTGTGCCCGTCGCGATTGTCTTCGCCGTTCGCTTCGTTGTGCTTTTCGTTGTAGCCGACAAGGTCGGCGAGCGTGAAGCCGTCGTGCGCCGTCACAAAGTTGACGGAAGCCCATGGCCGGCGGCCTTGCTTGTCGAACAGGTCGCTGGAACCCGTAAGCCGGGTGGCGAGGTCTGAGATGTGGCCGCCGTCGCCCTTCCAGAATCTGCGGACGGTGTCGCGGTACCGATCGTTCCATTCCGCCCAGCGCGGCGGGAAGCCGCCAAGGCGATAGCCGTCCTTACCGACGTCCCAGGGCTCGGCGATCAGCTTGACGCTGGCGAGGACGGGATCCTGGCGGACCGCATCGAGAAAGCCACTGTCGACGTCGAAGTTGCCATCGGCTTCGCGGGCCAGCGTGGTTGCGAGATCGAACCGGAACCCGTCGACGTGCATTTCCTCCACCCAGTACCGCAGCGAGTCCATGACCAGCTGCAGAACCTGTGAGTTGTGCAGGTTGAAGCTGTTGCCGCAGCCGGTGACGTCGAAGCAGTGGCGTGGGCTACCCGGCGCGAGGCGATAGTACGAGGCGTTATCGATGCCGCGGAACGACAGTGTTGGCCCGAGTTCGCTGCCCTCGGCGGTATGGTTGTAGACGACGTCGAGGATGACCTCGATGCCGCCAGCGTGGAACGCCTTGACGAACGCCTTGAACTCGTTGACGTGGCCGCTGCCGAGATAGCGTGGCTCAGGGGCGAAGAAGGCCAGCGTGTTGTAGCCCCAGTAATTGGTGAGGCCGCGGTCGACGAGGAGGCGGTCCTGCAGCAAGGCCTGCACCGGCAGCAGCTCGATAGCGGTAATCCCGAGCCACCTGAGGTAGTCGATGACGGCCGGATGGGAGAGGCCGGCGAACGTGCCGCGCAGCGCCTCCGGGACACCGGGATGGCGCATCGTCAGGCCGCGCACGTGCGCCTCGTAGATGACCGTATCATGCCGCTCGTGTCGCGGTGGTGCGTCGTCGCCCCAATCGAACGCCGGGTCCGTCACCTGGCACTTCGGCATCCAGCGGGCACTGTCGCGCCTGCTGAACGACAGGTCGCCGGCGGGCGCGCCGATGCGGTAGCCGAAGTGGGCGTCCTGCCACTTCACCGCGCCGACGATCGCCTTCGCATAGGGATCAAGCAGCAGCTTGTGGTGATTGAACCGGTGACCGCGCCCAGGGTCATAGGGTCCATAGCACCGGTATCCGTAGAGCTGCCCTGGCCCGACGTCCGGCAGGTATGCGTGCCAGACTTCGTCTGTGTACTCGGGCAGCGTGATGCGCTCGGATTCGCGACCCGCCGCGGAGTCGAATAGGCAGAGCTCCACCCGCTCGGCATGCGACGAGAATAGGGCAAAATTGACGCCTTTGCCGTCCCAGTTGGCGCCGTAGGGATAGGGAAGTCCGGGCCAAACGCGCATTTTCTTCCTCCCACTTCCGGACCTTGGGTGCGAGCATCCCAAAAGCACGATCGATGCCACGATCCGGCGCCGGAGTATGGGCCAGATCCGCGTCGTCAGTAAGGCGCGCGGACTCTTTGAGATCGAAGTCTAGGTCCAGGTGCGCCTGTTCTAACCCGTTGGCGTCGAGCCGCCGACCACGATACTGCCTGGAAGGGAGACCCCCCAACGGCTGGGAGACCGCCGAGGTCCGTGCCTCGCTGGCGGCGCATTCGCGCTTCCATCTGCACTTCACTCCGACCTCGGCGTTTCAAGAGCGTCGCCGACCTGGAGAAGGCCATCATGGACTACCTTGAACACCACAACGCCGATCCCAAGCCCTTCGTCTGGACCGCGCCCGCCAGCGCCATCCTCGAAAAAGTCGCCCGTGCGAAACAAGCCTTGGAATCGGTACAGTAGCACCACGTTGCGCACGCTTTCCTCGTCCAATCCGGGCGGGGAAGGCGTGCCGGCCGGCAGCCCAACTCAGAAAAAAGTCAGAAAACCGGATTGCGGACGCCACCCGAATTGCGGACGACACGAAGCTCGCCCTGGCGCGGACTTAGCGGAACGCGATGCGTGATCGCGCGCGGCATAAGCCGTGGAGCCCTGCATTCCGCATTTGCTCCATGCAGGGTACGACATCCTCCGGCTGCGGGCCGGCAACGGAGCGGAATGCGGCTATGCTGCGGGACCAGCTGTGAACGCCTCGCGCACGCTGCCCCGCAGGCTGGTACGCATCGACGTCAAGAGCGTGCGCAGAGTTGTCTCACTCACGCCGTCGCGGCGCATAAGCGCGCACGTGATCGGATCGCTGAGGATCTCCTCGATCGCGGGCTCTACGCCGGCAATGGCATACGGCTCGTTGCGCGGCTGCCGTCGCCTCGGAACCACAAGGCGGCTCCGAACCGGCTTTTTCGGGTGGGGCTGAAGCTCAAGGGTAAAACCAAGCAATCCGTCCTCCCTCTTGGGCAGGAACTCCCAACATCCACTGACATCGAGACGGTTTCGCTTGCCGACGCCAAAGAAACTTTAATTATTCTAATTAACGCCTCGGCTTGCCCCATTTTTAACTGTTATTCCGAGGGCCTTAGCTAGAATCCTTATTGCGCCGGATTCCTCCCGAAACCCGCCTCCCAATGAGCCACAATCATAGAATCGCGCGCACGAAAAAACAAGCGCGATCGACAGCTACAATATTCTCCACTACCAAAATTCGATGCCGCGAAAATGAGAACACGATGCAATCAAAACTAGTAACTGCTTGCGGGTAGAAAAGCGGCGCCAAGGGGTTGGCCCGGCGCCGCTTCGATCAAGCCCGTCACGCCCCCCTGGAAAGACCGCGCAGGACGTATTGCAGAATGCCGCCGGCTTTATAGTACTCGATTTCATCGAGCGTATCGATCCGGCTCAAGACGTTCACGTCTTCGCGCGCGCCGTTGGCGCGATGGATTGTCAGCCTGAGTTCCATTCGCGGCGTGACGGCGCCCGCAAGGCCGGTGATATCGAATATTTCGCTGCCGTCGAGGTGTAACGACTTGCGGTCGCACCCCGCCAGGAATTGCAGCGGCAGGACGCCCATGCCGACCAGGTTCGATCGGTGGATGCGCTCGAAGCTCTCGGCAATCACGGCCTTGACGCCCAGGAGCCGGGTTCCCTTGGCTGCCCAGTCGCGCGAGGAGCCGGTGCCGTACTCCTTGCCGGCGATGACCACAAGCGGCGTGCCGGCATCCTGGTAGCGCATCGAGGCGTCGTAGATCGGCATCACCTCGCCCACCGGCATCAGCCGCGTGACGCCGCCCTCGATGCCGGGCGCCATCTCGTTGCGGATGCGGATGTTGGCAAACGTGCCCCGCATCATGACCTCGTGATTGCCGCGCCGGGAGCCGAAGGAGTTGAAGTCGGCCTGCATCACCCCGTGTTCGATCAGGTAGTGCCCGGCCGGACTGTCCTTCTTGATCGAGCCGGCCGGCGAGATGTGATCGGTGGTGACCGAGTCGCCCAAGATCGCGAGCGGCCGCGCGCCCAGGACATCGGCAAACCCTTGCGCTCCACCGCCTTCGAAGAACGATGGCAGCCGGACATAGGTCGATCCAGCCTGCCAATCGTAGGTCTGCCCGGTCACCACCGGCAGGCCGCGCCAGGCCGCATCGCCGTGGAAGACGTCGGCGTACCGGCTGCGGTACATGTCGGCGGTGATGACCTGGTCGATGACGGCCTGGATCTCCTTGTTCTCCGGCCAGATATCGCGCAGGAACACCGGCTGCCCTTCCTCGCCGGTGCCGATCGGGTCCTTCTGCAGATCAACCATGAGCGAGCCGGCGAGCGCATAGGCGACCACGAGCGGCGGCGAGGCGAGGTAGTTGGCCCGCGTCAGCGGATGAATGCGGCCTTCGAAATTGCGGTTGCCGGACAGCACCGCCGCCACGACCAGATCGCCGGCCTCGATCGCCTCGCTGACCGGCTCCGCTAGCGGCCCGGAATTGCCGATGCAGGTGGTGCAGCCGTAGCCGACGAGCTGGAACCCCAACGCGTCCAGATCGTCCTGCAGGCCGCTCGCCGTGAGATAGGCGGTGACCACCTGAGAACCCGGCGCAAACGACGTCTTGACCCACGGCTTGACCGTGAGCCCTTGCCGGCGGGCCTTGCGCGCGAGCAGGCCGGCGCCGATCAGCACGCTCGGGTTCGAGGTATTTGTGCAACTCGTGATTGCGGCGATGACGACATCGCCGTCTTTCAGCGCATAGTTGGCCCCGGCAACCGGCCGCTCACGCACGCTCGGCGCGCCGGCGTCGCGGCTGCGTTCGCTGGTGAGAAAGCGCGTGAACTCCGGCGCCGCGACCGACAGCGCGACCCGATCCTGCGGTCGCTTCGGTCCCGCCAGCGATGGCTCGACCGCGCCGAGATCGAGCGCCAGCGTATCGGTGAACACCGGATCGGGCGTCTCGGCGTCGCGCCACAGGCCTTGCGCCCTCGCATAGGCCTCGACCAGGGCGACGCGGTCGGGATCGCGGCCGGTGAAGCGCAGGTAAGCGAGCGTCGACCGACCGACGGGGAAGAAGCCGCAGGTGGCGCCGTACTCGGGCGCCATGTTGGCGATCGTTGCCTGGTCGGCGAGCGTCAGCCCATCGAGGCCAGGACCGAAGAACTCGACGAACTTGCCGACCACGCCCTTCTTGCGCAACATCTGCGTTACTGTGAGCACCAGATCGGTGGCCGTCGCCCCTTCGCGCAGGTTGCCCGCGAGCCGCAAGCCCACGACCTCGGGGATCAGCATCGAAATCGGCTGTCCCAGCATGGCGGCCTCGGCCTCGATGCCACCGACGCCCCATCCCAGGACGGACAGGCCGTTGATCATCGTCGTGTGGCTGTCGGTGCCGACCAGCGTATCGGGGTAGGCGACGACGGTGCCGTTGGCGCGCGCAGTCCACACGACCTGCGCCAGGTATTCAAGATTGACCTGGTGGCAGATGCCGGTGCCGGGCGGGACGACGCGGAAGTTGTTGAACGCCGCTTGGCCCCAGCGCAGGAACGCGTAGCGCTCTTCGTTGCGCGCGTACTCAAGGTGCACATTCTGGTCGAGCGCCTGCCGCGATCCCGCGAAATCGACCATCACCGAGTGATCGATGACCAGATCGACCGGCACCAGCGGGTTGATTTTCGCCGGATCCGCGCCGGCCGCCTGCATGGCATCGCGCATCGCCGCGAGATCGACGACCGCCGGCACGCCGGTGAAATCCTGCATCAGCACGCGCGCCGGGCGGAACGCGATCTCGCGATCGGCGGCACCGCGCTCAAGCCATGCGGCGATGGCCCGGATATCGTCCGCCGTCACCGTTCGCCCATCCTCCCAGCGCAGGAGGTTCTCCAGAAGAACCTTGAGCGAGAACGGCAGCCGCGAGACGCTGCCCAACCCCGCCGCTTCCGCGGCGGCTAGGCTGTAGTATTCGTACGACGCATCACCGACCTTCAGCGTGCGGCGCGCACGAAAGGTATCGAGCGTTCCTTCGGTCACTTGCTTGCTCCTGCCTCGGCGTCCAGTGCGCGATACCTAGACCACACGTCCGCGTCTGTCCACGGCTGGCAGGGGGAGAGTCGCAACCACGAAAGGGGATTGTCGTCAGTGGGTCTTGATAATCACCCACTTGCCCTCGCTGGCGAGGTGCAACTGGCAACCGCGGCTGTCCGCAAACTCGGAGACGGCGCGAACCACACCATGCCATCCCGCAACGAAGTCGTCTCCAAACATCACGCCGCCGGGGCGGACCAGAGGCCAGAACGCTTCCAGGTCGTTCCGGACCGAGCGGTACTCGTGCCCCGCGTCGATGTAGGCGGCATCGAACACGACTGACTTGGTGCGAAGAAACTGCGCCGCGCCATCGGACGAAATCGGAAATGGAACAATACAATCCGAATGTCCGCTGAGCGTGACATTCGCTAAAAATTGCCAATAGAGCTGCGGATAGCCATTACAAAGTTTAAGAGATGGCATATAATCTGGACTATCGCGGACCGCCCAGTGTTCAGGAGACCCAAGCCAAGTATCAACGCAGAGCAGAACAAAATCGTCGATCCCCAGGGACTTTGCGAGGTTGGCCATGTGGATTGCGCTTGCGCCCTTCCAGGACCCGACTTCGATCATCTTAGATGGTCTCAGCTTGGCCATGATTTGCTTGAACACGGCCGCCTGCGATCCCCAGCCCTGCAGATCCAGCGTATAGCTGCTTGAATCAAACCCCGCGAACGGGTCTTGTTGATGGATCATTCGAAGTAGATCGGACATCATGCCGCCCCTATTTTGCCTCAATCGGGCTATCTATTTCATGACGTCGGCGATCTGTCAATTTGCGGGTCCGTCCTGGCGCTTCGGATCGCCTCACCCCTGAATGATGCGGTCAAGCCGAAGGCGTTCTGGAAGGCGCTGGCGAAGCGGCCGTCATTTCCGCGTCTGCATCCGCAGGAAAACGCCATCAGCCGCGTGTGCGTCTCGCTGCCGCCGATACCTCTCGATAGCGATAGCCGTTGCCGACATGCTCTCATTAAACGTATAGACATCGAGACCCATAGTATATATAAAGGTGTACACGCGAACCTCGTTAGCGTTGCGGTAGCACCGGCTGCTGACAGCAGAAGTTGAGCGATCGCTGGCGTTTTGAGGAAGACGCGCTGCAAGTCCGCCGCAGCTCCGACCCGCTGCAGGAACGATTTCACGACCGGGCCGAACGGCCCGCGCGCATCTTGGAGGGGATCTGCCTCCCGCGGACGCCATCCGATGCGGCAAACGCGTCGAAGACAGTGGGGTTTGAACGCGAGCCTGCGCATGCCAGCACCAAGTTTTTCTCCCTCCCCACTGACCTTTCCGCGAGGCTCCGCGCGCATGTTTGCGGCGCGTTGTGGCGCCGCGCGGATGCGGCCCGCGCCACTTTTGTCCCCATGCGTGCGCACGTGTGATCTACGCAATTGCCGCCGGCGCGCTCAGATGGCATGGTGGCGGTCGTTAAGCTGGTGGCAAGGACAGCGTCGCATGACAAGCAGCGCGTGCTGGGCACAGGCGCGCGCCAGCGTTACCGCGTCGAGAACGAGCCGATTTTTCTGATCTCCGGAAACTCTTCAGCACAGCACTGGTCGGCCGAGACCTCTAACGAAGGCAAAGTGGAGACGCAATGACTGTCCCGGAAAGCAGCTGTGGTCCGGATACCGGCCTTGGTCTTGCATCCCTAGCGCGTTTTCAGCAGACCGGGCGACGCCGCGTCGGCGTTACCGGCGGCGGCGGTTCGCAGGCCCTCTGAGGGCGCGGCCTCAGGCCATTTTCAGGCGTTACCTCGCTACCGAGTTCACGAAAGGAACGAGCGGCATGGATAAACTGGCGAATAAGGAAGATCTCATCCTTGTGACCGGGGGCGGCGGCTTCATCGGCGGCCATCTCGTCGCCCGGCTGCGGAACATGGGCTTCAAGCACCTGCGTTCCGTCGACGTCAAACCCTTCGATCAATGGTTCCAGAAGTTCCCGGACGTGGACAACCGCCAGCTCGATCTGCAGGAAAAGGAGGCGTGCTACGAGGTTTGCAACGGCGCGGCCTACGTCTTCAATCTCGCAGCCGATATGGGCGGCATTGGCTTCATCGAGCTCAACAAGGCCGCCTGCATGCTCTCGGTGCTGATCAACACCCATATGCTGCTGGCGGCGCGCGACAGTGGCGTCAAGCGCTTCCTTTACACGTCATCGGCCTGCGTCTACGCGTACGACAAGCAGACCGACGTCCACAATCCTGGCCTCAAAGAGTCGGACGCCTACCCGGCGCAGCCCGAGGACGGCTACGGCTGGGAGAAGCTGTTCAGCGAGCGCATGTGCCGGCACTTCACCGAGGACTTCGGTCTTCCGACCCGCGTCGTCCGCTATCACAACGTCTACGGTCCTTACGGCTGCTGGGACGGCGGCCGCGAGAAGGCACCGGCGGCGATGTGCCGCAAGGTGATAAAGGGCTGGCTGGCCAATGATCACAGGATGGAAATCTGGGGAGACGGCGAGCAGACGCGCAGCTTCATGTACGTCGATGACTGCATCGATGGCACGCTCAAGATCATGGCAAGCGACGTGACCGAGCCCATGAACCTCGGCAGCGAACAGATGGTGACGATCAACGAACTCGTTGATATGATCGAGACCATCGCCGGCGTGACGATGCAGCGCAGCTACAACTCCAGCGCGCCAAAAGGCGTTCGCGGCCGCAATAGCGAGAACACGATGATCCGCGCCAAGCTTGGATGGGAGCCGTCGATCCGTCTCGAAGAAGGCCTGAAACCGACCTTCGAATGGATCAAGGGTGAGATCGTGGCCGGCCGGCAGAGCCTGCACGGCGGCTAAATCGGCAGTTCAATCGTGAGCAGTCTGGTAGCCGGAACGACGGGACGTCCCATGCGGATCTTTTTGCACGACTACTCGGGCCACCCGCCACAAATCTTCCTCAGCCGCGCGCTCGCGGCGCGGGGACATCAGGTGGCGCACTCCTACGCGGCCGAGATCGAAACGCCGCGTGGCCAGCTGCAGGTGCAGCCGACCGATCCCAAGACGTTCTCGATCCTGCCGATCCGGCTGGCCTGGCCGCTCAAGAAGCACTCTTATTTCATCCGCCAGCTGCAGGAAGTGGAGTTCGGTCTGCGCTTAAGGCAGGCAATCATCCAGGCGGAGCCGGACGTGGTCGTGTGTGCGAACGCACCGCTGGCCGCGGTCGCAATCGCCCAGACGGCCTGCCGGCGGCGCCGGATTCCCTTCTTGTTCTGGGTGATGGACCTGCACTCGCTGGCCGTCCATGTCCACATGCGGCGAAAGCTGGGCCTGGTCGGCGAGGCAATCGGCCGCTTCTACAAGTGGCTCGAACGGCGCACCCTTTTGTTGAGCGACCGGGTGATCTCCATCTCCGAGGGGTTCGAAGCCACCCTCGATACCTGGCACGTCGACCCGTTACGGCGGTCGGTAATGCCGCTCTGGGCACCGCTGCACGAGCTACCGGTCCGGCCCAAGGATAACCCGTGGGCGCGGCAGATGGGATTCGCCGACAGCCTCACGATCCTCTATTCGGGGACACTGGGGCTGAAGCACAATCCGGCCCTGTTGGTCCGCGTCGCCGAGCACTACCGGTCGCGGGCGGACATCCGCATTGTCGTGATCTCGGAGGGGCCGGGCGCCGATTACATTCGAACGAAAAAGGCCGAGCTTGCGCTCGACAACCTGACGGTGCTGCCGTATCAGCCGTTCGAGGAGATGCCGAACGTGCTCGGTGCGGCCGATATCCTGGTGACGCTGCTGGAGCCCGACGCCGGGGTGTACTCGGTGCCGAGCAAGGTGCTGTCCTACCTGTGCGCCGGCCGGGCGCAGGCGGCGGCGATCCCCGCCGAGAACCAGGCGGCGCAGGTGATCTCCAGGAGCGGCGGCGGGCTGACCGCCTCGCCGCTGGATACGGAAGCGTTCGTGGCCGCGGTCGACCGGCTCGTGCGCGACGAAGGGATGCGGCGTCAGTGCGGCGCCAACGCCCGAGCGTACGCCGAGCGCGAGTTCGACATCAACCGGCTCGCGACCCAGTTCGAAGGCCACCTTGTGGCCGTGCTGCCGGCGGGCGAGCGCAGCGGCGAGGTGCCTATCGATTTTTCGCTGGCTCGGCGCAGCGGGTCGTAAGCGCGATCTACCGATCCGTCGCCCGGATCTCTTTCCGCAGCGCCTGAAGTGCGTGCACCAGCGCGCGCGAGGCTTGGCGCACCGACCCGCTCGTTTCAACCGCGCGGGTCGCATCCAGCCTGCGGCCCTGATCGAGCAGCGCCAGCGCCTGGTCGGCCGAGCGATGGAACTCGGCATGAGCGTCTTCAACCGAGCGGTAACCCGGCAGCGTCTGGTACGGCCCTGCCTCGCCGCTCAACCAGCGGCCGAGCGCGCAGTTGGTATGGCAGGATGTGGCAGGGAACGAGTCCGCGTGCCGGCTGCCGTAGACGTGCTCGCGCAGTCGGGCCAGGCACAGCGCGTGGTCGCGCATTGGCGCACAGAGATCGGGGCTGCCGCCTGCTGCCAATGCCGGGCCGGTGATGAACGCGGGAGCACCCTTGGCGTGCCGTTCGCTTCCCTGCGGTCGTTCGCGTCTCGAGTCTTTGCTCATCAGCGTCGGCAAGCGCGGCAGCGGTCCGGTTGGAAAATGAACGCCGCCTCTTTTGGGGGCGGCGTCAGTTGGATAAGGAGGAGGTCAGAGAGGATCGGAGATCTACGGGGGGGAGGAGGGGGACCTCCGATCCTCTCTGCACGCTCGCGGGACGAGGCAAGATGTACCCGGATGCGGGAATCTGGCCCACCCCCCGAATCCGGTGGGGCGCCGCCTTGGCCGCGGCTGTCGACCGCGTGCAGCACACAAAAAAACGCCGCCCGAGGGCGGCGTTAAGTTGGATAGGGAGGAGGTCGGAGTGGATCGGTCGGTCTAGGGGGGGAGGGCGACTACCGATCCACTCTGGACGCTCGCGGGACGAGGGAGTGTCTACCCCAAAGGGGCTACTCAGCCAACCTACCGAATCCGGTAGGCGCTTGCGGGCCGCGGCGGGTGCGCTGAAAAAAATGGCGGCCGGCAGATGGGAACCGGCCGCCGCACTATCGGGATGAGGAGATTGCGGACTCGCGCGGAGATCGGGGGCTCCGCTGCTTCCGCGTCTGACCGGTGCAGATAGTGGAAAAATATGGCAGGATCATGCGTGTCGGACGTCGGCGCGGGTGGTGGCCGCATTTTTTTTTCGCGTGTCATGGCTGGCGTCGGTGAACCCGTGCAATCGGGCGGGTCGGGTGAGCGTACGCGGTTGCCGGCAGCAAGACCGGAGCCTCGGCAGAGGGAGAGGTGGTGATGACAATCCGCGACATCGTCGTCCATGTCGACGGCACGGCAGCCGTCAGCGGCCGGATCGCGCTCGCGTGTGGGCTCGCCCGCCGGCATGGCGCAAGGCTGGTGGGCTTGTTCACGCACGCGGGCAAGACCACGCTGGGCTTGGCGCCGGCGCACCAGCCGGCAGTCCTGACGCAGGGTGCCCGCGTCGCCGAGGCCGCGTTTCACCGCGTCGCCGTCCCCTTCGAGATCGAGACCCGCTGGATCGTCGAAGCGGCGGTGGCCGAGAGCGTGGTGGCGCGCAGTGTCATCGTTCAGGCCCGCGAGGCGGACTTGTGCATCCTCGGCCAGACGGACCCGCGCGAAACGGACTCAGGCGTGCCGACCGATCTGATCGAGCAGACGGTCTCGCATGCCGGCCGGCCGGTCCTCGTCGTGCCTCATGCCGGCCAGTTTCAAGGGGTCGGCCGGCGCGTCGTGATCGCCTGGAACGGCAGCCGCGAGGCGGCGCGCGCCGTTGCCGACGCCCTGCCGCTGATCGATGGCGCAGAGGCGGTGAGCGTGTTGTCACTGCGCGCGAAGACGGCCGGCCGCCTCACCGCTGCGGCCCCGCTCGAGGGCATCGTCGCCCACTTGCAGCGCCACGGCATTGCGGCGGCCCCGGACCGCCTCGTCTTCGACACCAACGCGATCGAGGCGGCGGAGCGCCTGCTCTCGCATCTCGCCGATGCCGGCGCCGACCTTCTCGTACTGGGTGCCGCCGGTCGCGGCCGCGCCGCCCCTGGTGCGCGGCGCAGCCTCACCACCGGCATTCTCGCCCGCATGACCATCCCGGTTCTGTTGTCCTATTGACCGGCGCCGCCGGCGCGCGGCCTCAACCGGGCAAAGCTGTTTGGAATGCCGGCATTTATGGATATAGTCACTCCCCGCCAAGACAAGAAAACCAAGACAAAATCGTAAGCGGGAGGTACGGATGGCGGCGAACGAGACTTGCGCGTTCGATTTCGGTCTCGGTGAGACGGCAGACATGCTGCGCGCAACGGTGCATGGCTTTGCCGGTGACGAGATTGCGCCACGCGCGGCCGACATCGATCGCGACAACGTCTTCCCCGCCGACCTGTGGCCGAAGCTGGGCGCACTCGGCCTGCTCGGCATCACGGTCGAAGACGAATGGGGCGGCGCCGGCATGGGCTATCTCGAGCATGTCGTGGCGATGGAGGAGATCAGCCGCGCCTCGGCCTCGGTGGGCTTAAGCTACGGCGCGCATTCGAACCTGTGCGTCAACCAGATCCGCCGCAACGGCTCCGAGGAACAGAAGCGCCGCTATCTGCCGAAGCTGATCGCGGGCGAGCATGTGGGTGCGCTCGCGATGAGCGAGGCGGGCGCCGGCTCCGACGTCGTCGGCATGCGCTTGAAGGCCGAGCGCAGGGGCGACCGCTACGTCTTGAACGGCAGCAAGATGTGGATCACCAACGGTCCCGACGCGGACGTGGTGATCGTTTATGCCAAGACCGACCCTGCAGCAGGCCCGCGTGGCATCACCGCCTTTCTCGTCGAGCGCGGATTCAAGGGCTTCACCAGCGCGCAGAAACTCGACAAGCTCGGCATGCGCGGCTCCAACACGTGTGAGCTCGTGTTCACCGACTGCGAGGTGCCGGCGGAGAACGTCCTGGGAGCGGTCGGCCGCGGCGTCAACGTCCTGATGAGCGGGCTCGACTACGAGCGCCTCGTGCTTTCATCCGGCCCACTGGGCATCATGCAGGCCTGTCTCGACGTCGTCATTCCCTACCTGCACGACCGCCAGCAGTTCGGCCAGCCGATCGGCAGCTTCCAGATCATGCAGGCTAAGCTCGCCGACATGTACACCACGCTGAACGTCTGCCGCGCTTACGTCTACGCCGTCGCACGGGCCTGCGATCGCGGCCAGGCGACGCGCAAGGATGCCGCCGGCGCTATCCTCCATGCCGCCGAGAAGGCGACCTGGATGGCGCTGGAGGCGATCCAGTGCTTAGGCGGCAACGGCTATATCAACGAGTATCCCACCGGGCGCCTGCTGCGTGACGCCAAGCTGTACGAGATTGGTGCCGGCACCAGCGAGATCCGCCGCTGGCTGATCGGCCGCGAGCTGTTCGAGGAGTCGAGGTGAGGCCGGCCGGCTGGGGGCTTGAGCGATGAGCGTCTTCGCTTCCGCCATCGATCCGCGCGCCGATGCGTTTACTGCCAACGCGGAAGCGATGACCGGTCTGGTCGGCGGGCTCAGGGCAACAGTGCAGACGATCATCGAGGGCGGCGGCGAGCGGGCGCGCTTGAAGCATCTCGCCCGCGGCCGGCTTCTGCCGCGCGAGCGCATCCGCCGGCTGCTGGATGTCGGCTCCCCCTTCCTCGAACTCTCCCAGCTCGCAGCCTACGGGATGTACGGCGGCGAAGTGCCGGCGGCCGGCATCGTCACCGGCATCGGCCGCATCAACCAGCAGGAATGCATGGTGATCGCCAACGACCCGACCGTGAAGGGCGGCACCTACTACCACATGACGGTCAAGAAGCACTTGCGGGCGCAAGAAATCGCGCTGGAGAACCGGCTGCCGTGCGTCTACCTGGTCGAGTCCGGCGGCGCCAACCTGCCGCAGCAGGACGAGGTTTTTGCCGACCGCGACCACTTCGGCCGCATTTTCTACAACCAGGCGGTCATGTCTGCCGCCGGCGTGCCGCAGATCGCGGTCGTCCACGGCTCGTGCACCGCCGGCGGCGCCTATGTGCCGGCGATGTCGGACGAGAGCATCATCGTCCGCGGCCAGGGGACGATCTTTCTGGGCGGGCCGCCCCTTGTCCGCGCCGCGACCGGCGAGGTGGTGAGCGCCGAAGATTTGGGCGGGGCCGACGTGCACGCCCGCGTCTCCGGCGTTACCGACCACTACGCCATGGACGACGCCCACGCGCTTGCGATCGCGCGCCGCATCGTCGGCCACCTCAACCGGCTCAAGCGCCCCGATCTCGTCATCAAGCCGCCGCGGCCGCCGAAGCACGACGCGAAGGAGCTTTACGGCATCGTGTCCGTGGACCTGCGCAAGTCCTACGATGTGCGCGAGGTCATCGCGCGGCTCGTCGACGGCTCGGAGTTCGACGAGTTCAAGCAGCTGTACGGCACCACGCTGGTGTGCTGCTTCGCCCATCTCTACGGCCATCCGGTCGGCATCGTCGCCAACAACGGCATCCTGTTCTCAGAGTCGGCGCTCAAGGGCACGCATTTCATCGAACTGTGCGCCCAGCGCGGCCTGCCGCTCATTTTTCTGCAGAACATCACCGGCTTCATGGTCGGCAGCAAGGCGGAGGCCGGCGGCATCGCCAAGGACGGCGCCAAGATGGTGACCGCGGTCGCCTGCGCCAAGGTGCCGAAGATCACGGTCGTCATCGGCGGCTCGTTCGGCGCCGGCAACTATTCGATGTGCGGGCGCGCTTACGGGCCGCGATTCCTGTGGATGTGGCCGAACGCGCGCATCTCGGTGATGGGCGGCGAGCAGGCGGCGGGCGTGCTGGCGACCGTGCGCCGGGACAGCATCGAGGCGCAGGGGCGCACGTGGACGGCAGACGACGAGACGGCGTTCCGCAAGCCGATCCTGGAGCAGTACGAGGCGCAAGGCCATCCCTACTACGCAAGTGCGCGGCTGTGGGACGACGGCATCATCGATCCGGTGGAGACGCGCATGGTGCTGGCCTTGAGCCTGTCGGCGGCGCTGAACGCGCCGGTTGAGGCGACCCGCTTCGGCGTCTTTCGGATGTAGCGGGGCAACGGCATGGCGATGGCCGCAGCGCTTGAGTGCCGCGTCGATGATGCCGGCGTCGGCCGCATCCGCTTCAACCGGCCCGAGATCCACAACGCCTTCGACAATGCGCTGATCGAGAGCCTTGGCGCTGCGATCGACGCGCTGGCAAGGAACGCGGCCGTGCACGCCGTCGTCATCGCGGCCGCAGGGGTGAGTTTCTGCGCCGGCGGCGATCTCGCCTGGATGCTGCGCATGGGTGAGGCGCGAGAGGCCGAAAACGTCGCCGATGCGTTGAAGCTCGCCCGCGTCCTGGGCGGCCTCGCGACGCTGCCCAAACCGACGCTGGCGCTCGTCCAGGGGCCGGCCTACGGCGGCGGCGTCGGCGTCGTTGCCGCCTGCGACATCGCCGTTGCCGCAAGGGAAGCCCGCTTCGCGCTGACGGAGGTCCGGCTCGGCATCATCCCGGCGGTCATTTCGCCTTATGTCGTCGCCGCCATCGGCGCCCGCGCGGCTGCGCGCTATGCGCTCACCGCCGAGCCGTTCGATGCCGGCGAAGCGCTGCGCTTAGGCCTTGTGCACGAGGTGGTCGCGGCCGGCGATCTGGAGGCGGCCGCGGCGCGCACGCTTGGCGCCTTGGCCCGCAACAGTGCTGAAGCGATGGCGGACGCCAAGGCGCTGATCCGCGCGATTGCCGGCCGGCCGATCGATGCCGCCCTGATGCAGGAGACCGCCGAACGCATCGCCCGCGCCCGCGCGAGGCCCGACGCGAAAACCCGCATCGCCGCCTTCCTCAAGCGCAAGCAAGCGCGGTGAGGCGAGCCCCAGTGGCAAATATATCTCTCTTATGATATTGAGATATTTAGAGGAGATATTCGAAATGGCGCTGGTCATTCGCGACGCCGAAGTCGACGCGCTGGCGGAGCGGGTTCGCAAGCATATGGGGGCCAAGACCAAGACCGAAGCGGTTCGTCGCGCCCTGCAAGCCCAACTCGCCGAGGTGCGCCGCGCCCTGCCGCTCAAGCAGCGGCTGGCGCGGGCACAGGCGCTCGCCGACGCCATGGGGACGAGCGATCCGGGTTTCGACATGAAGACCTATACCGACAGCCTGTGGGGCGACGCCTGATGTTCATCGACGCCTCGGCCATCGTTGCGATCCTCGGGCGCGAAGCGGCGTCTGAGGAACTCGAAAAGCGACTGGCCAACAACGAGGGGCCGTTCTTCATCTCCCCACTGGTCATGTTCGAAGCCGCGGTCGCGCTCGCCCGGCAGAAATCGGCGAACCGGAAGCCGTCGGCGAACCTCCTCCGCCACGCGTTTGAAGCTGTTGCGGCCTTCGCCGAGGACATTGAGGCGGACGAAATCGCCATCTCGCCCGCGATCGGTCGATCGGCGTTTGATGCGTGCGCGGCCTGCGGCAAGGCGGTCGGGCATGTCGCCGATCTCAATTTCGGTGACTGCTTTGCCTATGCCTGCGCCAAAACCTTGAAGGTTCCGCTCATCTACAAAGGCAACGACTTCGCCCATACGGATCTGGCGTGAGGCGAGCAAACAGGAGACGGCCGAACGCATCGCCCGCGGCCGCCCCGAGGCCCAACGCGTAAGCCCGTGTAGCAACCATTAAGCTTCGGTTGTTCGTTCGGCCCACGGATTGTCTCGACCCGGCGCAACGCATGCGTCAGAATACGCCCTTCGGCTATTCTGACCTACGTGCCGACTATTTCGTTGGCAGGTGGCAGGGATGGAAATCACGACCGTCGGCGAATTGCTTTACTGGTCATACGCTAATTTGGCGATGGCGCATGCGGCGGTCATGTCAAAATCAGAAAAATACAATCGAAGTCATTTTATAATTCGTAGTCGTCTCTATGCCGGTCTCAAGAATGGGACGATGCAGATAGGTCCAATAGCCGACGACGAGCGATTAAAAATGATTTTACCACAATCTTGCTGCTACTGCGCCAGCAAGGAGCACTTGGCAGCCGATCACCTGATTCCACGCAAGAGAGGCGGGCCCAATGCGGGGGAGAACCTGGTGTGGGCGTGCCGCACATGCAACAGCTCAAAGGGCGCGACAGATGCTTTGGAATGGCTGGCCAAGCGAGATCAATTTCCGCCGCTGCTGCTGCTTCGCCGCTACTTGAAGATTGCGATTGAACTGAGCCTGAAAGCGCATCTTATGCACAAGGGGATCAGCGGCGCGCCCGACGTTCCCTTCAGCATATCTGCGATTCCAACGAAGTATCCCCGACCCATCGATTTGGTCCTCTGGGTAAGCGACGCGTAGTCTGGAGGTTCGAGGGTCATGACACCGGTCTCGCGGCTAGCCGTAGCCCGCGCAGAGCGGATTAGGGTAGTAGCCGTATTTCGCCGGACGGATTGTCTCCACCCGGCGCAACGCATGCGTCAGAATACGCCCTCGGCTCCGATCTGCGCGGCGATCCTTGGATCCAGCAAGCCCGTATCATGTCCCCGAAATACTTGATGTCCCTGAAATACAGAACAGAAAGCACCTGACGATGACAGTTTTTTGCACCGCCCCTCACGCCGCGCACGGGTTGATGGACTGCAGTTCGGCCTCAATTTGCCGGCGCCTCTCCATCAGGTCATAGTCGTTCTGCAGGCCGAGAAAGACGCCCTCGGAGATGCCGAGGTAACGGGCGAGGCGAAGATCGGTGTCGGCCGTCACGGAGCGCTTGCCAAGGACCAGTTCATTAATCCGCCGCGGCGGCACGTGGACGGCGCGAGCCAGCGCGTTCTGGCTCAGGCCCATCGGCTTCAGGAATTCTTCGAGCAGGATTTCGCCAGGATGCGGATTTGGCAGCCGCTCATCGCCCGTCGTGGTCGTCGACGATCTCGACATCGCTCGGGCCTCCTTCCGTCCAGACGAAACAAATGCGCCACTGATCGTTGATGCGCAGGCCGACCGGACGTCAGAGCGCCGGGCTGGCCCGGGTGAAGCGGAGGATCGGCTGCGGTGCGCCGGCGAGCGCCGCTGGCGCATGCGGCGGGCGGATGACGAGGCAGTCGGCTGCGGACAAGAGGCGCAGCATGGCGCTGTCCTGTTGCGGATAGGGCGTCGCCACCAGCCTGCCTGAGGCATCCAGGGCCAGCGTGCTGCGGAGGTAATCCTGGCGCACGTCGTTGGCGGGCAGATCGCGGCCCAGCACCGCCGTCTCCTGCTGATCGAAGGAGCCGTCCAGGCCGGAGAGCGCTGCTAGAATCGGCTTCAGAAACACCACCGCGGCGACACCGACCGAGACCGGATTGCCCGGCAGGCCCAACACCGGCAAGGGCCCCAGCCGGCCGAACAGGGTCGGCTTGCCCGGCCGCATCGCGAGATTGTGGAAGATCACCGTCCCGCCCTCTTGCTCCAGGACGGGTCGGACGAGGTCGCGGTCGCCAACCGAGGCGCCGCCCAGCGTGACGAGGAGATCGGCCCCCGCGGCGGCGGCGAACGCGGCTTGCAACGCCGCGTCCTCGTCAACGGCGATGCCGAGGCCGAGCGGCTCGCCGCCCAGAGCGCGCACCGCGCTCGCAACGAGAAAAGTATTGGAGTTGACGATCCGGCCGCCGCCGAGCGGTTCGCCCGGCATGCGCAGCTCGGAGCCGGTGGCAAGCACGGCCACGCGCGGCCGCCTGCGCACCGCGAGCCAGGGCACATTCATCGCCGCGCACAACGCCACATCGCGCGCACTCAAAAGGCGCCCGGCCCTGAGCGGCCGATCGCCGGCCTTGAAGTCGAGGCCGGCCGGGCGGATGAAGCGGCCCGGTTCAGGCGCCGCGCGCACCGTGACGTGATCGCCCGAGCGCTCGGTGTCTTCCTGGATGACGATCGCATCGGCGCCTTCCGGCACCGGCGCGCCGGTGAGGATTCGCACCGCTTCGCCGGCACGAAGCGCGCGCGCAAAGCCCTGGCCGGCGGCAGCCGTTCCCGCGACCGACAGCGTCGCCGGCACCGTCGCGGCGTCAGCAGCGCGGACCGCATAGCCGTCCATCGCCGAGACGGCAACTGGAGGATGGCTGAGCCGCGCCTCGACGTCCGCCGCCAGCACCCGGCTCCAGGCCTGATCGAGGTTCACCAGCTGCGCGGGGACGGGGCGCAATGCCTCCCCGATCAGCCGCAAGGCTTCCGCGACCGGGAGCATCGCTTACGGGGCCTCGAACAGGCCTGAGCGGCCGCCGTCCTTGCGTACGAGGCGCAGATCGGTGATGCGCATGCCGCGATCGATCGCCTTCACCATGTCGTAGAGCGTGAGCGCCGCCACGGCGGCCGCCGTCAGCGCCTCCATCTCGACACCGGTGCGGGCGCTGACGCGGCACTCGGCCGTGATGTCAGCCGCCGATCGCTGCGGATCGAGCACGATGTCGACACTTGCGGCGGTGAGCGGCAGGGCGTGGCACAAGGGGATGAGTTCAGCGGTGCGCTTGGCCGCCATGATGCCGGCGAGCCTGGCGACGGCGAGCACGTCGCCCTTAGCGGCGCGGCCGCTCGCGATGACGTCAAGCGTGGCGGGCTGCATCAGCACGCTCACCCTGGCGGTCGCCGTGCGCTCTGTCACCGCCTTGGCGCTGACGTCGACCATGCGTGCCTGGCCGTCCTCGTCGACGTGGCTGAGCTGCGACACCACCACCGTCCGCCCTGTTGATCCGCCTGCAAGGCTAACGCTGCCGCGCGGCCTCTGCAACGGCGGCGCCGGCGGCGTCCCCTGCGCCCAAACAGCCTCAGCGCCCGGTGATCACCATGATCATCTGCCGGCCTTCGACCTTCGGCAGCTGCTCAACCTTGGTCACGCCCTCCAGATCGCCACGGACCCGCTCCAGCACCTTCAGGCCCAGATCCTGGTGCGCAAGCTCCCGGCCGCGGAAGCGGATGGTCACCTTGACCTTATCCCCTTCCTCAATGAAGCGGCGCATGCTGCGCATCTTGACCTGGTAGTCGTGCTCGTCGATCGAGGGACGCATCTTGATTTCCTTGACCTCGATCACCTTCTGCTTCTTGCGAGCCTCGCTCTTTTTTTTCTGGGCCTCGTATTTGAATTTGCCGTAGTCGAGGATCTTGCAAACCGGCGGGTCGGCGTTGGGAGACACCTCGACCAAGTCGAGGCCGGACTCCGATGCCACCCGCAGGGCCTCGCGGAGCGGCAAGACACCGAGCTGCGTCGCGTTCTGATCGACCACCAGAACCATGCTCGCGTTGATTTCGTCGTTGATCCGCGGGCCCTCGCGTGATTGAGGGAGCGGCGTGCTTGGCCGTGCGATCGTCATCCTCCTTGTCTATTGGGGAGTCGTTGCGGGCGCGGACAGGAAGCTGCCGCAGCCTCCGCGGTTGCGCTCAAGCGGCGGGCGCAAGCCGGCTGATGAGCTCACTGGGGGACCGGCGAAAAGAGCGAGCGCTCGGAAAGCCGCCCGCGGGAGGCCCCTACCGCACGGTTGTGGAGCGAAAAACCGGCGTGCTCTCGCAAACGTGTCCTCTTCGCCTCTTTCCTTTGCCGCAGCCGGCCAAGCGCAGGCGCGCCCGCCAGCAGGCAATCCATGACCGACGCACGTGTTATGCCGGCGGGACAGCCTCACGCCGTAGTGTATCAACCAGAAGCCCAAGAGCAACAGTTTCTTGGCCTTTGCTGCCGAGCCGGCGCACGGCAACCGTGCCGTCCGCCTGTTCGCGCGCGCCGACGGCGAGCAGGACCGGCACCTTGGCGAGCGTGTGCTCGCGCACCTTGTAGCCGATCTTCTCGTTGCGCTGGTCGAGCTCCGCCCGCACGCCGGCTGCCCGCAAGGCGTCGTAGACCGTGAGCGCGTAGGCATCCGCCTCGTTGGTGATGGTCGCCACCACCGCCTGGATCGGCGCCAGCCACATGGGCAGGCGGCCGGCGTAGTGCTCGATGAGAATGCCGATGAAGCGCTCGAACGAGCCGAGAATGGCCCGATGCAACATCACGGGGCGGTGTTTGCCGCCGTCATCGCCGACGTAGCTGGCATCGAGCCGCTCCGGCAGGACGAAATCGACCTGCAGCGTGCCGAGCTGCCAGTCGCGGCCGATCGCGTCCTTCAGCACGAATTCGAGCTTCGGCCCGTAAAAAGCGCCCTCGCCGGGGTTGAGCGTGGTGGCAAGCCCGGCGGCCGTGGTTGCGGCTCGCAGCGCCGTCTCCGCCTTGTCCCAGGTCTCGTCCGAGCCGGCACGCTTCGCCGGCCGGTCGGAGAATTTGACGCTCACCGCATCGAAGCCAAAATCGCGATAGACCGTTTGCAGCAGCGCGCAGAACGCCTCCGTCTCCGAGGTGATCTGCTCCTCGGTGCAGAAAATGTGGGCGTCATCCTGGACGAAGGCGCGCACCCGCATCAGCCCGTGCAGCGCGCCGGACGGCTCGTTGCGATGGCAGGAGCCGAACTCGGCCATCCTGAGTGGCAGATCGCGATAGCTCTTGATGCCCTGACGGTAGATCTGCACGTGGCCGGGGCAGTTCATCGGTTTGAGTGCCAGCACGCGGTCCTCGGCTTCGGCCGTGAACATGTGCTCGCGGAACTTCTCCCAGTGGCCGGAGCGCTCCCACAGGCTGCGGTCGATCATCTGCGGCGTGCGCACCTCGACGTAGCCCGATGCTTCCAGGCGCCTGCGCATGTAGGCCTGCAGCGTGCGGTAAAGGGTCCAGCCGTGCGGATGCCAGAACACCGAGCCAGCGGCCTCGTCCTGGAAGTGATAGAGCCCGAGCTCGCGGCCGAGGCGGCGATGGTCGCGGCGTTCGGCCTCCTCCAGCATGTGCAGGTAGGCGTCGAGCGCGGCTTTCGTCGGCCACGCGGTGCCGTAGATCCGCTGCAGCATCGGATTGCGGGAATCACCGCGCCAGTAGGCGCCCGCCACCTTCGTCAGCTTGAAGGCGGTGCCAAGCCGGCCGGTGGAGGCCAAGTGCGGGCCGCGGCAGAGATCAAGCCAGTTCCCCTGCCGATAGATCGTGATCGGCTCGCCGGCCGGGATGTCGGCGACGATCTCCGCCTTGTAGTGCTCACCGATCGAGCGGAAATAGGCGATCGCTTCCGCCCGGTCCCACTCCTCGCGGCGGATCGGCTCATCGCGCGCAACGATCTCGCGCATGCGCGCCTCGATGGTCGCGAGGTCGGAAGGCGTGAACGGCTCGTCGCGGGCGAAATCGTAGTAGAAGCCGTTTTCGATGGCAGGCCCGATGGTCACTTGCGTGCCGGGGAGCAGCTCCTGCACCGCTTGCGCCATCACATGCGCCGCATCGTGGCGCAACAGCTCGAGCGCGTCGGCATCGGCGGCGGTGACGACAGAGACAACGGCATCCTCGGTCAGCGGGCGGGAGAGATCGCGCATCTCGTCGTTGACGCGGAGCGCGAGTGCGCCCGCACCGCCGTCCGCGCTCAGGTCGTGCGCGATCTCGAAACCCGCCGTGCCGCTCGCATACGTGCGCTGGCGGCCATCCGCAGCGGTAATCCGCACACGCGCCATTGCCTCACGGGGTGCATCCACGGCTGCCCTGCTCCATCTCGCTGTTTCGGAGTGCGTTCGTTGATGGCTGCGCACTCTAGAGATGGACCGGAGGCTGTCAAGGCGAGTGCAGCGCCGGCGTGCGGTTCGGCTGCTTCAGAAGCGGATTTCGAGTTTGGCGCCGCAGGTAAAGGCTGCCGGCATCGCCTGCATCGGATCATCGACGCCGAATCCGATCATGGCGCTTGCGGTGATCAGCGGTCCCAGGGCATCACCACCGAACACCAGACGGGCGCGGACCTCGTAGCCCGCGTCCGAACTCTCGCCGCCGGCGCCACCGCCCAGTTCACCGACGACGAACCGGGTCCGCGATGATGCGCTGCCGGCCGCGAGCGCCTGCGCGTCGAACTGGGCGCCAACGCCCCAGTCCCAGGCATCGGCGCGGCTGATGCGGCCATCCTTGGCCGGCGAGGGGTAGGCGTACATGCGGCGATCGCCAATGGCGGCGAACATTGCCCAGCCGTGGCGATCGATGGGGCCGAACGGAACGTCGCGCGTGGCAAGCGCGGGAAAGCGGATCGGCGGCATGATGCACCCTGGCCCCGGGCGGCAGTCGGGGACCCGATTGGTGCGCGTTGGCGAGGTCTGGGTGAGCGCAGCGGTCGCCACCGGCAGGTAGCCGAGAACGAAGGACAGCCACGGGTCGTCCTCTTCGGCCGTCGTGATGCCTGGCGCTCTACCGTCGACCAAGTCCACACTGGCCGTGGCAACCCTCTCGAACGCCGCCGCCGGCGCGGGCAGCGCCGCGAGGCCGAGCGCGCCCGCGAAGGCGCTCGCGCAGCTCAGCACCTTAATTCGGGTCCATCTGCCGCGGGCGCCTCGGAGATCAGCCATGGCCTTGAACTCACTGGACAAAGGGGATGTTTATGCGGATGATTAAGCGCAGATTGCAGTTAACATCCGCTTAACAATTCGTTTTATAGACGCATGAAACGCGTGCTGCTGTGACGGCGGTCACCGCACCGCTGCAGGGAGTTTTCCTTGACTGTTCCACCCTCGTCATTTGCAAGTGAGCCGCAATTCCTGTCTCGCGCCGACGGTGAGCGGATCGCCTACTTCCGCACGCCAGGGCGTGCGCCGGGCATCGTCTTCCTCACCGGCTATTCGTCCGACATGACCGGGCAGAAGGCGACGATGCTCGAAGCCTTCTGCCGGGCTCGCGGCACCGCCTTCGTCCGCTTCGACTATTTCGGCCATGGCGCATCGTCAGGCGCCTTCACCGACGGCACCATCGGCCGCTGGACCGACGACGCGATCGCGGTCCTCGACGCGTTGACGGAGGGGCCGCAGGTGCTGGTCGGCTCCAGCCTCGGCGGCTGGATCATGGTCCGGGCGGCACTCGCCCGGCGCGCACGCATCGCGGCGCTGGTCGGGACCGCATCGGCCCCCGACTTCACCGAAGATGTGATTGAGCCGCTGCTGAGCCCGGCCGATCGCCAGCTCCTGGAGACTGCCGGTGTGATTCAGCTGGCGAGCCCGTACGACCCCGAACCGACGCCGGTAACCAAGCGTATCCTCGACGACGGCCGTAACCATCTCGTGCTGCGCGCCGAAATCCCGCTTGACTGCCCGGTGCGCCTCATCCATGGCCTCGCCGACTCGGACGTACCGTGGCAGACGTCGGTGCGGCTGATGCAACGGCTGCGCTCAGCCGACGTCGAGCTGGTGCTCGTTAAGGGCGCCGGCCACCGCATGTCGGAACCGGCGGAGCTCGATCGCCTCCAGGCGACGGTTGCAGCCGTCCTCGACCGGCTGCCCGCCGGCGCCGCGCCACGGCCGTAAGCGCCCCCCCCTTCCCCCAACGAAGGCACGCTGCCCCATGCTCCACCTTCTCACCGATCCCCATGCCTGGGCCAACCTGTTGACGCTCACCGCGCTTGAGATCGTGCTCGGCATCGACAACGTCATTTTTCTTTCGATCGTCACCGGCCGGCTGCCGGTACATCAGCAACCCACGGCCCGTTATGTGGGCCTTGGTCTCGCCGCCGGGATGCGCGTCCTTTTGCTGTTGTCGATCACCTGGATCATGGGCATGACCGCGGTCGCGTTTACGGTCGTAGGCGAGGCGATCAGTTGGCGCGATCTGGTGCTGCTCGCGGGCGGGCTGTTCCTTCTCGTCAAGGGCACGCTCGAAATCCACCACATGACAGAAAGCGAGGGTGAAGAGACGGCAGAGTCCGGCCGCCGCGGTACCAGCTTTGCCGCCGCGATCGTGCAGATCGTCCTCCTTGACGTCGTATTTTCGCTCGACTCCGTCATCACCGCCGTCGGCATGTCGCAGGACCTGCCGGTGATGGTCACGGCCGTCCTGATCGCGGTCGGCGTCATGCTGTTGGCGGCCAAGCCGATCGGCGCCTTCATCCGCGAGCATCCGACGCTCAAGATGCTGGCGCTCAGTTTCCTCCTGCTGGTCGGGGTCGCGTTGATCGCCGACGGTCTGCATTTCCACGTGCCGCGCGGCTATCTCTATTTCGCGATCGCGTTCTCGGCCGGTGTCGAATGCCTGAACCTGATCGCCGCTCGCGGCCGACGCCGCCGCGCCGCTGCCGCTGCCGCTCGTGGGGAGGGCTGAAAACGGCGCGGCGCACCGGTCGTTGCGGGACCGATGCGCCGTCGCCAGCTTCAGGAGAGATGCGTTATTTCGACAGCCGCAACTCAGAGAGGTGGTTGGCGATCTCGCGGAACGCCGTCTTGAGCGCGCCCGACGTCGGCGCATAGTAGTAGAAGGGCGCTTCCCGCGCGGTGGCGATGTCCTTCATCAGCGCGATCTGGTCGGCGTCGGAGTCGACGAACTGGATGGCATAGATGAGGATGCCCTGCTCCTTGATGTTGGTGGCGAGCTTGCGCAGGCGGGCATCCATCTTTTCCCGCGCGCTGTTGCTGCTGCAGGAGCCGAAGACCCGCTTGTAGCCGTCGCCATAGTTCGGGCAGTTAATGCCGTCGGTCAAAAGCACGATCGCCTGATCGCGGTCGTAGGCCGGGTTCTCAACCGCTTCCGAGAACGGCGCCGCCGGCGTGACGACTTCCCACGCCCAGGCGAGGCCGGCCGGAATGTTGGTGTTGCCGTCGGCGCTCAAGCCGTTGACCGCGTTCTTGATCGCCGTCTTCGAGTTCTGCAGCGGCGTGATGCCGACCGAAGGACAGCTGACGCAGTCGGAGCCCTTGGGCGCCAGGCCGCACCGTTTACTCTGGTAATCGTCATCACCGGTGACCGGCTCTCCGCCCAAGAGGAGCGAAAGCGGGTCACCGGCAGCGGGATAGGTGCCTGGGTAGACGGGCGCCCAGCCGGGCCAGCTGACGCCGTTGACCGTGGTCGGCCCTTCGTGGATGTCGGCGTCGTTGGTGTCGCCGTCGGAGTGCTTGTAGCGGTTGAAGACACAGCCCTTCCATTTGGAAGGCGGCTCGAACAAGAGCGGCACCGGCGAATTGCTGGCGTACCAGACGACCGACTGGTTCTGCCCGTTCTCCGGGTTGGTGAAGGCCGGCACCGCCTCGGAGCGCCGCTCGGCGTGCACGTACGTCTGGCCCTGCAGCATCACCTTGACCTTGGCGTTCCAGGGGACGAGGCCGATCGTCAACAGGTCCTTGGTCTCGGCGTTGCCGTAGAGGATGTCGATCAGCTCCTTGGCAGCGGTCTTGGCCGCCGACAACCGGCTCCCGCTGCCGCCCGGTGCCGTCTCGCCCATCGATCCGGAGACGTCCATCGACAGCACCAGATCGAGTGCCTTCATCTTGCGCGTGACTTCCGTTTCCGCAACGACGGTGATCTCGTCGTAGCCCAGGATGGGCATGACCGACGTCGAGACATTGGCCGACGCGCGCAGGAAAACGGTCTCGTTGCCTTCGTCGACCGTGATCGTCGGCCCGGAGATCGTAGCCCCCATGAAGCCGTCAGGAAAATTCACTCGAAAATACTTGCGGATGTCGTCGTCTCGGGTGGTGTCGAACATCGTCAGGGCGCCCGCCAGCGCAGCCGCATCGAGTGCCGACGACAGCCGCGACTTGACGATGTAGGCGCGGCCAGCATCGAGCCCCGTGCCCATCGCCGCGATCATGACCGTCAGACCGAGAACAACATAAATGGCAGTCGCGCCGCGCTCGTCTTCAAGCAGCCGTCGGCCAAAACGCCGCAATGGCTGCCACAGACAAGCTCGTCTGCGCTGGCGGCAGACGTCTAAAGAGTGTGATGTGTTCATCGGTGTCACCGCAGCCCATTTTTTTACAAGGAGTAACACGGTACTTTAGCACCGACACCAATAACGGCAATTCTTTTATTTGCTCATAATACTAGAACACACCTAACTTTATTTATAGAGAATTTTAGCTTTATTGTTACTTGGCCACGCCTTTAGCGGGGCGGCTCGCTTGTATGGCAAGCGGATGTCGCGACGGGCCGCAGGCATCGCTCGTGCGGCGTGAGCGCAATGCGTGTAAAGGGGAGGTGAGCGCGAATGAACGGCGCCCGAGAGTGTTCAGTCGCCGCTGTGGCCGCCACTCGCGCTGCCACGAGTGATTTGCACCGTGCGGACCGTAGGGTCCGGGTCGACGCGGCGCAAACCGATGTGCAGCAAGCCATTGTCGAGGGTGGCAGCGCCGACCTCCCAGCCTTCCGCGAGCACCCACGCGCGCTGGAACTGGCGCGCGGCGATGCCGCGATGCAGGAACGCGCGGCCGCTCTCGTCGTCCTTCTTGCGGCCCTTGATCACAAGCTGGTGCTCCTCAAGGGCAACGCTCAAGTCATCGATCGCGAAGCCGGCAACGGCAAGCGTCAGGCGCAGCTGGTCGTCGCCGATCTGCTCGATGTTATAGGGCGGATAGCCTTCCGCGGACGCCCGCGAAGCGCTGGCGAGCACACGCTCCAGGCGTTCAAACCCGAGCAGGAGCGGATTCCGGAAGGCCGAGGTGCGGTCCATCAGGCGGTCATCCTCTTCAATCAGGAGCGAGACCGGGACGTGTCGGACCCTTAAATCGGCATCCGCCCGCCCCATGCAACGTTACCTTGGCACATCCGCGCGCCTTGTCAATGACCGCCGGAGGGTGGATTTTCAACGCCTTTGCGGCAGCCCTGGTGCCGCGCCGAGGCCCGGCGCCGCGCCGAAGAGAGACGGACCGACCCCATGCCCGTGACCATCGACAGCATCCGCGCCGCGGCAGCGACCATTGCCGGCGCGGTTCAGCGAACGCCGACGCTGCACAGCCGGCTGTTGTCCGAGCTCACCGGCGCAATCGTGTTCCTCAAGATGGAGAACCTGCAGTACACCGCCTCGTTCAAGGAGCGCGGGGCGCTCGTGCGTCTCAGCGCGCTCTCCGCCGAGGAGCGCAGGCGCGGTGTGATTGCGATGTCGGCCGGCAATCACGCCCTCGGCGTCGCCTATCACGCCCGCCGGCTCGGCATCCCGGCAACGATCGTAATGCCGCGCGCAACGCCGTTCGTGAAGGTGGCAAACACGCGCTATTTTGCCAACCGTGTCGTCCTGCATGGCGAAATCTTGAGCGAAGCCGCCCGCCACGCGCACGAACTGGCCGCGGCCGAGGGGCTGGTTTTCATCCACCCTTATGACGATCCGGCCGTCATCGCCGGCCAGGGCACGGTGGCGCTGGAACTGCTGGACGACGTGCCCGACCTCGACGCGCTGGTGCTGTCTGTCGGCGGCGGCGGGCTGATCGCCGGCTGTGCGACCGCTGCCAAGGCGATGCGCCCCGGGATCCGTGTCTACGGGGTGCAGAACGCGCTCTATCCGGCCGTCGTGCAGGCGCTGCGCGGCGCGCCGGCGGGAAGCGGCGGGGCGACGATCGCCGAGGGCATCGCGGTAACGGAGCCGGGTGCGCTGCCGATGGCGATCATCGCCCGCCTGGTCGACGATCTCGTTCTCGTCAGCGAAGCGGACATCGAGGATGCGGTGGCGCAGCTGATCGAAATCGAGAAGACCGTCGTCGAGGGTGCGGGCGCCGCCGGCCTCGCCGCCCTGTTCCGCCATCGCAGCCGGTTCGCGGGCCAGCGCATCGGCCTGGTCCTGTGCGGCGGCAACATCGACCCACGTCTGCTGGCCTCGGTCCTCATGCGCGGCCTGGTGCGCCGCGGCCGCCTGAGCTGGCTGCGCGTGCCGGTGAGCGATCAACCGGGGGCGCTGGCGCAGGTCGCGGCGGTGATCGCCGGAATGGAGGCCAACATCGTCGAGATCAGCCATCAGCGGCTGTTCCATGACATCCCGGTCAAGATGGCCGATCTCGACCTGATCCTCGAAACCCGCGACGGCGCGCATGTGCAGGCCCTCATCGAGGCGCTTGCGGCAGCCGGTTTCCGGCCGCAGCTCTTGAGCGGCCGGGCGGCAGCGGACTGATGGCGTTCGGTCCCTTCCGGCCGGCCGGAGTCGCGCTCAGGCGGCGGCGCCCGGAGTGCGGTGAGGCGGCGGCGGCGCGTCGCGGGTCCAACTGACACCGCTGCGTTCCAGCTGTTCCACCACCTTCTCGGCCAACCACCGCGCGTCATCAAGGCTGCGCCGGCGCGGCCGCAGGTCAATCTGCCGCCACAGCGCAAACGCGATCAGCTCGATCAGTTCCTGGCGCGCAAGCTCCATGGCGCCACTTTAGCGCCCGAACAAAGAAAGAACAAACGCGACGTTGTCCGTGCGCGGCCCGCGATCGGCCTTCGGCGCCGGCGGTGAGACTGATAGGATGGCATGGGCAGGGAGGTTCAGGTGGCGGCGCGGGCGCGACGGATCACGGCGGAAGTGTTTCAGGTCGGCGGCGGCAGGCTCAGCGCCGATGCCGATGCCGCTGTCTACCTCGTCGCCTTCGCCGGCGAGGCGGCCCTGATCGACAGCGGCACCGGCCGGGCGACGGGGAAGATCCTGCGCAATGCGGCCGCCGCCGGGATCGAGCCACGGCAAATCACCTGCCTTCTCCTCACCCACTGCCACTTCGATCATACCGGCGGCGCCAAGATGCTGCGCGACACGCTTGGCATCCCGGTCCTCTGCCATGCCCTCGATGCGCCGTACCTGGAGGCAGGCGACAATGCCGTGACCGCCGCCGACTGGTACGGCGCCAGGCTCGATCCCTGCCCGGTCGACCGCAAGCTGACCGGCGCCAGCGAGCCGATCACGCTCGGCGGCCGGACCATCACCGCCGTGCACATCCCCGGCCACTCACCGGGCTCGGTCGCCTACGTCACGACGTCCGAGGGCTTGGACGTCGTCTTCGCCCAGGACGTGCACGGCCCCTTGCACCGGAGCCTGCTGTCCAACGCGAGCGACTATCAGGCATCGCTCAAGCGCCTGATCGCGGTGCAAGCCGACATCCTGTGCGAGGGCCACTACGGCGTCATCACGGGCAAACGGACTGTCGAGGCCTTCATTCGGCAGTTTCTCCGCGCCTGAACCGAACCGCCGCCGCCGCTTGGGCGATGTGTTGCGGTTACGAAGCCTTGAGGTAGGCGGGGACCAACAGGCGGTTCTGGGCGCTGTCCTCGACCTCGAGGTAGATTTGCGGGCTGGCCGGCGGGGCGGCGGCGGCACCGGCGGCACCGACGGCTGTGGTCGCGTTTGCCGACCCCCAACGCAAGCGGCCCGAGTTCTCCAGGAAGAAGCGGTTGCTGGCGGCACGGCCGAAGAAGAAATCTGGCTCCCGCACACCAAAAATGATCGTATCCGTGCCATTGACCGACTGCGGCGTGCCGTTCACGCAGCCACTGGACCGGTTGCCGAAGAAATAATTGTTATCTCCGGCCCCCGATGGCTCTTCACGGATGTTGTAGCGGCTGCGGTTGGCTGCGGTCGAATGGCAAACATTGGACAAGAGGTCGTTGAACTGGGAGGTGGCCGTATCGTTGCTTGTCAGCTGAATGTCGTCGTAGCCGTTGTTCGCTTCCTGACTGTTGTCGATCAGCCTGTTCATGGCGATGTAGTTATAGGAAGCGCCCGCGATGCGAATGCCGCGCCGCCCGTTGCCGTTGATGTGGCAGCCGATCACCGAGACGTGGGTGTTCTGTCCAAAAATCGCGTCGCCGCGAATGTTGATGCCCTCCTCGGCATTGCCGCGGACATCAGAGCTGCTGATAATGGTGTGCTTGGCGCCATTCTGCACCATGATACCGCTGCCGGCGTTCTGCACGGCGTGGCTTGTGGTGAGGACGTTGTTCTCGCTCCAGGTGACGAAGTTGTAGCCGTGGCGGCCATTGGCCCATGACCAGCAGCCATCGATGACCACTTCACGGCAGCCGTCGATGACGAAGCCGTCGAGCTCGTTGTCGTGGGCGACGCAATTGATAAAGCCGAGGCGCAGCACGTTCTCGTGCGGATCGAAGCCATAGCCCGATGTCCCCTTGCCGCCTGTCGCCTCGACGCGCACCAGGCGGATGTCCTCACACCGGGTGGTCGGGGGATCGTTCGGCGCGGTTCCGCAAAAGAACGCCATCTGCGTTCCCGCCGTTTGCCCGGCGCCGTTGGCGTCAATGGTTAAGTCCATGATCTGGATCTTTTTGTGCTGCTCGCCGCTGGGCGTCCGCAGCACGCCCGTCAGGCTGGCGTTGTAGCCGTCGACGAGCTTGAGCGTCGACAGGCCGATGCCGGCGCCGCGCAGCGTCGTGTTGCTGCGGATGCGAACACCGCCGTCGACCGCGTTGCCGGTGCCGGTCAGCCAGAAGGTGCCGTCGGGGATTTCCACCACACCGCCGCCCTGCTGAGAGGCAGCATCGAGCGCCTGCTGAATGCTGGCCCGGTTGTCGAAGGCGGGATCGTTGGGCCGCGCACCGAAATCGAGGATGTTGAAAACGTCGGCAAATCGGTCGGCAAGACTGCGCTCTGTTGTGGTGCCGGACGCGCGGATCTTGCTGTTCGTCGAGCCGGAGCCAATCACGGGACCTAAAATCATCGTCTTCCTCTCGCAAGAACTGGAACAAGCGCGCGTTGCCGCGGTTGCGGCCGATCGAGAACGGGGGGCCGCATCATCAACGCGCTGCCGGCGCTTTCCGGACGCCATGCCCGAACTTGATCCATGCCCCCAACAGATCTGGCCGTCGCGCAAGTCTATATAGGAACTATATCCTACTGTCAACCACCTTGCGCCAGGATGGTCAAATGACCCAAACGGGCGATCGAAAACGGCGTGCGGGTATCGCGCCGGGAGTGCGCGCGGAATCACATCACGCCGGCCGCGTTCGCAGCGATGGCGCTAACGAACGGTAACAGACCGCGAAAAGCGCGTTCGCTAATGCAAACGGTTTGCCGATTGTTGTGGACTCCACCTGATCTCATCGTGCCTCCCTACCAAATTTGGGGGGGTGATATGCGCGTAAGGTCATTGGTATAAGCGCCGGCCTAAAGACGGCAAATAAACGAGACCCACAACAGGGGTGCATACAAGGCCAGCGAGCACACTGATCCGCAGGTCAGCGTCTTCACGCGTGTCCGTGCCAATGGGAGACCTTGAGCACAATGCAAGTTATTCGGGAAAGACCTTGTCAGCGTCTTCACCACCGCCTCGAAGCACCGCTCTACATCGAGATGGACGGCGTTTGTCAGCGCGCTACCGATTGGAGTCTGGGCGGTTTCCGCATTGACCACTTCGACGGCCCATTGCCCCAGAAAGGGGAAATGCTGGACGTCGTATGCGCGCTGCCCTTCCAGGGCTTCAACATCTCGTTTCATGCGGAAGGGCGCGTCGTCCGCACCGCTGCCGAAGCGCGCTCATTTGCCGCCCAATTCACCCATCTGGGTGATCGCGAGCGCCAGCTGATCTCCCATTTCGTCGAGGAACTGGTGCGCGGCGGCATGGTCTCCGCGCGCGAGACGATCCACAGCATCGACTCTCCGGTCACGCCAGTGCCGACCGATCCCGCGCTCAACCCTCTGGATGCGCTGCCGCTGCGGCGCTGGCCGGTAAAGACGATCGTCATGACCGCGCTGCACTTGGTGGTGGGCCTGAGCGTGATCGGCTATTCAGCCGTTCTGTTCCGCAATCATTTCTCCCACCTCGAGGTCGACGCTGCGGTCGTAGCCGCGCCGGTGGAAGCGGTGACTGCACAGGAAAAGGGCCGCGTCGTCGCCCTCCTGGTCCCGGCAGGCGCCCATGTCGCTGCCGGCGAGCCGCTGATGCTGCTGCAGGACAGCGACCTCGACCGGCAGATTGCGATTGCCGAAACCCGCATCGAACGCGCCAAGGCGGTCGTTGCCAGCTTGACCGCCAAGCTGGAGGAAGAGAAGGATCGCTTGCGCGACTACGATCTCGCCAATACCACGGACGTCCGCCAGCTTGCGCTCGAAATCCGTGCGCTTGAGGCGCGCGTTGACGGCGCCCGTTCTCGTAAGGAGCGCATGGAAACCCTGTACGCCGACGGTTGGGCGAAAAAACCTGAGCTTGAGCAGGCACTGAGCGCGTTCGAGGCCGCCGAAGCCGACCTCGGCGCCGCCCGTCTGCAGCACCGCGAATTGCGGGCGCTCGCCGGCCGGTCGGGCAGCAAGCGCTACTATGACGGCAAGCGCTTTTATGGTGACAGCGCCAAGCTGGAGGCCGAACGCCGTCTGGCACAGACGGAAGTCAAGCTCGCCGAGCAGGAGCAGGCCGCGCTTGTCCGCCAGCGCGACCGCCTGGCCGTGCGCGCGCCGTTCGCAGGCCGGGTGATCGAGGTTGCGGTCAGCCCGGGCAAGACGATCGGCGCCGGCGACACGGTGGCGCTCATCGAGCTCACTGCCGAACAGTCGATCGAGGCGTACCTGAACCGGCGCGAGGCGCTGGAAGTCGGTCTTGGCGACCGCGCCACTGTCTATCTGCCGGCGACCGGTGAGCGCTTCGAAGCCTCGGTGGCACATATCGACCTCACGAGCGGGTCGGTGGACCCGCTCAGCCGCCGCTACCGCTGGCAGTCAGCGGACGACCGCACCGCGCTTGTCGCCCTGCGCCTCGACGAAACCCAAGCGCTCCGCTTTGTCGAGGGGCATCCGAGCGGCCTGCCGGCGGTGGTGGTGTTCCCCCGCCGCAGTGCCAACACGCTCCTGGCCGCCATTCGACAGTGGCTCGGCGGCGAGGAACCGAAGAGCGTCGATATCGCAGAGCGCCGCCCGCCTGCTGCGGCCAGCACCGTCGCCAGCACCGTCGCCAGCACCGTCGCCAGCACCGTCGAATGACCACCGCCCGACGCCGGCACGGCACGCTCGCCGAGCTCGGCGGCCAGGGCTTGGCGTGGCCAACATGGCGCGATAAGTGGACGCCCCGGGTTCTCTTGAGCGTCGCACTCTATTTCAACGTCTGCGCGCTCGCCATCGTCAACCTGCCGGACACGCTGTGGGACGCGCGGCTTGACAGGGCGACGCTGGTCATCGGTCTGCTCGGCGCCTGGCGCTACTCGTGGTGGCTCACGCATCTCATCCGCGCCCTGATCTACGCCAAGCACGCCTTTCCGCCACTGCGCCGCCGCGCGGATGCGATCTGGCAGCGCGGCTGGCGTCCGCCGCACCTCCATTTCCTGCTCACCACCTTCAACGAGCGCGCCGAAACCACCGAGATGGTGATGCTCGGCATCTGCCGGGAAATTCGCGCCTGCGGCGTGCCGGCCACGATTTGGCTCGGCAGCGCCAACGCGCCCGACGAGCGGGCGATCGAAACTGCGCTCCGCCGCTTTGCTGGCGATCTCGACATCCGCCTGCGGGTCGTGCGCCAGAATGCACCCGGCAAACGGGTCGCGATCGGCTTGATCTTGCGGGCGATGAGCCGCACCGGCCTGGAACCACAGGCGCTCGTCGTGTTCATGGACGGCGACTTCGTGCTGGCACCGGGCGCGCTGCCCAAGTGCCTGCCGCTGTTTGCGGTCTATCGCGATCTGCAGGCGGTTACCACCGACGAGGAGGTGTTCTGCATCGGCCCCGCCTGGATGCGGATCTGGCTCAGCATGCGCTTCGCCCAGCGCCGGATCGCGATGCAGTCACATGCGCTCTCGGGCCGGGTGCTGACCCTGACCGGCCGGATGTCGGTGTTCCGCAGCGAGCATCTGACCAAGATCGAATTCATCCGCCTCCTGGAGGCCGACAGCCTCGACCACTGGTTGTGGGGGCGCTTCCGCTTCCTCTCCGGCGACGACAAGAGCACCTGGTATTATCTCCTGCGTCAACGGGCGCGCATGCTCTATGTCCCCGACGCCGCCGGTCACACGATCGAACTCGTCGAAGGCTCCGGGTGGCAGCGGATGGTCGAGAATTTCCGCCGCTGGTCGGGCAACATGCTGCGCAATGGCGCGCGTGCGATCGCGCTGGGCCCAAGGCGGATGCCGTTTTTCATTTGGTGGTGCCTGATCGACCAGCGCATCGCGATGTGGACGATGCTGGCGAGCCCGTTGCTGGCGATCGCGGCGGCGATCCTGCACGGTTACGCATACTTCCTCGCTTATGTCATCTTCATCGCGATCTCGCGCATGCTGCTGTCGCTCGTCCTGTTTGTTTTTTCGCGCCGGATCTATCTTTCCTTTCCCTTTTTCCTCTACGCCAATCAAGTCATTCTCGCCTTGGTCAAGATCCACATGCTGACGCGGCTCGCCAAGCAGAAGTGGGCCAACCGCGGCGACCAGAAGCAATGCCCTACGGGCGCCGGTGCCCTCTCGGTGTTCCGCACCGGCATGGCGTCCTATGCGCTCTGCCTTTACCTCTCGATCCTGCTCATCTGTGTCCTGCAGGGCGGCGGTTTTGTCGACGGCCCCTCATCGCTTTCCCTCAGCATCTTTTTCCACCGCCTGTTCGATTAGCAACGGGCGCGGGCCAGGCCACCGATCCCTCCCATCAAAGGGGCCACCGCACCGCCCCGACAATCCATTGCGGAGGAACAATCGGGTCGTCCCCACGACGCACCAACCCAATGCACGGTCAATACTTTTCAAATGCGATTCCCCTGACCCGCAACCCGCGTCCGCTTGCCGACCCCCGATCAGGAGCCTATAACGGCGCTGCTGCGCACCTCGCGGGCGCTTGCAGCGGCCGGCCCGCGCGGACAAACCGCGATCCCCCACCCAACAGCGGATGCCTTGAACGATGCTTGTCATCCCTTACCCGGTCATCGACCCGGTGGCTGTGCAGATCGGGCCGATCGCGATCCGGTGGTACGCGCTCGCCTACCTCACTGGCCTCATCGGCGGCTGGCTGTATGCGCGGTGGCTGTGCCGGCGGCCGCCGGCGCTGGTGGCGTCCACGCACATCGATGACTTCCTGACCTGGGCGACGCTGGGGGTCGTGCTCGGCGGCCGGCTCGGCTTCGTACTCTTCGTCCGACCGGGCTATTTTCTCGACAACCCACTGGCGGCGCTCAAGATCTGGCAGGGCGGGATGTCGTTCCACGGCGGCCTCCTGGGCGTCCTGGTCGCCGGCCTGATCTTCTGCCGGCTGCGCAAGCTGCCGGTGCTCGCCTTTGCCGACATTATTTCCTGCGCCGCCCCGATCGGCCTCGGTTTGGGCCGGATCGCCAACTTCATCAACAACGAGCTGGTCGGCCGGATCGCCACCGTGCCGTGGGCGATCGTGTACCCGGGCTGGGGCCCGCACCCGCGCCATCCGAGCCAGCTCTACGAGGCCGGCATGGAGGGCGTGGCACTGTTCGTCCTCTTGTTCGTGCTCGCGTTGCAGGAGCCAGTGCGCCGGCGCCTGGGCCTTCTGTCCGGGGTCTTCCTGCTCGGCTACGGCATCTTCCGCACGATTGCCGAGCGGTTCCGCGAGATCGATGTCTACAGTGGGTTTATCGGCCAGTGGATTACGCTGGGCCAGCTCTTGAGCCTGCCGATGATCGCAGCCGGCCTGTTCCTCATCATTCGCGCGCTCACCCGTCCGGTAGCAGGCGCCCGGCCGCGGTGACCCCGCTCCAAGAACGCGTCTGCGCCCGGATCAGGGCCTCAGCGCCGATCAGCGTCGAGGCTTTCCTGGAGACGGCGCTTTACGACCGCGACCACGGCTATTACCGCACGCAAGGAGCGATCGGCGGCGCGGGCGACTTCATCACCGCGCCGGAAGTGAGCCAGGTCTTCGGCGAGGCGGTCGGCGCTTGGATCGTCGCCACCTGGCAGGCGCTTTCGGCCCCCGATCCGGTGCTCATCGTCGAGCTCGGCCCCGGCCGCGGCACCTTGCTCGCCGACGCGCTGCGGGCGATCGGCCGGCTGGCACCGGCCCTGCTTGCCGCAGCCCGGCTGCACCTGATCGAGACCAGCCCGCAGCTCGCCCAGGAGCAGCGGCGCGCGCTTGCGGGCATCCGCCTCACGGCAGCACCGGTCTGGCACGCGCAACTCGACAGCGTTCCGGCCGGGCCGACCATCGCGCTCGCGAACGAGTTTTTCGACGCGCTGCCGATCCGCCAGTTCGTCCGCGCCGGCGACGGCTGGCGCGAACGCCAGATTGGGCTTGCGGCGGACGACCAGGCGAAGGACGGGCAGGCGGCGGACGGCCAGGCGCTCGCCTTCGTTGCCGGCCCGCTGGCGGACCTGCCGGCCCGGCTCGCAGCGGCAGCCGAAGGGGCAGCCGAGGGGGCGATCATCGAGGCCTGCCCGGCCGGCGAGGCGCTCTTGGGCAGGCTCTCGGCCCGCTTGGCCGCGGCAGGCGGTGCCGCGCTCGTCATCGACTACGGC
>JBATPX010000277.1:0-3422 GCA_049291695.1 Defluviicoccus sp.
GAGCGGCGGTCTCCTGCACCGGCCGTCGCCACGGCGGCGCAGCCGTGGTGGCCGGCGCGACCGCGGGCTTCTGCTGCGCCGGAGCCCACGCCGTGGCCTGAACATTGGCAGCAGGGTTCGCTGGCCGCGGCTTCGACGGCCGGGCTGGAACCGTCTCGCCGTTCATCACCGGCTGCCATTCCTTCTCGTTCGGCAACACCGGATGATCGAGCTTGTTGGAGTCGGGATACCGGGTGTCCTTGTTGGGCTCGACCAGGATCTTGGCAACGAAGGTGATCCCGTTCAGATCGGCCAGCCCGCGTAGCTGGCGCTTCGCCTTCGCCGCGTCGCTCACATCTTCCGGATCGAGGCCAAGGGCCGAGTCGATCATCGCCCGAAAGATCCGCTTGGAGATGTTCCAGCCGATCGAGGCGCCCTTGTCGTCCACCTTGCCGCCGGTGACGGTGAAGGTTTGCCAGAACTTGCGCTTGGCGAAGGGGCCCGCGACGACGGTGAACTCGCAGTCGAGCGACACGACGTCGCTCCCCGGCTGGTTCGATGTCTTCAACAGGCCCCTGTCAATGTCAGCGAAGCCATCAACGCCGCCCGGGCGCAGCGTCATCATCACCTTGGCAAAAGTGCCGTCGGGGATCGTCTCGTTCGACTGGATCGGCTCGACGTCGTTGAGGTCGAACATCGTATTGGTCTCCTTCAAGGGCGATTGATCTTGGCCAGCAGGGCACCGAGGTCGGCGGGCTCGGTAACGTCGAGCCGCCCGGAACGATCCTTCGCCGGAAGGCCAAAGGGGTTGCCGGCGCGGCAGACGAGACGGCGGACCTGGCCTTTGATGGGATCGTGCCGCCACCTTCCTCAACACGCTCACCGCCATCCTCGGCGATTACGCCAAGGTTGCCGGGATGGACACCTTTACCGAGAGCCACACCGACCGCCATCCGACCGAGCTCGCGATGCTCAAAGGGGCGCGCATGGTCGCCGCGCAGGAGACCGAAGAAGGTCGCCGCTGGGCCGAGAGCCGCATCAAGGCGCTCACCGGCGGCGACCCCATCACCGCGCGGTTCATGCGCCAGGACTTCTTCACCTACAGCCCGCAGTCCAAGCTGCTGATCGCCGGCAACCACAAGCCGGGGTTGCGGAACATCGACGAGGCAATCCGCCGGCGCTTTCATCTGCTCCCCTTCACCGTGCGCATCCCGCCGGAAGAACGCGATCCACAGCTGTTCGACAAGCTGAAAGAGGAATGGCCGGCGATCCTCGGCTGGGCGCTCGAGGGCTGCCGCGAATGGCAGGTTGAAGGTCTCAACCCACCCGCGGCCGTGATCGAGGCGACCGCCGAGTACTTCGATGACGAGGACAGCTTCGGCCGCTGGCTCGACGAGTGCTGCGTGCGCGACCCCATGGCGCACGAGACGACGCGCGATCTCTATGCAGCATGGACTGCGTGGGCGGAGCGCTCAGGCATGTCGCCCGGCAGCGAGCCCAAGTTCCGCAGCGCGCTGAAGGCACGCGGCTTCGAGGCCAAGCGTGTGCCAGGTCTCAATATCAGCGGCTTCCTCGGCGTTCGGCTGAACCGCAAGGACTACACCGATGATCTGCGCTACGGCGGCTGAAAGGCCTCTGTGGAGGTGTGGGGAGTTCCCCCTGGTTATCGACGTCACGCGCGCGCGGAATACGTCCTTATATGTCAGCGCCTCCCCGCACCTCCGAGCCATTGAAATCGCTAACAAATTTAGAACGCGGCGGATTCGGTCTGCTGACGGATACCTCAAGACAAAGGAGAGCAAAGCGCCAAGCGAGACACTGGCCCACTGATCACGGCGCGTAACCGCAACGAGCGGATGGCGGCGGCGTTCCTGGCAGTTCCCCGCCGCCATCCTCGCCACGATGACCCTGAAGATGAGGAGACGATCATGGCTATCCTGACTTTGACCCAACTCCAGCCCGATGCAAGCCTCGGGGCATCACCACCAACCGAGGCCCTGGCCGGCGGGCGGCCGCCATCGCCGGTGATCCTCGCCCTCGATCTGGGCCAGCGAACGGGCTCGGCCGTGCGCAGCCGCGATGGCGCGATTGCAAGCGGCGTCCAGGAATTCCGCCCCGGCCGGTTCGAGGGCGGCGGCATGATCTGGCTGCGGTTCCGCGCTTGGCTGCAGGAAATCGACGAGACCGGGGGCGGCGTCGGCGTGGTGGTGTTCGAGGAAGTCGTCGCGCACCGCGGCGTCGCGGCAGCACACTGTTATGCGGGCTATCTCGCGCATCTCACTGCGTGAGCCGAGGCGAAACGCATCCCCTACCAGGGCGTTCCGGTGGGTACGATCAAACGGCACATCGCTGGCAAGGGCAACGCCGACAAGGCGGCAGTGATCGACGCCGTCCGCAAGCTCGGCTTCAACCCGGCGGACGACAATGAGGCAGATGCGCTGGCGCTGCTTGATTGGGCGATCGCGAAGGGCGTCGGAGGTGCGCGATGACGCCGTTCACGCCTCTCGCTCAGTCGAGCGCGGCCAAGGCCGCTTCCGGAGCACGGTCGAGAACACGAAGGAGAGCCCTGGCTGGCCCTGCCGGCGAGCGCTTGCCCTGCTCCCAGTTGCGCACCGTGTCGATGGGGACCCCGATGCGGGCAGCGAACGCGGCCTGTGTCAACCCCGTCTTGCGTCGCACCCGCCGCGCATATGCGGCAGCATCCTGGCGCAAGCTCTCGTCGTCCTTTGCCGTTTGCTCGGCGATCTCCCTTTCGCTCGTGCGGTCGACCCGAGCGGAATCGATGCCTCCCTGCAGCGGCCGGCGGTCGCCGGCGTCGGAGCGGATCGCCGATCCATCAGGATCCAGGGTCGCGCGGACTCGCTTCATAGCGTCGTACCTCTCGCTGATTGGCCTTGCGCGCCGAGATGAGGCGAATGCGCCCCTCACGAGGCGTGTAGAGAACGACGAACACCCGTCCCTCGAATTGTCCCACAGCGCCAATGTAGGCCTCAGGACGACTTTCGCCAACCCGAAACGGGTCACCTTTTGGAAAGCGGAGGACGCGCGATGAACGGCGCCATGCTGCTGCAACACACCCAAGGCGTGATCGAGCACCGCGAGCGGATCTACGGGCCGGCGGCGGAAAGCTTCACCGCCATCGCCGCGCGGTGGTCGCTGGTGCTCGGCATCACCGTCACTCCGGCGCAGGTGGCGCTGTGCCTGATCGATCTCAAGCTTGCCCGGCTCACTCGCGATCCGTCGCATCTCGACTCGATCGTCGATGTCGCCGGCTACGCCGCGTGCCTGCGGGAGGTGACCCGTGCATAGCGGCGTGCGCGGCTCGCTGGAGCGGCACCTGCCGCGGACAGCGACGAACGAGGACGAGCTGCTCGCCATGCGCCGGGCGGCGTGGCGGAAACAGGGGATCGCGGTGCTGCGGATCGACGACGTGCGTGACGAGA
>JBATPX010000278.1:0-5748 GCA_049291695.1 Defluviicoccus sp.
CGATCCCAAGCATCTCGATAGCATCGTCGATGTCGCCGGCTACGCGGCGTGCTTGCGGGAGGTGACCCGTGCATAGCGGATCACGCGGCTCGCTGGAGCGGCACCTGCCGCGGACAGCGACGAACGAAGACGATCTGTTCGTCATGCGGCGGGCGGCTTGGCGGAAACAGGGGATCGTCGTGCTGCGGATCGACGATGTGCGTGACGAGATCATCCGCCAGGCGGTGGTCAACGAGGCGACGCGGTTGTACGGACAGAGGGAGATGGCGTGATGGCCAAGCGCAAGCGAACCACCGTCACCACGAAGCCGCGGTTGCAAACCGATCCAACCGGCGGCACCACGCAACCGGCTGTCGTGTCCCGTCCCGACGGCGCCATCGAGGCGGTCTACGAGGCCGATCCCGACGGCCGGCCGGTGGTGCACCACCGCACGCACCGTCGACACGCTGGGCATCATGCTGCGCGCCGGTACGATCACCCAAGGCATGCACGATGCGGCGCGGGACTTTCAGGCCCAGTTCACCATCGCGCGGTTCGATGTCGTGCGCTGCATGTCGCTGATGCGGGTGCCGGGCGGTGGCGGGCCGGGCGATTTCACCGACGCCCAGGTCGACGCGCGGCGGCGTGTCGGCAAGGCCCTCGATGCGCTGGGTGGGCTCGGGAGTCCCGGCGGCTCCTGCGTCTGGCATGTCGTCGGCCTGCAGCGCTCCATCCGCGAGTGGGCGATGCGCCAGGGCTGGGGTGGCCGGCCGGTACGGGTCGAACAGGCGCAAGGGATCCTGGTCGCGGCGCTGGGGATGCTGGCGGGGTGGTATGGGTATGGGAGAAGCTGAGGGAGAGGAGCGCGTGCGGGCGCAATATCCCAGGAGCGAAGGTCTTGAGTTGCCGATTGCAGACTTCGGAATTGTCGATGTCGAATGTAAAGCGGTCGTCCAGCGTCAAACGTCACCCGCGCACGATGAAAAGCTAAGAGCCACCCCCTAGTCGCCGTTAATGACCCCGGGCGTCGCGCCCGGTTCCTTCGGTCGATCCCAGTCAACGGGCTTGATTTGTTTGTGCGGGGGCCAGCCGCCACGAAAGTGCGCACGGACCCGGTAGCCGCCTTACCTCGCGTTCGCTTCGCACTCCGCGCCAATCGACGCTCAGAGCGCGCACCAGCGGTTTTCCGCATAGTCGAAATACCGCGAAACCCGCGTCCCATTCCATTCGTATTTGAGGTGCCGCTCCTGGGCGGGGGGGACCCCGACGACGTCCGGCCAGAACGCGCCGATGCACCGCCCGCCCGGCTCGCGGACGCTCGGATAGGTGACGCCGTTGCTCCCCTCTTCCCTCAGGGCACGGGCGAGTACTTGACTTGCAACATGCGAATTCGGGTCGAGCACCGCAGCGCGATCTGAGACCGGCAGGGCATCGATATCATGGAACTCGTTCGCGATCGCCCCGACCAGCACGCGCATGTCCTCGCGCCGGAGCGGGTCGCTCGAGTCGCGGGCGAAGTTCGCGAAATGGTGCGCCGTCTCCGCGATGGCGGTCGAAAGCCGATCCGCCGCGTAGTAGACGCCGTATGAGCCGTCCGAGAAACGCGAGCCTCTTGGGTTGAGGTGCGTGAACGGTGCCATCACCCACGACGCATTCGGGCCGCTGACTCGCCGGTCGAGCGGCACGAGGCTGATCTCGCCGACGGCATCGCGGACGCGGGGGTTGACGTGCTGTTCGAGTTCGATCAGCACGTCCCAGACCGCCGGGTCCGGCGACACACGCTCGAAGAGGTCGATCGGTGGATAGCGGCTGGCGATGATCCGCCACGCCTGCGACCATTCGACTCTGGTGGTGGCTATCTCAGGACCAGGGCGCACGGGCGGCATCGAGATAGGCCCGGACTGCCGCGAGGTCGGTAACGTCGCCCGCGGCCATGCGCTCAAGCGGCGCCGTGCCTCCGAACTGGGCGTTCGGTCGCTTCACCCACCCGTCCGCGAAGTTTGGGTCCGCATAGAGGATCTCCAGCGCCTTCCAGATGCCGGCGACGTAGCCAATCCGCCGCAGCGTATCCTCCGGCACCCGTCCGGCCTTGCCCTTCTTCCAGTCGAAGAAGGTTCGCTCCGGCGGGGAACCGAGGATCCGGCGAGCGGTGCCGTTGTCCACGCCCCAGCGCTGCATGATGCTGAAAAAGCCCTGGAGTGCGAGGCGCTGCCGGTCGCCCGGCATGCGGTCGGCGACGGGCTGCTGAAGAGCGGTCATAATCACCTCCTGCAACAATGCACAATGTAGCACTTCTTATGCAAATCCGCAACGCTGACAGAGCGAGAAGTCCTTCTCTCCTCGATGCGTCGGGCGCCGTGACTGCTGGTCCTGCCGTACTCGTCGCCCCACCAACCTAGCCGTCAGGACACGGCTCCTGCCGGCGCACAAGGCTGCTCTCGGTCCAAGTCGCCCTCGCATGGGCCTCGCTTCCGGCCCCCCCCCTCAAGCGATGTGCTCCTGGCAATGCTGCTGATCCGCGGCGATCTTTCAGCGGCTGTCCAGTGTCCGCTTTCAGGGTTCGGTAAGGGGCGCTTCGTCGAGTGCCGGCGGTGTCCGCTATCGAGAAAACTGGAGGGCAGGACGCGATCAACGTTAACGACCCAGAACGCCCGGCCTTCGTACTTCTGAGCGTCGCGATGGAACCAGAGCGGACGAGAATGTAGCCGAGCTTGGATTGGACACGAATGGGATCAGCCGGCGGCGTAAATTGCCGGACGGGATTGGGGCTGCGGGATCGGCAGGTTTTCTGCGACCGCAACCTCGAGCCAAGCGGCCATTGCCTGCTGCACTTCCGCGAGAGCTTGCCCTCCGATGACTACAGATGTGGTGGCTGCCGCGGGTTCGCTTAGGGGCGAAGCCGAACGCCAGCAGCAGCCGTGCGAAATCATCGAACGGCAGCGTGCGTCGATGCGCATCCCCGGCCAACGCCCGGAGAATCAGAGCGCAAGGCGCGTTTTCACACAGCCCCGGGATACCGCGCCGTTGGTGGTAACGAGGGCTGCCGGCCGACCGTGCGCGGCTCAGTCGGCGGCCAGCGGCTGCAGCGTCCGCGACTGCCAGTCGAGGACCGCGGTCCGCACGAACATCCGCTCGGCCAGCTCGGGATGGCTGTCGCGGATCACGGTGGCCGCGAACCGGGACAGAAAGCGCGACTTGAGCTCAGCCCGCGCACGATCGACGCCGATTTCGTCGTACGGGGCCGAGGCGAGCAGCAGGAAGCCGTCGTCGGGGATGCGTCCGGCGTTCATGTTTGATTGAATAATGCGGGCAGCCTTGAGAATCGGGTCGGCCAGATCCGGGCCGTAGGGTCCGATGATCAAGGCCAGGTTCGGCATGTGCAGGAAGTCGAAGCCACGACCCAGGCAAATCATCCATTCCCGATGTTCAATATCGAGCGCTCGATCGCTGTTCCGCACCTCGGCAATGTGCTCGATGTTGCCCCGCAGCAGCGGCAACAGATCCTCGCGCATCCGGATCGCCATATCGGGGAACACTTGGCTCAGTCGCTGGCCAAGCTCATCGGTCTCCTCCGGCTTCACAGAGGCAAGATCGAAGCGCTGGCCGTCGACGCCATGGAGGATGATCGCATCCTCGTCGGTCTCGAAGCCGCAAACGATCGGATAGACGGTGCCGTGGCCGGCGCCGAAGGTGTGTTCGACTTGCGTCTTGATGGCATAGGTGTGGGCGATGGCCGCATCGGTGTTGAACGCAAATCCGGCACAGCCGCGGTCCGGATTGCCGCGGGAAAAGTGATAGGTGATCAGCATCAACACTTGTCGACCGGTGGCTACCATCTGCTGAACGTGGTTGGCCAGCACTTCGCCCAGGTGCGGCCAGCCCAGGTCGAACATGCCGCCCAGGTTGCGGAACGGCTGGATGATACCGAGAGGGGTTTGTGTGGCGACGGGGATGTTGATCCGACCGTCCATGCATTTCATCACCGCGATCGCGGTCGGGTGGTGGGCGAGGTAGCGTTCACGGGCGAGATAGGCCTCCGGGCTGCAGAAGCCTGCGGAATGTCGTCGGGCCAGATCGAACAACCACTCGATCCGCTCCTGGATCGCCCTCTTATGAATGTCCGCCATACGCTCCTGCATGCCCCGATGCACCCGCAGCCACCGGCATGGCGTCGCCAGCAGCCCGGCTGCCACACACCTTGCCGCCGGCCGGTCCCAAGACAGGCACAGTTGTACCGCACCCAGTTTTTCGGACACAAGGCGGCGTTAAGCGGCGGTGCTGTCTGGATTGTGGAAGCGGCGTTCGCCCGCCGACTCGACAGCCTCGGCGCGCTCACCCGCGGCCACTCCTGAATGGTTGCTACAGCATTCGTCGCCAAGGACGCCATGGCGGACATTGCCGCAAGGAAGGCACAAATCGACGCAAATGGCGATCTTCGTCGATGGTCGGTGGCGGTGAGGTAGGATGCGGCTGTCCACGCGACTGACGCTCAAGACGCAGTATTTTGTGCTCTTGACACGATCCATCACAACATGTAGACACATGCTACTCGCTTCGCTCCACGTCTTGAGCGGCCCGCGGCAGAGCGATCATCCCCATCGACTTTTGGCATGGCGAGGCAGGGCCCGGCGGCTCGCCCGGGCCGGTGCCGTTTCACACGGGGGCGGCCGCAATCGACGCGCTCCGAAAAAAGCTGCGCACGACATTTTGGGCCGTTGACAGCGAAACGAACAACATGTAGTATGCGCTCGATCGATTCGACACCAAGGGCCACGCGGTAGGTGGCACAAGCGGAGGTAGCAGATCAGGATGGTTGAGGGGCTGAAAACGGCAGGCGGAAGGGACAAAAACTTTTCTCCGCTGTAGGTAACTCACTGATATTATTGGTTTCTTCCCGGCATACAACCTATGCTAGTGGGCAAAGCCCGCAAGGTCGCCAGCGTGAGCCGTGAAAACCGGGAAGCCAGCGAAGCCAGCCAAGCCAGAAGCCGCCCTCTGCACTGAAAATACCTTCCACATTTCAAGGCGTTAGACGATCCGAACGGTGGATCCCGGAAGCCAATCCGGAAGCCAGCCAGGATCCAGAACCGGCATCCACCCCAGGAGCCGGTTTTTTCATGCTCCCATTCCTGCCAAGGATGTCATCCGTGACTGCGCTTCGCTTCTGTCCCGAGCAGATCGAGCTCATGCCGATCGCGCGCCTGAAGCCGTACGCGAACAACGCGCGCACGCATTCCGACGATCAGATCGCCAGGATCGCCGCCTCGTTGGCGGAGTTCGGCTTCACGGCACCGCTTCTGATCGTCGACGACGGCGAGATCGTTGCCGGCCATGGCCGCCTGCTGGCGGCACAGCACTTGGGGCTCGCGGAAGTGCCGGTGATCCGGCTGTCGCAGCTGACGCCGGAGCAGGTGCGCGCCTATCGCATTGCCGACAATAGGCTCGCCGAGCTTTCGGAATGGAATGACGAACTGCTCGCCGCCGAGCTGCACGCGCTCAATGCGCTGGGCTTCGATCTCGATCTCACCGGCTTCGCGGGCGAAGACTTGGCGCGGCTGCTGGCGCCGCTGGACGAGGGCGAAGGCCTTGCCGGCGACGACGTCATCCCCGAGCCGCCGGCCAATCCCGTGTCTCGGCCGGGCGATTTGTGGCTCCTGGGCGATCATCGGTTGCTGTGCGGAGACTCGACCAAGGCGGACGACGTCATCCGAGTGATGCACAACCATAAGGCGACCTTGTTTGCAACCGATCCACCATATTTGGTTGATT
>JBATPX010000279.1:0-2686 GCA_049291695.1 Defluviicoccus sp.
ACGCCGCCGAACGGTACGGGGCCAAAAGCGACGTTGCGTCGCTTTTGAATAGCTGGGTGCTTCAGCTGCTGGCCGCACCCTCCACACCCGAGGATGTCCGCGACGAGATCGAAGCCCGCGCAACCGCCGGCGAAAAGATCACTGTCGCCGAGGTCGAGCGCTTGAAGCGCGAGGCCAGCGCCGCCCGTGAGGATGCGGCTCGGCTGGAAGCCGAACGCTCGGATCTGCTGGCGCGGGTGAACGAGGCCACCGACCGCGAGCAGCAAGCGCGTGATCATCTCCGTCTGGCGCGTGAGCAGGCCGAGGTGGAAAAGCGAGCGGCTGCCGAGACAGCGCGGGCGGCGGTTTTCGCCGAGGCCGAACAGGCCAGGCGCGACGCCGAGATCGCCAAAGCCGAGGCTGAAGCGGCCCGCGCGGCGCTAGATGACGCCGTCCGGCAAGCTCGCGTGCAGGCCGAACATGCCGCCTGCGAAAAGGCCGAGGCGCTCGCGGAAGAAGCAATCGCCCGCCGCCGCGGCGAGCTGGCCGAGATCGAGCGGCACGCCAAAGCGGCAGAAGAAAAGGCACGGAGGCATCACGAGGCCGCACAGCGGCTCGCCGCGGAGATCCAACAGCACCACGACACCCTCGGCCGGCTCAGTTCCGCCGAGCACGAGGCTCCGGAGCTGATCGATGCGGCCGATCGGCTCATGCAAGCGCTCACCGATGCGATGATCGCCCTGCACGGCGCCGAGCACGCACCGCTGCCGCCGGTTGCCCGCAAATGGGCGATGGCGCAGCAGATGAGCGCGCAGATGGCCGAGGCGATCGCCGCCTTCTTAGGCCCGCGGCTCGCCGATGCGCCGCCGTCACCCCCTCGTCACCAAGCTCACGAGCGGACAGGGCAGCCTGCGGACGGCGAAAGCCCTGCGCAACAGCGCGCGGAAGTCATCTCCCTCACACCATCACCAGTCACCTGTCAGCCAGTCACCTGTCAGAAGGAGCACGCCCGATGATGGATCCGCTCAGCCTTGACCAGCTTCGCCACGCGCCGCCCGGCAAGGTGGCATCGCTGCCGATCGAGGTTCTCGGCGCACTCGCCGCCGGCATCGCCGAGATGAAAAGCCTCGTCGCCGACGCGGAGGCGCGTCTCAATGCCGGTCTCGACGTCCGCTTCGGCGCCCGTGCCGCTGCGGCCCGCGCTCAAGCCGGCAAACAAGCCGGCACCGTGCGCTTTGACGACGGCGATTTCGTCATCGTCGCCGATCTGCCGAAGCGGGTGAAGTGGGACCAAACCCGTCTCGCCGAGGCGATGGAGATCATTCGCCGCGACTGGAACGACGATCCTGCGCAGTACGTGCGCATCGAGCTCAAGGTCGCCGAGACGGCGTACGGCTCCTGGCCGGCGGCCATCCGCCGCCTGTTCGAACCGGCACGCACGCTGCAAATCGGCAAGCCCGGCTACCGCATCGAGCCGGCCAAGGCGGAGGCCGCGTGATGGCGATCGACATTAGATCCATCCTCACGTCGACCACCGCGCTGACGCCGCCGCGCATTCTGGTTCACGGCGTTGCCGGCATTGGCAAGACGACCTTCGCCGCCGCGGCGCCGACGTCGGTGTTCCTCTGCACCGAGGACGGCCTTGGCACCCTGCAGGCCACGCACTTCCCGCTGGCCAAGACCTTCGATGAGGTGATGGAGGCGCTCGCCGCCCTCTATACCGAAAGCCATGCCTTCGAGACCGTGGTCATCGACTCGGTCGACTGGCTGGAGCCACTGATCTGGCAGAAGGCCTGCCAGGAGAACGGCTGGAAGGACCTTGAGCAGGCGGGCTACGGCAAGGGCTATGTCGCCGCGCTCGATTATTGGCGGCAGTACCTCGAAGGGCTGAACGCGCTGCGCGATGAGCGCGGCATGACCGTTATCCAGATCGCCCACACCGACATCAAGCGGTTCGACTCGCCCGAGCATGAGCCCTTCGACCGCTACGTTATCAAGCTGCACGCGCGCGCTGCAGCGCTGCTGCAGGAGCACTCCGACGTTGTGCTGTTTGCCAATTACCGCATCAGCACGGTGAAGTCGGACGTCGGCTTCAACAGGAAGGTGACCCGGGCGCTCGGTTCCGGCGAGCGCGTTCTCTACACCGCCGAGCGCCCCGCCTTCCTGGCCAAGAACAGATACGGCCTGCCGGACAGCTTACCCCTGTCGTGGGCCGCATTCGCCGAGGCGATGCCTCACTTCCGCAAACCGTCGTAACGAAAGGACCGAACCCATGGCACAGCTGGGAACCACCTTCGACGCCACCACCATCGAGCCGAACAAGCCGTTCGAGCCGGTGCCGCCGGGACAATTTCCGGCGCAGATCGTCAACTCCGAGATGCGGCTGACCAAGGACGGCCGCGGCCAGTACCTGTGGGTGGAGATCGACATCCTTGATGGCCCCTATGCCGGTCGCAAGCTGTTCGACCGGCTGAACCTCGTCAACGCCAATCCGACGACGGTCGAGATCGCCCAGCGGACGCTGTCGGCGATCTGCCACGCCGTGGGCAAGATGCAGGTCGACGACTCAGAGCAGCTGCACCTCATCCCGCTGCTGGTCGACGTCAAGGTGCAGCCGCCGAAGAACGGCTACGACGCCCAGAACAGCATCCGTTACCTGCCGCTGGAGCGGGCTCCGTCGCGACCGGCGGCGGCAACGCCTCCGGCG
>JBATPX010000280.1:0-2463 GCA_049291695.1 Defluviicoccus sp.
TCGAGGATTTGCCCCATGCCGTGCGCGGAAAGCGCGCCGCAGAATGCGGCGAAACTTTCACCGTCGCCGACCTCCGGATTGATCGCGTTGTGATCGATGATGTCGTAGCCGTGTTCGCTGCCCGGCCGGGCCTTAAGGTAGGGCGACGCATAGATGTGGCTGATCCCGAGGTCGGCCAGATAGGGCACGATGGCCATCGCGTCGGCGAAGGTGAAGCCGCTGTGGAACTGCAACCGGTAGGTGGCGCGGGGGATGGCGAGGCAAGGGGCCAGCATCAACGGTCCTTTCAGGTGGCTTCGCTTACGCTCCACGACACCGACCACGGCGCGAGCTGCCCGGCACCGGCGGTCGTCGCCGCAATCTCGTACAGGATTCGGCCGGTCGCGCGCGCCGTAGGTGCCGGTTTCGGATCCGGGCCGAGGTTGGCGCGCAGTGACAGTATTGCGCCGCCGCCGAGGTGCCACTCGGCCGCGATGGCTGTTCCCTCCCGCCACGGAATGCGGCCGGCGTGGCCGGCCATGCCCTCCAGCCGCGGCGCGATCTCCTGGCGTCGCAAGGCGAGCAACCGCCGGTAATGATCGAGCATGGCGGCATGCTCGGGTTCCTCGCGCTTTCCCCAATCGAGGATCGATGCCCGGAACGGCTCTTCCGCCGTTGGATCGGGAATTCGTGCCCGCGCCGCCGGATCGCGGAACGCCGGGAAGCGGCTGAACTCCCGCCGTCGGCCCTCCCGCACCGCCTCCCGCAGGTCCTCGCCGAGGTCGCAGAAGAACAGGAACGGTTCGGGCGCTGCCCACTCTTCGCCCATGAACAACAGCGGCGGTGACGGTGCCAGCAGCAGCACCGCGACGGCCGCGCGTAACGCCTGCGGCCGGGTCAGCATCGAAAGGCGCTCGCCGAAGGCGCGGTTGCCGATCTGGTCATGGTTTTGCAGGAAGTTCACGAACGCCGTCAGCGGAAGCTCATCGCTCGGTTCGCCCCGCTTCCCGCCGGCGCGCAACGGCGACGGTTCGCCCTGGTAGGCGAAGCCCTCGGTGAGGCAGCGGGCAAGGTGTCGGCCGGGGTCATCGGCGTAGTCGGCGTAGTACCCCTCGCTCTCGCCGGTGAGGAGGACATGAAAGGCGTGATGGCAATCGTCGTTCCACTGTGCGACGTAGCGCGGCGGGTGCCGGCCGGGCGTCCGCTGCAGGTGGTGCGCTTCGTTGTCGCCGTTCTCCAGAACCAGGTGCACGTGCCGATCCGCGGAGACTGCGGCGTAGACCCGCTCGGGGATCGCCTCGAGGATGTGCTGAGGCGAGCCGTCGTCGATGGCATGAACGGCGTCCAGCCGCAGGCCATCGAACCGGTACTCGCTCAACCAGTAGACGGCGTTCTCGATAAAGAATTCGCGCACCCAGCGGCTGTCGGCGCCGTCGAAGTTAATCGCCGCCCCCCAGGGCGTGTGCCGCTCCGCATCAAAGAACCGCCTGGCATAAACGTGGAGGTAATTCCCCTCAGGCCCGAAGTGGTTATAGACGACGTCGAGGAGCACCATCAGGCCGCGGGCGTGCGCGGCGTCGATCAGTGCCTTCAGCTCCTCAGGCCGCCCGTAGCGGGCGTCCGGTGCGAAGAGCAGAACGCCGTTATAGCCCCAGTCGCGCGCGCCGGGGAAATCGGCGACGGGCATCAGCTCGATCGCGGTGACACCGAGATCGACGAGGGCATCGAGCCGGTCCGCTACGCCGCGGAAGGTTCCTTCCGCGGAGAATGTGCCGATGTGCAGCTCATAGATGACGGCCTCGTTCCATGGTCGGCCGCGCCAGTCATTGCAGCGCCATGCGTACGCGCCGGGATCAATGACCTCGCTTGCCCCATGGACATCGTCTGGCTGGAAGCGCGAAACCGGGTCGGGAACCTTGAGATCGCCATCGATTCGGTAGCGGTAGCGGGCGCCGGCACGAATGCCGTCAACGAAGCGCTCACACCAGCCGTCGCCGTCGCGGACGAGCGGATACTCCGCCGTCACGTCCGGACCCTCGAGACACAGCGCGATCTCCTGGCAATCCGGCGCCCAAAGGCGAAATCGGGCGCCGCCATCGTGCAGCTGCGCTCCGAAAACAGGGTGCTTGAGCGCTGTCCCCATCGTCCCTTCCTTTCCCCGGCTGGTCAGGATGCGCGGAGCATCTTCACGAGGCAGTGCGGTGCGACCTCCACCTGCAGATCGTTCTCATACCCGCTGAACAGGCAGACGTCACCGCGCTCCGCATGGTCGGAAAGACGACGAAGATAGCCCCTCGGCCGTCCCACGTCGCGCCTCGCGGATAGGGAATGCCGGAGCAGACGCGCAGCTCGCCGCTCATTCTGCTCCCGCTGTAACGATGATTCTCGGCCCAGCGTGGCACCTGCCAGTTTGAACGCCGTGATCCTATGGCATAATGGGGTCGGGCTCAACCGGTTGACGGTAATGGCTTGCGCATCGGCCGC
>JBATPX010000281.1:0-3345 GCA_049291695.1 Defluviicoccus sp.
CGCATCGAGCGCGCGGCAGCGGTGAGGGCCTCGTTCTTGGCGGCCGTCGTCGCCGTCGCCAGCACGCTCGCGGCGGCGCGCGCCAGCCGGCCGAGGCGCTCCATCAGGGCAGCGATATCGACCTCCGGCTGCTCCGTCGTTGGCGATGGTGCCAGCGCGGCCTGTCCGCTCATGCTGTTTCCTCCCGCTCCAGGGTGAGGTCGTCCCGGTGGATGATCTCGTTGCGGCCACGGTAGCCGAGACAGGTCTCGATTTCACTGCTCTTGCGGCCCATGATGCGGCGCACGTCGGCAGCTGCATGCGCGCTCAAGCCCTTGCCCAACAGCCGGCCGTCGGCAGTGCGCACCTCGACCGCGGCACCGCGGCTGAACTCGCCGACGACACCGACGACGCCCGCCGGCAACAGGCTCTTGCCGTTGCTGAGCGCGCGCACCGCGCCGGCATCGACGACAATCGCCCCTTGCGGCTTCAAGGTGCCGGCAATCCAGCGCTTTCGCGCGGCCTGCGGCGTCGCCTGCGGCAGAAACCAGGTACACCGGGCGCCGTCCTCGATCCGCTTGAGCGGCGAGAGCGCGTGGCCATCGGCGATCACCATGCGGCAGCCGGCGTTGACGGCGATCCGGGCTGCGGCGATCTTGGTGATCATGCCGCCGCTGCCGAAACCGTTGGCGGTCTCGCCGGCCATCGCTTCGAGCTGCTGGGTGATCTCGTGCACTTCCGCGATCGGCCGGGCATCCGGGTTCTTGTGCGGATCGGCGGTGTAGAGGCCGTCGACATCGGACAACAAGACCAAGGTATCGGCGCTCACCATGTCGGCGACGCGCGCGCTCAAGCGATCGTTGTCGCCAAAGCGGATCTCGTCCGTCGCGACCGTATCGTTCTCGTTGATGAGCGGCACCGCGCCCAACTCCAGAAGCGTCGTCAGCGTGTTGCGGGCGTTGATGTAGCGCCTGCGGTTCTCGCTGTCGGCAAGTGTCAGCAGCACGAGCGCGACTGTAATGTCGTGGCGGCCGAGCAGCTCCTGGTAGGCATGCGCGAGGCGGATCATGCCGGTGGCAGCCGCCGCCTGCTTTTCCTGCAGGCGCAGCGCCCCGGTGGCAAAGCCCAAGTGCCGGCGGCCGAGCGCGATCGCGCCGGACGAGACGATCAGCACCTCCTGGCCGCGGGCTCGGCAGCGGGCGATGTCGTCGACCAGCGCGTCCAGCCAGGCGTTCCGCAGCTCGCCCGAGGCCTCGTCAACCAACAGCGTCGAGCCGATCTTGATCACCAGCCGGTGGGCATCGGCGAGCGCCCGGCTCTCGCGAGCGAGGGTCACGGCACCGGCTCCGGCGCGCGTTCCCGAACGGGTGCGGTCGCCTCGGCGCGCGTGGAATGAACGATCTGCGCGATCACAGCCGTGACGACAGCAACGCCGGCACCGGTCGCGCCGGAGGCTGCCAGCACGGGGACGCCGCCGGCGGCCTCCGCCAGGGCTTGACGTCGCTCCGCGAGGTCGGCCGGGTCGATCGCATCGGTCTTGTTGAGGACGATCACCTCCGGCTTCTCGGCCAAGCCGGCGCCGTAGGCCTCGAGTTCATGGCGGATGGTGCGGTAGGCGCCGGCGACGTCGGTGCCGGTGCCGTCGACCAGGTGAACAACGACGCGGCAGCGCTCGATGTGGGCAAGGAAGCGATCGCCGAGCCCGGCGCCTTCGTGCGCGCCCGCGATCAGGCCGGGGATGTCAGCCAGCACGAACGGCGCCGGCGTCGCCTCGACAAGGCCTAAGTACGGGTAGAGCGTCGTGAACGGATAGCCTGCCACCTTCGGCCGCGCGCGCGAAACGGCCGCCAAAAGGGTCGACTTGCCGGCATTCGGCAGCCCGACCAGCCCCGCATCGGCCAGGAGCTTCAGGCGCAGAATGATGGTCAAGTCTTCGCCCGGCTGGCCTGGGTCGGCGCGACGCGGCGCCCGGTTGGTCGATGACTTGAAGTGCGCATTGCCGAGACCGCCGCGGCCGCCGCGGGCGATGACGGCGCGCTGGCCGGGCGCGACGAGATCGGCGAGCAGCGTTTCGCCGTCCTCGGTCAGGATCTCGGTGCCGACCGGCACCTTGAGCACGACATCGGCGCCGCACGCCCCGGTCCGGTTGCGCCCCTCGCCATGACCGCCGCGGCCGGCCTTGAAGTGCTGGCGGAAGCGGTAGTCGATCAGCGTGTTGAGTGCGGGGACGGCTTGCGCAACGACGTCGCCGCCGTTGCCGCCGTTACCGCCATCGGGTCCGCCGAACGGGATGCACCGCTCACGCCGAAACGACAGGCAGCCGTTGCCGCCGCTGCCGCTCCACACCATGACCCTCGCCTGGTCGATAAACTGCACGCGCGAACGATCCTGAACGGAGTGCCACCAGCCGCGGCACGAGGAAGGCGCACGGGCGGCCGGCCCTCGGCGTGCCTCGCCCTCAACCCTGCGGAGCGATCGCGACGTAAGTCCGCTGCAGAGCCTTGCGATGGAACACGACGCGGCCCTCGACAAGGGCGAACAGCGTGTGATCCTTGCCGATGCCGACGCCTTCGCCGGGATAGAACTTCGTCCCGCGCTGGCGAACGATGATATTGCCGGGGATGACCTTTTGGCCGCCGAACTTCTTTACGCCGAGGCGGCGGCCGGCACTGTCGCGGCCGTTGCGCGAACTGCCGCCTGCTTTCTTGTGGGCCATCGGTTGTTAACTCCTTACGCTTCGCCGGCGGCTTCGTCGGCGGCGGCCGGCATCTGGCTTTCCGCTACGGCAGGCGCTTCAGCGTGCCGCTCCGGCGGCGTGCCGTCGGTGCTGATAGCGGTGATGCGCACGACCGTCTGCTCCTGCCGGTGACCGCGCAGCCGGCGGTAGTTCTGCCGGCGCTTCTTCTTGAACACCAGGACCTTGGCGCCCCGCTGTTGGGCCAGCACTTCTCCGAACACGCGCGCTTCGCCCGGCACTGCCGTGCCGATCAGGGGCGCAGCCTCCATTCCGGCGAGCAGGAGCACATCGTCGAAAGCAATGACATCGCCGGGCGCGCCGGCCAGCCGCTCGACAACGATGCGATCGTTCTCGGCAACGCGATGCTGCTTGCCGCCGGTGCGTATGATTGCGTACATGCCCTTGACCACGAAAACAAACCCGCCCGCCCGCGCATTGCGGCGCGCGGCCGTGAGCGCCGGACTATAGGGTCTCGCGCGCGCTTGTCAACGGCTGTGGGCACCCCCTGGTTCCCCGGCTAAGGATCGTGAATTTCGGGTAGGCGGTTGATTCTGTTTTTGTTCTTTCACGGTGAGGGGTGTGGTAGGTTTCACCCGAAGGGTTCACTGGCGAGCGGCGGCGAGCGATGG
>JBATPX010000282.1:0-1501 GCA_049291695.1 Defluviicoccus sp.
GCCGACAACGTCTGCTGCGATACCGCTCATCGTGTCACACCGTGTTCCAGATCAAAGTCCGGAGTGCGGACTTTGATCCCGCTTTCGGACGCAGTGCTCGATCAAGGCCCTTGGGTGCGGTTTAACACAGTGTTAAAAATCGGCCCGGCCTCAGGTCCTTCCGAGCCAGGTGCGCCTGCGACCGCCCAGCCATGCCGGACGGTGAAGCCTGGCGGACTTCGGTTGGACAGTCGCGGCTTCGGGTGCGCCCGAGTCTGTCTGGCTGTGCCGGCTGGCCGGGATTACGCCAGCGGCTTTCTTCTCGACGCCCAGCTGTGCTTCGAGCTCCCGCCATTTCCGCTCGCTCCAGCGGTCCAGACCGGCGATCCAGGCGGCGGCGCGGGCATACACCCTGCAATCCAGCGCCTCATTGCGCTCGTGCACCTTCTGCCATTCAAGGCGCGAGAAGCCGCGCTTGGTCTTGATCGTCATCAGCTGTTCGGCCACCAGCTGCTTGACCCACTCCGCATCGACGTTGCGTGGGAGATGGATGGTGCCGGCTGGGGCTTGCCCGCCCTTATCGACCGGCATGTCGAGCCGCAGGAACCGGTAGGTCTCGCTCTTGAACGTCGCGGTGGCGATCCGCCCACACCGAGACGGTGAGATCGGGATCCGGCGTCAGCCCAGAGGCCCAGGCGTTCCGCGCTAGGCAGCTTCTTGTTCGTAGCCTGTGAACGGCAGCTGGTAGTACATTACAAAATCGGGATGAGCTTAAAGCTAATCGGGGCGCCTATGGAACGGGATTTGTTCACACTGCCAATACCTGTGTCCCAATTCCTTGCACTATGCTGGGATGTTGGTGCAGTCGTGGGGTCCGTCCTCGTCGTATACGGATTTCTCAACTTTTTTGGCGTGCCGTCATACCCTTCGCTTGATCACGCCTTGGGATTGGTTTCACCACCCGTTACGCTGATCGGTGCGCTTGCCGTATTTATTAGTATCTACATAAAGCCAAGCCAAACTCCAGTAAAATGGATGTCAAAGTTTCTTATTGCCCCGATATTCACCGGTTCCTGCCTCGGCGCCCTATACATATTTTTTTCAATGGGTAGAGTATTGCCAGATTCAATACTTGTTGGGCTCTCCATATGTGCAATATTTGGTTCTCTAATGCGACTCGTTCCTCGAACACACGAAAAATAGACTATAAACCAATCGATCCGGCTCGCCCGGCGCGGATCGCTGGCCGCGGCATCGATCGAGCCGTCGACCTGCAGCACCAGCCGGCCCGACGCGCTTAAGCGAAAACAAAGTCCGCGGTCCGGGGCTTGATCCCGCTTTCGGACGCAGTGCCCGATCAAGGCCCTTGGGTGCGGTTTGGCGCCGTGTAGAAATCGGCCCGGCATCAAGTCCTCGTGAGCCAGGTGCGCCTGCGACCGCCGAGCCATGCCGGACGATGAAGCCTGGCGCTATTCGTTTGATCTGTCGCCGCCCCTGGTGCTCCAGGGTATCTCTGGGTGTG
>JBATPX010000283.1:0-7263 GCA_049291695.1 Defluviicoccus sp.
GGGCGGAAAACCAGATCGCCTTCGCCGCCGACGACGCCAACGACCGCCTCGCAATGACAATCACCGGCAAGGCCGGCAAGACCATTGAGACGCGGGTGATCGTGACGGGGGCGTTCCTCGCTACCTAAAGCGGGGTCGAACGCGCAAAGAACGGCAGCAGAAGCGAACCGACGCTATTCTCTGCCAATCGTCGAGTATAGCCGCGCTCCAGGTGGGCCGGCCGCGAGCGATATCCCCAGCGTCTTTCTTACGTTGATATGCGCTGAAACCGGTGCCCTGTCTGTCACTGTCAGCAAAACCAGGGACAACCCTCCATGAATCCCCCCAAACATCCCGATATCCACGTTCAGTTGGCCGGCCGCGACGGCAACGCCTTTGTCATCCTCGGCCTGTGCCAGCGGGCGGCGAGGGCCGCCGGCTTATCGGAGAAGGAGATCGCAGCGTTTCGCGAGGAAGCCACGAGCGGCGACTACGATCACCTGTTGCAGACAGCAATGCGATGGTTCAGCTGCGAGTGAACGCGCCAAGAAACTCGCCGTTGCAGCGGCGATTTGCGATCCCCTGACCAGCCCCCCTTCTCGCTGAGCAAAGCGGGCCAGTCACGCTACGGTCTCTCCGTTAGCCATCTGCTTCTCAAAAGCCTGACGCACGAGGCCCATGACGTAAGGCAGATCCTCGGGCGTGCTGAGGCCCACCTCCGCGTCTCCATTGCCGTAGTGGCCAATGTTGGTCATGTCCCTGGCCAGCCCCTTCGGGTCGTATAGCTCATGAAACTTCAGGTTCAGTGAGAGCCGGAGCCGCCTAGACTGTGCCACCACGTCGACAAAATTCGTTTCGGCCTTATAGGCGATATAGGACTTGAAAATTTCTTCAGTCACGCACGGATCGAGCGCCAGCACTTCCTTGCGTAACGCCTCGAACAGCGGGCGCATGGCGCCTCCTTTGGCCACATGTGGGTGTTCGTCGATGGTATGGTCTACAAATTCGGCTTTGGGCCGGTATTGCCCGATTACCTCGGGGGGAAGTTTCGGTCGTGCCCAGACTTCGCAGGCCCGCTGCGCGAGCCGATGCGCACGCTGCTGGATGGCAGCCTCGTCCCAGATCTCGACTGCACCCAATCCCTCGTTCAACCGCAGGGGGCTCTCCTTGAATCCTCCCTTCATGTCGCGCTTTTCGCTGAATGGGCTGTCGCTGTACTCCGCGTTGTAGCCGGTGAGCGTCAAATTTCCGAGGGTATGCAGCCAAGTTTCCTGTACGCGGTGCGAGTCTGAACCGAGGGCTTGGCGCCACGGCGCAGACAGGTTCTCGTTCTGCGGCAGGATGTGCTCAATGGTGTATTCGTGCACGCTCACCCGTTCCTTTCGGCCGTGGTTCTCGATGCGGCGAAGCCAGTAAGATCGGCTGCGGAAATTGTAGAGGTCGCGCGAGACGATCTCGCTGCGAAACTCGTCGTCACCCTGGAAGCGCCGATAGGAGGGCAGAGACAGCAGGTGTGCTTGAATACTTTCCAGGTAGCGGTCCTTGCGCAGAGCACGACTGAAAGTCGCAAAGGTCTTGTTGAGCGAGTTGGTTGGGATGGCACAGACAGCGCGGCGGAAGACGTAAGCCTCGACCAGACGCACCGCTCGAACCAGGTCGGACTTCAGCAAAATGCCCTTGGCATAGTCGTCGTAAAGTTCAAGGAGGAAAGGATAGGCAACATCCACCTTAAGTTCGCGCAGATCCTGAAAGGCGGCGGTAAGTTCCTTATCCTGCTCCTTTTCAAGCGCCATCGCGCAGAAATAGTTGGCGAAGGTGTGGATGTCGGCGATCAGAGCATCCACACTGGACTCAACCAACTTACGGTTGGTGGCGTAGTCCTTGAACGCCTCGTAGACCTCGCGAACGTTGGGGATCTCGCCGGTTTTGAGCGTCAGGTAGTGGCGCATGAAACCGTCAAAGTGGGTGCCGTAGGCCTCCTGAGCGAAAGCGACCTCCATCGGGTGCCAGTGGTGTTCGTAGATGCGGGTTTGGTGGGAGGGCTCCAGGCCCATCAGAACGAAGTTGCGTATGAGGTCGGCCTGGCTGAGTTCCCGCCCGGTCGAGTTCATGCTCTCGAATATGAGCTGCGGGTTGTCCTGGTCGCGGCTGAGCGCGATGTCGACGATCACCAGCTTGGCAAGTCCCTTGCAGAGGGGCGTGAGGTCGGCCCCCAGCGCTCGAACCTGCTCTTCAAAGTAGACGAAGTTCTCGGCGACGCGAACGGATTTCCCGGCTGGCGGGTCCTTCTGCTGCATCAGGGCGAGCAGGGTCGATTTGTCCGTTTGGGTTAGCAGCAGCTTGAAGCCGCGTTCGCCTTCTTCGAGGGGGTTGAGGAGGTAGTAGTTGCGCAGCTTCTTCGCAGAGAACCCGTCCAACGGCTCGGACTCACCGAGATGCCGCGCCAGCGCCTCGAGGATCAGCATGACAGTGGCCAGACGCTGCTGACCGTCGATGACGAGCAGCGGTGACTGGCTGGTGACCTGGTAGAGGCCCTTCTCGATGTAGACGATGGACCCAACGAAGTGCGCGGCAATGTCGTCATGACAACCGGTGCGCATGATGTCGTCCCAGAGCTGGCTGCACTCCTTCGTGGTCCAGCTGTAGGTGCGCTGGTAAATAGGGATAACGAACTGCGGTGACTTCTTGAGGAAATCAAGGAGCTTGGCCTCGGTCGCTTTCATTGTTCGCCTGCTACCATAACGCGAGAACGGAGATCGCGTCGCGCTGGAAAACGTCGCGAAGTTGGCGGGGATTTTGGGTGGCGGTAATCTCCCAGGACGAGGATGTCTTTGTATCACAAGCTCACACTCGTCCCTACATCCTCGCAGTCCGGCACTGCGGCCAGCCGTCGTACTCGCGATCGCGGCGAATAAAATCGCGTCCTGTTCAGCTGTCAGCCTGTTGGCCGGCGATCTCCGAATCAAGCTGTAGGAACCATCGCGATCGACCGCCTTGCGGTTAAAATCACCGGCAAGGCCGCCAAGACCATCGAGACGCGGGTGATCCTCACGGGAGCGTTCCTAATCGTGTTAGGGACAAGCCGGTCGCGATAAACAACGGTTGCGCCGAGCCTGCGGCGGCCGTAATGCTCACGCTTGTTCCTTCCATTCGAGGGGTGCGCCATGGTCACCTCGGGTCCTCTGTCCGCGGCGGAAATACCGGTCCTTTTGTGGCGAAAAATCCTGTTCATTCCATTCGCCATCCGGCCGAACGCCAGTAGCGATACCCTGGTCACCGGCGAGAAACTGGTCGCGGCGCTGGATCGCGTCTTGGAACGGCAGCAGCCAGCCGGCGTGTGGCAACCCGTCCCCGATCCTGTCCGCCATTTACCGGAAGATGCCCAGGCGACGGGGACAGGACTGGTCGATACTTATCAGGAATTCGTCTACTTCGAGCCTTACGTGCAACGGTTTCTTTACGGCGATCCCACCTGCCCGCAGGACTCCACGCCCGTCCGGCTGTATCGCCGCAACGATATCGAAGCGCTCGATTTCGCCATTCCAGACCGAGAGAAACAACCGGACACGTGGCCTCGTTATCGCCTCAAGGTGGAACGTCTCAATCTCTACGTTTTCGATACCGGCAACGCGATCTTGGTTGTCGAACTGGCCTTCGACGCCGCGCTGGCGAAACAGGCGAACCGGAAAGCCCCGGTTCCAGCCTATCGCGAAAATCTGTCGCTGGCCGATAGCCTCACCATCGTCGAAAGCCTGCGCCGGACCTATCCGCCGTTCTTCGACAACCACGCAGGAGTGCTAAAGGCGCGCTACCCGGCAAGCCTGACCTGGATCACCGATCCTGACGGCTCCACTGCTTTCGATCCCTGCCTCGGTCACAACGCATTGGGATACATCGACCATGCTCTCAACCGCCGCTGCCCGCCGATGCACCCAACCTGGCGGGCGCTGCTCAAGCCGAGCGGTGGCAGCGGTCTTCCGCTCGAAGGGTATGATCTCAGCGCTGACGTCGTTTTGGCGCAGACCGGCGATGACCGGGCGCCATTCCTTCTCACCGTTTCCGTCCCGGATCCTTCCGCTATCAGCCGGGCCGACTGGATCCGGCTGTGTTTCGCCGACACCCCGGGCGACAGTCACGATTACTCCTACGCCGACGATTTCCTGGACACCTTCGAGCACGACTACTGTTACGACCGCTATTGGCAGCCAGGCTCGGGCTGGAAGAACACGCGCTACTTGGTTTGCGGGTTCGGCTTGACCGCAGTCGGGCAGTGGGATGGGCAGGCCAGCCCCTTTAATTACTTTCGCGACGTCGCAGCTGGCCACCTCCGCCGGCATTACTTCCAGCTTCTCCTGATCGCACACTTTCAGAAGGTAGCGCTGCTCACACTGTCCGACCGGCTATCGCACGCTCTGCGGCGAAAAACGGGCTTCGCCAAGGACGCCCGCGCGATCCAGGAAGACATCCTGCGTTTCACCAACCGGTATTGGTTTGAGCAGATCTCCGCCCAGATCCAGGGCCAGGAGCTGTTCGCCCTCGTTCGCAGGCACCTGCGCACGCGGGAAATGTACGACCAGCTTGCGCGCGAGGTCGCCGAGACCAACGCCTTTCTCGACAACGGAGAACAGCTTCGGGTCGCGCTTGGCGCCGAGCGTCTGAACAAGGTGGCGTACCCCGGCCTGATCCTGGCGGTGATCACGGGTTTCTTCGGCATGAATTTTTTCGAAGCGAGCGCGCTCAAGCCGCAGACGATCCCCTGGCTCTTGATCGTGCTGGCGCTCGCGGTGATCGTTTTCCTCGGCATTCACACCTGGTTCGAGAAATTGCAAAAGTGGCTGGAGTGCCTGCCGGCGAAGCGGGTGTGGTGGGGCGCGATTGCGGTCCTGGCCTTCGGTCTCCTGCTGCTGCCGCTCGTCGGTTGATCGGGCAGCGCTTCGCCTACCAGCCGATCAGCTCATACGCACCGAAACCGAAGGCCGTGCGCGCGCCCGCATGCGCCGTCTCACCGAGGAAGAACAGCGGCATCAGCGGCCGCAGCGGCCCTTCGACGCTGAACTGGCCGAGGACGCCAGCGTGCGGAATCTCCCGCCCGGGCTGCGCCGAGGAAAAGCGGCGCAGGCTGTAGACGCGGGTCTCCAGCCACCGCACCGAGAGCTGCTTGGAGATCTCCCGCCAGCCGCTCCAGTCGGTTTCGATCCGCACCCCCTGCCAGCGGGCGAGACCGCTCAAGCGGTTGACCAGCGACATCACCAGCTCGTCGACGTCATTGGCAAGCGGACCGCTCGCCTTAAGGCACAACGGCGTTGTCAGCCTGATCACCAGCTCAGTGGGAGGTTCTTCGGGCATGGCGACTGTCTCGCTGCGGCCCCAGTAGAGATCCATGAGCCTCCACGGCCGCCGCTGCCAGCCCCCTTCACGCAGCGGCAAGCCTCTCTCCAGTGCGGCTGCCATCGCATCGCGCGCCGCCTTGCGCCAGAAGCCGGCGAAGCCGAACAGGGTCAGCGCGATCCGCATCACCTTGGCCTCAGGTGCGACGGTGATGACGAACGGCCGCGGCACCGGGAGCTTCGTCGTCACCCAGGCGTGCGTTCGGAAAAAGACATCGCGGGCACTCGGCCGGCCGAACGGATCTGCCGGCCTCTCGCCCACGCTCTCCGCCTGGTGCATGAGCTGCTGCCCCCAGGCGCCGCGCAGCGCCGCCGCCAGCCACGGCCCGTCCTCGAGCCCGCTCGGCCGCTCGCACTCGAAAACGAGGATCGTCCGCTGCCAGTGGTCTGGCAGGCTATCGAAATCGAGCACAACGGCCGGGCCCTCCAGCCGCTCCTTTAGCAGCGAATGCCCGGAGCCACGGTCGTAGGGCGCGCTCACAACAGCCAGAAGCCCTGCTGTTCCGGCAGCGGCGCACCGCCGATCCGCCGGCAATCGGCGAGCAAAGTGTTGGGCAGCGTGTAGACACGGAGCTTGTCGCCCGGCTCAAACAACGGCTCCAGCCGCGCCATCAGCCCGTCGAGCTCCCGGTCGGTCAGCCGTCCTTCGAAGACGCTGAGCTGCACCCGCACCGATACGTCTTCGAGGATGTCCGCGACCTTGTTGCGCATCCGGTCGGAGACGACGTCGTAGGCAAAGACCCGGACCCTTCGCTCGTTCCTGGCCATCCTCAGTAGTCCATCAGATACGGCCGATAGCGCTCATTGCCCAGCATATGCCGGGCGTAGGCATTCACCTGCTCCTGCATCAGGCCGCGCCAGCTCGTCTCCGCCTTGAGGCGGCGGCTCTTCACCCGCGCATCGAGCCTGGCCTCATAGCCGCGTATGACCGCCTCTCCGCCCTCACGGCCGAGCCGCACGCCGCCGTCCTCGCGAGCGAAGAAATGCTCAGGCCGCAGGTGACGCTTGTTGAACAGTGCCACCGCCAGGCCTTCGCTCAACGGCGCGCGAAACTCCTCCATCAGGTCGTAGACCGCACCATCGTGCTCATCCTGGCTGCCATGCAGGACGGCGATACCGGGGTGCAGATCGCGGCGCAGGATCAGCGCATAGAGGTCACGCGCCAGCATCGACGCCAGCCAGGAGATGACGGCGTTGACGGCATCCTTGGGCGGCTGCCGGGTGCGCTCGTTCAGCTGCCAGCCGTGCTTCAGGCAGGCGCCTAAGGCCGGCCAGTACTGGGCAGTGCCGGCCCCCTCGAAGCCAAGGAGTTCACTCACGCGCTTGGCCGAGAGCGTCCGCCGCGTCAGCTTCGCGATCGCCTCGGTGGCGGCCGTCACCTTCGCCACGCCGGACTCGCGGTTGAGGCGCTTCAGCTGGGCGTGCTGGTTGCGCAAGCGTGCCTGGACGATGATGCGCGCCAGCTCCACGCGCTTGCCCGGATCGAGCGCGCACGCCGCCTGCGCCAGGTGCAGATCCGCCCGCCGCGCCAGCTTCGGCGTGATGCAGCCGACCTCTTCGCCGAAACCGTTGACCATCGCCACCGGCACCCGCCACGCCATCGCCTGGCGGATTGCCGCATCCGAAATGCTGACGTGCGGGCCGAGCTCGATCCGGTCCACCTGGCCCGGCGGCACCGCCAGCAGCTCCACCTCACCGTCGATCACCGTGAACGCCTCGTTGCGCAGGTCCAGCCGCCGGCCCTTCTCCATCACGTAAAGCGGGCACAAGATGGGCGAGAACCGCCCCGGCGGTTCGGCGCCGAGCGACGCGCGCAGGTCCTCCTCCCGAGGGGGCCCGCCGCTCGTCTCCCCCCAGGCGGCCGCACCGGCGGCGACGGTGGCGGGCGGTGTGACCG